>DATMUM010000058.1:0-99648 GCA_035564175.1 Mobilitalea sp.
AAAAAAAAGACCGGTTAAGGTCAACTGATATATTGAAATATGCAGTTAAGAAACGCAGATAGTTTCTAGAAATAATTATAGACGTAGCAATAATCTGATTTTTCTGTGCTGTTAATGTTTGTAATAATCTGAAGCCTTACACAGAAGGATAAAACCTATGCGTTCAGAGTCAGCAGTGCCGACCTGAACAAGATAAAAATCAACGCCAAAAGAGCCAGACTGACCGTAACGGACTATCTGACTTCCTGTGCACTGAACAAGGAAATTGTCATCATCGACGGCGTTGAGCCTTTAATCGGACAGATGAAAGCGGCTGGCCGGAATCTCAACCAGCTTACCACGCTGGCGCATATGGGCAGGATTGAGACTGTCCGTCTCGACGAGGTGTCTGAAGCCTTCGGCAATATTACCTCGGCGCTGAACCATCTGACACGGGAGGTAAAGTGATGGCGACCTTTACCCGAGTGAAAGTGAAAAAGCAGTCCTGCGGACGAATGTTTGGCGCGCTGGCTTATGTGCTTCAGGATAAAAAAGTCCGCTGTGACGGCGTCCGAATTGAGAGCGGCGTCAACTGCACACCCTACAGCAGTTACCTCGAAATGATGGCGACGAAGCAGTTGTTCAGAAAAACATCTGACGTTTGCTTCTTTCATTTCGTCCAGTCCTTCTCGGATAAAGAGAAGATCACGCCATGGCAGGCCAACGAGATTGCCCGCGAGCTGGCTGAAAAGCTGTTCCCCAATTACGAGTGCGTGGTGGCTACCCATACCGATACCGACAACATCCACTCGCACATCATTGTCAACTCGGTCAGCTTCAAGGATGGAAAAAAGCTGCACCTGTCGCTCACCTCCATCGAAGAGCAGCGTCAGGTCAGCGACCAAATCTGCAGGGCTCACGGCTTCTCCGTGCTGGAGCCATACACAAATCAGAAAAGAAAAAAGCGTCTCACCCCAGGCGAATACCGCGCCGCCGAACGCGGGGAGAGCTGGAAGTTCCGACTGATGAAAGCCATCGACGAGGCCCTTGAATACTCCGTCACCCGCACAGATTTCATCGCCAACATGGAGTATGAGGGCTACGAGGTGCGCTGGGACGATGCACACAAATACATCCTGTTCTCTACACCGGAGGGATTCAAGTGCCGTGACCGCACACTGCACGACGACACCTACCTCAAGGATAATCTTGAGAAGCTGTTCGAATATCGCGCCGCGTACGGTTTTACTCCTCAGACTCCTGAGCCGCCCGAGGGCTGGTTGGCACAGGCTGATTCGATAAATAAGCTCGCCTCAGACGCTGTACGGCTCGGTAAAAGCATTGAAAAAATGGCAGATGCGCTGCCAGCTTTGAAGCCTTTTACTCCCGCCGACAGCAAGCAGAAAAAGCGGGAGGCTCTCAAAAAGCTGGCGCAGGGGCACAAGCTTCAGAACGAGCAGGAGCAGGAATTTACTCGGAAAATGTAACGGATATACCCAACAAGGGAGAAAGGAATTTTTATGGACAGAGAACAAAAAATCATACGCCACTATCTCGAAACAGGAGTCCTCGGCGCTTATGAAACCGCTGAAGTGATTCATGAGGAAGAAGAAAACGGAAAATTCGCCCCCTGTTTTGAGGACGCCACCGTCTTTTTTGATAAAGCCCAGACCTCGATCTTTTATACGGCAGACTCAGTCAGGAGGACGAACTCAAGGGCGACTCCAACAGTATTCAGAACCAGCGGATGCTCCTTGAAAAGTATGCGAAGGATAACGGCTTCACCAACGTGAGATTCATGTACGACGACGGTTATTCAGGCACAAACTTCAACCGTCCGGCGTGGAACGAAGTGCTGAAGATGATTGAAAACGGCGAGGTAAAGACACTCATCGTTAAAGACCTCTCCCGTCTGGGCAGGGAGTATTTGCAGGTCGGGTATTACACCGAAATCTACTTTCCCCAGCGGGGCGTCCGCTTCATCGCAGTCAACGACGGCGTCGATTCGCTCTATTCTGAGAGCAACGATTTCACCCCGATGCGCAACTATTTTAATGAGCTGTACGCCAAGGATTCCAGCAAAAAGGTGCGCGTGGTGAAACGGGCGCAGGCGGAACGCGGAGAGCTTCTCGGTGGCAGACCGCCCTACGGCTACCGCAGGGACGAGAAAGTCCGCAAGGGCATCGTGCCTGACGAGGAAGCCGCTGCGGTTGTAAAAAGGATTTTCAGCCTCTGCGCCGAGGGGAAAGGCCCTAACCAGATTGCGAGGTTGCTGACGAAGGAACAGGTTCTAAATCCGACCAATTATTACTACAAAAATCACGGAAAGTCCCACGCAAGCCTGGACACGACCAGTCCTTTCAGGTGGAGCAGTAGCTCGGTTACCGGCATCCTTGACAACAAAACCTACCTCGGTCACATGGCGGGGCTTCGCTCAACGACGATGTCCTACAAGAACAAAAAGCTCGTCCGCCATCCCGAATCGGAGCAGATTCTGGTGGAGAACGTTCATGAGCCGTTAATTACGCGGGAGCAATGGGACATTGTGCAGGACGTAAGGAAACACAAAAAGCGCACGCCGAAGCAGATGGAGGAACCGAATATGTTCTCTGGACTGGTGTACTGCGCTGACTGCAAAAAGACGATGGTACTCCACCGGGCGCACACAATGAAGGCTTCGTACAACAACTTCAAGTGCTACACCTATAACAAGCGCGGCAAGGAAGTCTGCTCCGCCCATTATCTGAGGGAGCAGGATTTGGTCAAAATCGTCCTCGACGACCTGCGCAGGGTTACGCACTTCGCGCGGCAGAAGGAGCGGCTGTTCGCCGAGTACATCAACCAAAAGAACAGCCTGGAGCTTCGCAGGGAAATCAATACCGTGCAAAAAGAGCTGGACGCCATGCGCCGCAGGAACACGGAATTGACGGCACTGTTCAAACGGCTCTATGAGGATAATGTGCTGGGGCGCGTCACAAGCGAGCAGTTCCGAATCCTCTCCGGTGACTACAACGCCGAGCAAAAAGAGCTTAACGCAGCCATCCCTGTAAAGGAAGCGCGGCTGGAAAAGCTCAAGGCGTCTGCTGCCAACGTGGAAGCTTTCATCGAAAAGGCGAAGCGGTATACCGACATCCCTGAGCTGACGCCTGAGCTTCTGCGGCTATTCATCGAACGGATTGAGGTTGGGGAACGGAGCGTAAGATACTCTCACAGCGCTGAGCAGGACATCCGCATCGTCTACCGGGATGTGGGGGTTATGGATAACGTGGAGCCGATTGAGATTGGCGAACAGGAATTTGAAGAACTGACCGAACCGGCGGAGAACGAGCAAAAGACCGCATAAACAGCGTTAAGGCGGGTAGCCAACGCTACCCGCCCACCCATAAGGGCATAAGTCATAAAGTATCCCTATGAACGCTAACAGAAGTGTTTGCAGGGGTTTTTTAATGCTTTGATACTAATCCCTATAATAGCATCAAGTCCTGTCAAGAGAACAATCGGCGGAAATTCTTCAGCTACAGCAACTCTTTTATTTTTAATATAGGAAAACTATAAAATAAGTATGATAGGATTAAATTAATGACTACTTGAGGGATTTTTAAGCCTGTAATGATAACAGTGATAATATATTTTCGAAAAGACCTATATAATTATGTAAGGGATAGTATAAGAAGGGATTCTATGACACCGGAGGAGAGGTTGAGAATAACCAGCCAGGATTATGCAGATCTGCTGATTAAATACGGCGGAGATGAAAATCTGCTGAAGGGCTTTCAGGACGCAACGATCAATATAATAGATTCCTATAATGCTGTGGTACATGTTCCTCTAAGTCAGATAACAAATAATACGATTGCGCAATTAGGATATTCCGTTATGCCTACTCTGTTTGGACTGATCAGCCAGGCAAGTCTGGAAGCCTCGGGAATTATCAGACTCCGCAATATTCCTAACTTTAACCTGCGTGGGAGCGGAGTTCTGATTGGATTTATAGATAGCGGTATTGATTATACGAATCCAGTTTTTAAGAATGCAGACAATACAACGAGAATTGCATCCCTCTGGGACCAGACAATTTACAGTGACCATTTTCCTGAGAGTGCACAATATGGAACAGAGTATTCAAGAGAGCAGATTAATGAAGCTTTAAAAAGTCCTAATCCTTATAATGTCGTTCCCAGCAAAGACGAAGTGGGTCATGGTACCATGCTGGCAGGAGTTGCAGCAGGTAATCCAGTACCGGAGAGCGGATTTTACGGTATTGCCCCTGATACGGAGCTGATTGTAGTTAAATTAAAACAGGCAAAGCAATACCTTAGAGATTTCTTTATCATACCAAAGGATGTTCCCTGCTATCAGGAAAATGATATTCTGTTTGCCATAGATTATGTTTATCGAACAGCACTTAATTTAAATCGGCCATTGGCACTCTGTATCGCCCTTGGATCTTCTCAGGGAGCCCACGACGGAAGAGGCACCCTTAGCAGTTCTCTGTCTTTTCAGGCGGAAGCTGCAGGCTTTGGAGTTATTATTGCAGCAGGTAATGAAGGTAATGCGAGAAGACATTATTATGGCAAGGTAAATCCAACCTCTGGTTATGATACGGTGGAATTATCGGTTGGTGAAGGGGAAGCTGGTTTTTCCATGGAACTATGGGGAGATTCTCCAGGGGTATTCTCAATTGACATCCAGACACCCTCGGGTGAATATGTACCAAGAATTGTGCCCAGGCTGGATGAGTATCGTGAAGTGTCCTTTATCTTTGAACAGACAACAATATCCATCGACTATCAAATCGTTGAATCACAGAGCGGTGATCAGTTGATTTTAATGCGTTTTCGTAATCCGGCACCTGGTATATGGAAATTCAATGTCTACGGAAAAGCAGAGGTGAATGTAGGTTTCAATATCTGGCTGCCAATGCAGGGCTTTATATCCGATAACACTTTCTTTGTCCGCTCGGATCCATATATTACGATATTAACCCTGGGAAATGCCCCATCACCGATTACAGTTACTGCTTATAATACGGAAGATAACAGTCTATATTTGAATGCGAGCAGGGGATTTACCAGAATTGGTACGATAAAGCCTGAGATAGCGGCACCCGGTGTTAATATTGTCAGCCCTAACCTGGAACAAGGCTTTGACACGGTAACCGGTACGAGTGCGGCCGCAGCCCATACAGCAGGAGTTGCAGCGATATTTTTAGAATGGGCTATTGTAAAAGGAAATCAACCTTTCCTGAATACCATTGATATGAAAATATTCATGATTCGGGGAGCGAGGAGGGACGCAAATCTTCAATACCCGAACAGAGATTGGGGTTATGGGATATTAGATATATTTAATACTTTTGATATCCTGAGAAGAAGTGATTAAGAGAAAAGGAGAAACGGTATGACGGCGGAAGAAAGATATAAGATAACCAGCAATGATTATACGGATATCCTTGTGGAATATAACCGGAATACACGTATCTTTGATCGGTTTCCGAATTCCACGCCCCATATCATGAATGACAGGTTTGCTGTCTTATATATTCCTGTTGGGCAGCTTACATCACGAAGCATCAGTCAATTTGGTTATTCCATTATTCCGGCGGTATTTGGACTAAACAGCGAAAGAAGCCTGGAAGCTTCCAATATCATCAGACTTCGCCGGTTACCTACCTTTAATCTGCGAGGGGAGGGAGTTCTGCTGGGATTCATCGATACCGGCATAGATTATACCAATCCGATTTTTACGCATGCGGATGGAACAACTAAAATTATGGCCTTATGGGATCAGACAATAGAGAGTGATAAGTATCCGGTTCCTTATTATTACGGAACCCAGTACCTTGCAGACGATATTAATCAGGCATTAAAAAGCAATAATCCCTATGATATCGTTCCGAGCAAGGATGATATCGGTCATGGAACGATGCTGGCAGGTATTGCAGCAGGAAATGAAGTCCCTGCAAGTGATTTCAGCGGAGTTGTACCTGACTCTGATTTAATCATAGTTAAGCTTAAGCAGGCAAAAACATCAATAATGAATTTTTATGTTCTGCCCGAAGGAGTTATTGGCTATCAGGAGAATGATATCATGTGGGGAGTTCAGTATGTCGTAGAACATGCAAGAAGCTTGCACCGTCCGGTTGTAATCTGTATTGGGGTTGGGTCTTCCCAGGGCTCCCACGACGGAAGGGGAGCATTAAGTAGTTTACTGAGTGTTAATGGTAACTTCCCAGGAGTAGCTGTCTGTATTGCTGCAGGAAATGAAGGTAATTCCAGAAGGCATTTTTATGCAGAAATAGATAAGGATATCGGATACAGTACCGTTGAGCTGAATGTAGGAGATAATGAACCGGGTTTTTCCATGGAATTATGGGGAACTGCACCGAATACTTATTCCATCGATATTCTGTCACCTGCCGGTGAATACATACCAAGAATAGCAGAAAGTCTGCGTGTTAACAGGGATATTTCCTTTGTGTTTGAAAAGACCACCATTACGATAGATTATCAGATGGTGGAATCCGCAACAGGGGATCAGCTGATAATTATGCGCTTTCGTAATCCTACTCCGGGTATCTGGAGATTTCAGGTATATGGCCGGGGTGATTTAAGGAGTACCTTTAATATCTGGCTTCCCATGGGGAAATTTATAACGGAAAACACTTATTTTGTACAGTCAGATCCTTATACGACAATAACGTCTCCCGGTAATTCGCTTATACCGATTACCGTAACGGCATATAATCCGGATAATAATACTTTGTATCAGAGAGCGAGCAGAGGTTTCTCAAGAATTAATGTTGTAAAGCCTGAGATAGCGGCTCCAGGAGTTAATATTCAGGCACCTACCCTGGACCATGGCTTTACCAATATGACAGGAACCAGTGCGGCTGCCGCCCACGCGGCTGGTGCAGCAGCTATCATATTTGAATGGGGTATTGTAAAAGGGAATTATCCGGGAATAGACACCGTTGAGGTGAAAAAATTCATGATCCGTGGTGCAGATAAAAATCCGGGACTGGTCTATCCGAACAGAGATTGGGGATATGGAATCCTGGATGTTTATAATGTTTTTGATATCTTACGGGTGGAATTCCAAAGAGTCACGCCAAGGTAGCCAATACGGTAATTGCAAGAGCAAGGTTAAAAGTAGATTAGAGATTAGGTTATGATATTGCTAAATTGAACTTCATGAAGTATGATAAATACGGAAAATGTTTCAAATTTAGTTTTCAGAGGAGGAAAATATGAGAAATAAATTATCGAATGCTTTATGGGGCTTATTCTTTGTAGCAGTTGGTGTAGGAATCGCAGGAAATGTATTGAACATCTGGGATTTTAATTTGTTTTTTAACGGCTGGTGGACCTTCTTTATTATCATTCCTTGTTTCATCAGCATGATTCAGAGCGGTTTCGGAGCGGGATCAACGATGGGCTTTATTATCGGTGTGCTTCTGTTTATCTCCTGTAATGTAGATTTGCATTTCAGTTTCTGGCAGCTGATTGTACCCGCTATATTAATCTTCATCGGATTAAGAATTATGTTTCAGGGTGCGTTCCGTAAGAACCATAAGTTCTTTGAGCAGAACATTAATGCGAATGGCGGGGCAACCGGTCAGAACTTCAGCGGCGCTGCAAGACATGAATACAGTGCAGTATTTAGCAGTAATCGTATTCATATAACGGATGTATTTGCCGGAACCAATGTGAATGCAATTTTCGGCGGCCTTGTGCTTGATCTTAGAGATGCCCAGATACTTTCTGACGTTGAAGTGAACGCAACAGCAATCTTCGGTGGTATAGATATTTATCTGCCAAGAGGTGTAAATGTGAAAACCAATAATGTTCCTATTTTCGGTGGTGTAAGCAATAAATCAAATCAATACGCTGAACCAAATGCTCCGACTATTTATCTTAACTCCACCTGCATGTTTGGAGGAATTGATATCAAATGAGCAGCTTTCAAAAAACAATAAAATATATAGCAATCGCTTTTGCAGTATTTTTGGCTGTGGTAATCATCTCCGTAATTGCTAATGCAGCCTTTGCAGTGGTATCTGCCGTCTCAGGCGGGATCGAATATAGTACCAAGAACGAGAAGATGGTTGATTTTACAGAGAATTTCACGGATGTAAAAAGCCTTAATATAGAAAATGCTACCGGCAAATTAATCATTAAAACCGGCGACAGCATTAAGGTGGAAGCAGAGAATGTAACAGAAGATTTTGTTGCGAAGGTTAACTCTAATGGTACCTTAACAATTTCTGACAGCCAGAATAAAGGCCATTTTCTCTGGTTCAATATAAATGGTTTCCAGGATCCGAACTCAGTTGTAACCTTATACCTGCCTTCAGATTTTGTTGCAAAGGATACAAATATCAACTCAGGAGCAGGTTCGGTAACCGTGGAGGGTCTCCATAGCGGCTATTTAATGATTTCTGCAGGAGCAGGCAACATCTCCGGTGATGGTGTATCCGCAGAAAAGGTTAAAATCGATGGAGGAGTCGGTTCTGTAACCTTACAGAACGTTAACTTTTCAGATGCTGATTTTAATTGTGGTGTTGGCAGTCTGGATATCCAGGGAGTTCTCTTAGGCAATAATAAGATAGACTGCGGTGTGGGAGGAGTAGACCTTGATCTAACCGGTAATGTGGATGATTATGATCTGGATATTAATTCGGGAATCGGAACCATCCGCTTGAACGGAGATAAGATTTCAGATGAATATATGTCCAATAAGGATGCTGCTAATTCCATCAAGATAGACGGCGGAGTCGGTGATGTTAAGATTCAGATTGGGAATTAAGTGAAAAATTGTTGCATTCTTGGTATACAAATATTAAAATATAAGAAAATAGTAATGGGGACGTTAATATGATAACGTCCCCATTTAACTAGAATTAATGTATGTGCCGCTGCAAGCGGTGGAATGGAGAACTACATGAACAGGAAGAGATTACTGGGGTTAATCTTGTTTGCATGCTTTGTGACAGCGGTGCTGTTTTTCAGTGCAGATTATCTTACCAAACAAGTTGACCGGGCTAAGGCAGGCCAGGAACAGTCCTACACGAAAGATGGAAATTCTGAAAATACGAAAAGTGTAGATACCTCAGATAAGTCTTCTGTTTCAGACGCAGCGGTAACGGCGACGAACATTTCACCAGGAGCTGCTGTGTCAGATCTTTCCTCAGGAGATGTAAAAGATATTACAGCTTCAGAGCCATGGTTGGCCGCCAATCCAAGCGATACCGGATCAGAGACTGCTCTTGGACAGGATGGAGCGACTGCCAGTCCGACCTCCATACCGGGTGGAGATATGCAGGCCTCCACGGGAACATTTACAACATCGTTCGAAGCCTACGAATCACCTAAACTGATCTATGACAGTAACTCCATTGATTATAAATCCTATATTCCGGATATGGTCTATGACAGTACACTTGAGACAGCTCTGAACATCAGCAATCCGAATATTAGTGTCGCTGCCAAAGCTGCTATTCTACTTGATGCAGATACGCAAAAGGTATTATTTTATAAAAATCCGGTACAGGCTATGTTTCCGGCAAGTACAGCCAAGCTGTTAACCTCGCTGGTAGCTTTACAATGGTGTAAGGTGGATGAGCAGGTTACCATTGGCGATGAAATCTCCATGATTGCTTCGGATTCTACCAGGGCATATCTGGTGGAAGGTCAGGTATTGACGATACAAAATCTTCTGGAAGGGATGCTGTTACCTTCCGGAAACGATGCTGCTTACGCAGTTGCAGCCTACGTCGGCAGAAAATCACTTGGTAATGCAAAGGCTGTGAAGGAGGAAGCAGTTGCAGAATTTGTCCGTCTGATGAATGAAAAAGCAGTCAGTCTTGGGGTAAAAAATTCCTGCTTCAAGACACCGGACGGTTATGATGCAGTTGGCCAATATACGACTGCATATGATATGGGTCTGATTGGAGCGGCAGCAGCGAATAATTCTACTATTACCGAGATCAGCCAAAAGAGCAGTTCGAGAAATAATTTTGTAAGTGGGGAAGATGTAACCTGGAGTAACACCAATAAATTAATCACCCGCTACAGCGGGCAGTATTATTCCCATGCGATTGGATTAAAAACCGGAACCAGCTCCATGGCCGGAAGATGCGTCATTGCGGCAGCAGAGTATAACGGGAAAAAGGTCGTCTGTGTAATCATGGATTCCACACAAGAGGGTAGATGGGAAGATGCAATAACATTATTAAAATATGGATTAGATTAAAGCCAGAATAATCATTTTAAGGGGGATATTTATTTGGATCAGTTTAACTCAGACGGGAATGTGAATCTGCAAAACAATACGGATAATAGCAATAAAGATCAGCAGAACGATAAACAGCATTATGAACAGCAGAGCAGCTTACAGCAGCCTATTATACAGCAGTCCGTTATGCAACAGCCTGTTATGCAGCAGGCAGATACCAGGCATGATGTGAAACAAAATGATGTAAATCAGAATGAATTGAATCAAAATTACATGAATCAAAATCACATGAATCAAAATCAAACAGCTCCATACCAGGTCAACAGGAATAATGTTCCCAGTGGAAATCCGGGCAGTATTCTGCAGAATAACGGCTACCAGAACAATATGCCGCAGAATAGCATGTACCAGAACAATGTACCGCAGAATAACGGCTACCAGAACAATGTACCGCAGAATAATGGATATCAGAACAACGTGCCACAGAATAACGGCTATCAGAATAATATTTCTTATGGTAATATGCAGTATGGGAATATACCACAGGCAGGCAATAAACTGGAAATTATGCAGTTTAACCCGCAGCTAAATGATTTTGAGCGGTTGGGTGTTGCTCCGCGTAAATTGATCAGTTGGGCGGGATTTTCCCTGTTCATGCTTGCAGTGGTGGTATTTGGAATACAATTACTGACAGTGAAACTAGTGGACTATTATAAGCCAGAGCTCGCGGATACCGGCTGGTATATGTGGGCACTTACTTTTGTATCACTGGTAGTCATCGGCCTTCCGGTTTACACCCTCATTATTAATAAAATCCCTGATTCTCCCAAGGGAGAAGTTGTTCATATGAAGCCGTTAAGATTTATCGTTATTTTCCTGATATGTTCAGCAGCAATGTATATTGCGAACATATTCAGCAGCGTACTTACCTTTATGATTGGTGTAATTAAAGGTCAGAATGTCATTAATCCTGTGGCTGAGGCAATCTATGACAGCAATTATATTATAACTTTGATTTATGCAGCTGTTGTGGCTCCGATTGTGGAAGAGCTGATATTTCGGAAAATGCTTCTAAACAAATTGCGCCGCTTCGGGGATGTACCTGCTATTCTGTTAAGTGGCCTGGCTTTTGGAATCTTTCATTTTAACTTGTCACAATTCTTCTATGCGGTAGTATTGGGATTCATTTTTGCTTATGTAACAATTCGGACAAATACAATTCTCTATTCCATATTGCTTCATATGATGATCAATTTTATTTCCACTGCAATAACTCCACTTGTTGCCAGTGGTAACTTCATAGCATCGGCTGCACTTATTTTGTGGATGTTTTCGGCGATTATCCTAGGCACTATATTACTTATCGTTAATTTAAAGAAAATAAGATTAGAAAAGACAATCCCGGCCATGAAGTCCTCCTATTATATATTAAATTGGGGTACGATTTTCTATGTGGTGCTTGGCCTGGTGATAATAACGATTCAGACAATAGCGTAATGTTATGCAAATACATTTGGTAAATTAATTAAGAACAAAAAGAATACCCCGTTGATTGCTACAGTTCCTCCAATCAGGAGAGCCGTACCAAACTGCGGGGCATTTTATTTATATAAATCTATTAACGATATCTGACTGCAGTACCAGAAGCAGTTACCATCAGCATACCATTGTTAGCGCCAAGGACCTCATAATCGATGTCTACACCAACAACAGCATCAGCTCCAAGCTGGTATGCACGTTGCTGCATTTCTTGCATGGCCTGTTCCCTGGCTCTGATTAATTCTTCTTCATAGGCTCCGGAGCGGCCTCCAAAGAAATTGGATAAACCTGCTGCAAAATCTTTTACAAAATCCACGCCGGAGATTACTTCTCCAAATACTACACCTAAGTATTCTGTAATTTGTCTTCCTTCCACAGAAGGAGTAGTTGTAACTATCATATTGACCTCCATACTGCCGATTTACGGCATTTTCTTATTTGTATTCACATTTTTCTTATTCGTTTTCGTTTATTTAAAGGTTACTTTAACATCACCACTGCTCAGATCTGCTGTAACCTTTCTGGAACCATTGTTATCAATTACAGCACTTTCTTCGTATTCCTTATTACCTACCTTTACATTACCATAGGATGTTCTAAGATCCAGAGAATAATCAGTGTCAGGCCCAACCAGACTGAGTGTAGTATCACCGTAGCTGTTGCTTATATCAGTACTCTTCAGATCGGCATTGCTGACGTCCAGGTCTCCGCTGCTTAAGTCTGCATTAAAATCCTCTGCCGTTATATCACTACAGGTAATATTACCATAGGAATTATTAATTTTAACAGATGCCGTATTAAGTCCGCTAATCTTAACATCGCCGCTTGACATGGTAATCTTTAGACGATCATAAGCTACGTTAGAAGAAAGAAGTGCATCACCGGTATTGATATTGGTGAAGGTGGCATCACCATAGGAATTCGTAAAATCAAGCTTACCGGTCTGGAAGTCGGATATTTTACTGGTGCCGGAGGATAAGGTAATGTCGGCGTTGGCAGCAGCGGCATTCTTCATGGTAAAGTCACCATAGGATACCGTAGCTTCCATATCATCAGCTACAAAGCCGGCTACACTGACATCCCCGGAGGAATTCGTTATGGCAAGATCCTGCAAGGCAGCATTCTTAGGCAGATATATCTTTATTGTATTATGAAGATTGAAATTAATGGAATAGGAATCAGGAAAAGCATTGCTATCATCAAAATAAAGCTTACCGTCTTCTAAAGTATATTCCGGCTCCTCCTCCCAATAAAGATAATTAATATCTACAGAATAATTATCAGATTCAATCAATTCGACCTTGGCCATGCCGGTATGAATGACGATGCTTGTGATTGAATCAACTGTCTCTTTATCTACCTTGAATTCTTTTGCGTCATTTCGATCTAATACTGTGGTTCCGCCTCCGAAGGTATAATGGATACCACATCCGGTTAACAATGCGCCGGCTGTAAGTAGTAGCAGCGTAATTCCAGTAAATTTACCAAACACTTTCTTCATAATAATTACCATGCCTTTCTCCCATATTAATAATCCTGGATGGAAGCAGCTTCCCCTTGCTACATCCAGGATGATACATAAATTACAGCTTTTTGCAATTACTTCCTTAATATTATATTTTACAGAAATCAAAGTCAAGACAGCCAGGCTCTATTTAATCCACTTCTAATCTGCTCTTAACAATAAGGCTTGTATAGAGGATTTACCAGAGGACATAATATCAAGAAATACAAGGATTACATTAAATTAGCCATGGAAATATGTTCTAACATCGGTTAAGATAAAATAAGGTTATTATTGATTTCATTTTTGAAAGGAGATTTAGTTCATATGAATAACTTTACATTTTATAGCCCGACTTATTTTGTATTTGGAAAAGAAACCGAGAAGGAAGCAGGCCAATATGTGAAACGCTTTGGTGGGTCAAAGGTTCTGATTCATTATGGTGGAGGTTCGGTTCTTCGCTCCGGACTTCTTGACAGAGTGAAGGTCTCCCTGAATCAGGAAAAGATTGATTATATAGAGCTTGGCGGAGTCATGCCTAATCCGAGAAGTGGCTTGGTATACAAGGGAATTGAACTGTGTAAGAAGGAAGGAATAGATTTTATTCTGGCAGTAGGCGGAGGAAGTGCGATAGATTCAGCGAAGGCAATTGCTGCAGGAGCCGTGTATGATGGCGACTTCTGGGATTTTTACGAAGGGAAGCCAATTACCAAAGCACTGAAGGTTGGAACTGTTCTAACAATAGCAGCTGCCGGCAGTGAAGGCTCAGGAGATTCTGTCATTACTTTAGAAGAAGGCATGTTAAAAAGAGGGGCTAGCGGAGAAGCAATCAGACCGGTATTCTCCATCCTGAATCCGGAGCTGACACAAACCTTACCGGCATATCAGACTGCTGCTGGAGCCGCAGACATCATGGCACATGTATTTGAACGGTATTTTACGAATACGAAGGAAGTCGAGATTACGGATCGTTTGTGCGAAGCAATCCTGCTTACTATGGTAAAAGAGGTTCCCAGGGTTATTGCAGATCCGGATAATTACGAGGCAAGGGCTAATATTATGTGGGCAGGTATGGTTGCTCATAATAATCTTGTTGGCGTCGGCCGCGATCAGGACTGGTCGAGCCATGTGATTGAACATGAGCTGTCCGCACTTTATGATGTGGCGCATGGAGCCGGTCTTGCTGTAATATTCCCTGCCTGGATGACTTATGTAATGAAGCAGGATATGAATCGTTTTGCCCAGATCGCAGTACGTGTATGGGGAGTGAATATGAATTTTGCCAATCCGGAGGAAACTGCAAAAGAAGGTATTCTGCGCCTGAAGCAGTTCTTTACCTCCATCGGCATGCCCATTACTTTTAAAGAGCTTGGTGCCAGGGAAGAAGATATTCCGAAAATGGTCGAAAAGATCGGACTTGGGGAAAACGGGACAATTGGTGGCTTCATGAAGCTTACGGGTAAGGACATTGCACAGATCTACCGCCTGGCATTATAGGCTGGTTAAACTTAATTGATAATTGATTCATTGGAATATTATCAATAAGAGCACAGGGTAGCTCAGTCGTGGTGTTTATATATATATTGAAGCTCAAATACATTAATAATGAAGGAAGGTATATAAGGAGCGGCTCCGGAACATTCGATTGATCAGCTGGATGACGGAATCATTGGTATCATCCCGGTAAAGGACTTCTCTGGCATTAATCGGGTCATCGGTAATGACGCAATCGATACCGATGGATTTTAGCCGCTCCAGCTCCTGGGAAGAATTCACTGTCCAAGCGTGAACCGCTTTTCCTTGCTGATGAGCACTTTCAATAATTTTTTTCGTAATATAACGGGAACGGATGCTATAGAAGTCAACGTATTTTTTGTCATACAGATTTCCATAAACGGCCGACATAATATAACCGGTTTTGATCTCATCATTCATTTTTTTAATTTTTACCAAAGCTGTATAATCCATGGAGGAGACGACACATTGATTGATATAATCATATTGCTCTATTAATAGGGCAAGTTTTTCTTCTATTTCCGGTGCATATTTTGAAGATTTTATTTCGATATTCAGCTTTATTTTACCCTTGCATAACACCAGGGCCTCTTCTAAGGTAGGAATTCGGGTATCGGTAAATTCATTGCCGAACCAGGAGCCAACATCTAATTTACCAACCTCTTCTGCAGTCATGTCCCAGATATAACGATTTACTCCCGAGGTCCGATACAGGTTGCTGTCGTGAAGCAGGACAAGGACTCCATCTTTTGTTTCCTGAACATCTATTTCAGCATAATCGGAATTGGCACGAATAGCATTTTCCAAAGCAGGTATGGTATTCTCGGGCGAAATATGAGAATTACCCCGATGTGATGAAATCTCTATACCGGATATTGCATTTCCCAGGAGCAGGGCATCATTCTGTATAATCAGATAAAAATTGAAAATAGCAGCTATGACCAGCAGAAGCAGTACGATATTGGCAAAATATATGTGGCCGGGCTTGATCTTAGGAAGCTGCAGTGTGGCCTCCGGTAAAGCTTCCTCATGATAAGTATGGAACAGAGAGGTTATTAAATTCAGATTGACCTCGAATGTTATCATGCTATACAGTAAGGTCGCATAAATATTAATCCTTGGATAAGCTGATAAAAAAACTGAGATAGCCAAGGCTTTATTTGAAAAAAGATATACCGATAAACAAGTTAAGATGAGTAACAGGTAGTAAAAGATGAAAAATACAATCGTTAAACTCAGATTGATGGAATAATAGCTCTTCATTATTTTAAAAGGGTGCTTCATAAAAAGCGCTTTGGAGCGTCTATAAGCTTCTTTCAGACTGATGCTTTCCATCATCCCAAAGTGAAAGATAAAAGCACAGCGAATGAACAATAAGCTGGTGTAGAGAAGGATTAAAATCAACAATATTTTTGTTATTATTTCCCTCTCCGGAGTAAAGGAAGGCCCCAGATCACTAAAGATAAGGACACCAATAAATACTGGGAGTAAGGTAAACAGATAGAATATTACCGAAGAAAAAAGCATAGTAATTCTATGTTTACGGATGGCATGAATTGTCTTTATCAGTCCGTAAAAAAGAATTTTTTTGAAATATGTCTTCCGGTATCTGCTCTCCATTTCGCAATAAATGACCAGGGTATTCAGCTTCCATTGTATCAGGATAGGAACAACGATTATCCCTAATAAAAGGAGCAGAATGGAGGAAGGTGAAAGCAGGAATTTTGTCAGGTTTTCCTGAGTAATATAACTCTGCCTTGTAATTTTCATGGAAAATTTGATTGCATAATTAAACAGCGGAATGATAAACAACAATATGAGCAGATTTAAATACAGATCAATTAGGAATATGATTTTTGAATTATAATTTAGTTTTCTAGCTGTTTTCTTCATGCAAAACCCCCATGCTGCCTCTTAAGGCAGTTCAAAATCTTGGAAGAACAAGGAGTGAGCACCATTGTGCGAACTTCGCAGTCCTTCCTGCGTGAATTGTTTTTAATTCACACTAGCGCCGATGATGCCGTATACGGCATCATATTCAGTACCTGAAAGAAGTTCAAAATGAAATTCCTATGGATTTCATTTTGGAGTTCTTTCTAAAGTGAATTATGATTTTATAATTCACTTTGGAATTATTGGATTTTTCAAAATTCTTTTCACACTTCCCTCCTTGTCGGTTTGTTTAGAAGGATGTTATGTCGTTATTCTATATATTTATTATGCATTTAATTACGAAAGATCACAAAAAATAAATGTAATAATAGACAAAAATGTAAATGGACGGCAGCCTTGATTTTTCATACATGTATGATACAATAGGTTTATTCCTGCAATTTCCATAGAGCTAAGCAAACACGGGAGGGGTTAATGAATTGACTGATTGCCCTGGTGGTAGCTTTTTTGATACTGCAGGTGGGACTTAGTCTGCTTCAGAGCTCTTTCCAGAAGGTGCTTCATCCGGAGGCACTGACATTTAATCCGATTCTTGTAGGCATCTTATGCGTATCCGTTCTGATGAAGGTATGGATGATGCTGTTTAACCGTAAATTAGGAAGGAGGATTAATTCAACCGTAATGATTGCTACCTCAGCGGACTCCAGAAATGATGTTGTGGTAACCACCGGAACCATTATTTCTACCCTGATTGCAGGCTTATCCGGCTTAAAAATGGATGGTTACATGGGCGTCCTTGTCTCATTATTCGTAATGTTCTCCGGTTTTAAGATTGCGAAGGATACTTTGGAGCCTTTGCTTGGGCAGGCAGTGGACAGGGACATCTATGAGAAAATTACGAATATGGTGCAAAGCTATGAGGGTATTGTCGGTACACACGACCTGATCATCCATAATTATGGGCCTACGCAGCGTCTGGCGACAATTCATGCTGAAGTACCGAATGATTTAGATTTTGAGAAAGCACATGAAATTATCGATCAGATAGAGAAGGATGTCAAGGATAAGCTGGATATTTTTCTGGTAATTCATACGGATCCAATTGAAATTAATGACGTTATAGTATTGGAAAAGAAGGAATTAGTTTTGAATATCATCAAACGGCTTGAGGGAAAGGCCTCCATTCATGATTTCAGAATCATTAATGGCGAGCGGCAGATCAATCTGATCTTTGACCTTGTAATTCCATATTCCTATTCCAAGTATCAGAAACAAAACCTGATAACAAGCATTACTGAAGAAGTAGCGAAGCTGAATACAAGACATCAATGTATCATAAACATGGAAAATAGTTTTATTGCGGAAGAATAAGAGGGGATCAGCTTTACTGGGATAATTAGCGGAGACAGTAAGTCATTTACAATAAGATAATACCATGAAATAGGACACCTGGAGGTTATTGCGATGGTAATTGATTTTCATACACATATATTCCCGGATAAAATAGCCGGGAAAACAATCAAAGCTTTAGCAGAGGTAGGGAATGTCAAGGCCTTTACCGATGGAACGTTAGATGGTTTAAAAAAATCCATGAAGGAGCAGCATATCGATATCTCTGTAGTGCTTCCGGTTGTAACAAAACCAGCGCAGTTTGATACGGTTAACACCTTCGCTGCTCAGATTACCGGTAAGGATGGCATTATTTCCTTCGGGGGAATTCATCCGGATACGGAGGATTACCGTGAAAAGCTGGAGCAGATCAAAGCCTTGGGGCTTCAGGGCATCAAGCTTCATCCGGATTACCAGGAAACTTATGTCGACGATCCTAAGCAGGTAAATGTGATAAAATATGCTGTTAGCCTTGGCTTAATAGTTATCATCCATGCCGGGCTTGATATCGGACTGCCCAATCCAATCCACTGTCCTCCTAAACGGGCAGCAAACATGCTTCGTCAGATTGATGATGAGAATGCGAAGATCATATTTGCCCACATGGGTGGATTTGACCAGTGGGATGATGTGGAGGAGTATCTTGTAGGTAAGAATATATGGTTTGATACAAGCTTTTCTTTAGGTAAAATCAATGATGATCAGTTCGTGAGGATAGTGAAGAATCACGGTGCGGACCGGATCTTATTTGCCACAGACTCGCCTTGGGATGGACAGAAAGCTGCACTGGATTACATTAAGAAGCTGGATTTCACTGAGGAAGAGCTGGAGAGGATTCTCTTTCGTAACGCAGTAATGCTGCTGGGGCTGGAATAGAGGATGCTTCAGAGTGATAGGAAGATTGGTAAGCAGATAGGATTTGATGATTAGTAAGAACTAGGTTAGCAGTCAGGATTGGTTAGTGATGGATTTGATTGTATCTGGGTTGAATAGTATCTTTGATAAAGTGGTATATTAAGTATTACTAATGTCTGCCAAGCCATATGTAACTGGAAGAAAAAAACATTATAAAAAATAAAAATTATGCTTGAAAAATGAAAAACGATAGGTTATAATATCATTCGTGGCTGATAAACAAGCCAACAACTTAATACATTGGGGTATCGCCAAACGGTAAGGCACTGGACTCTGACTCCAGCATCTCAAGGTTCGAATCCTTGTACCCCAGCTAAAATTAAATGAAGTCGTAGGACTTCTTTTTTTGTTGCTTAGATTGGTTTTATCGCCTTTACAGTATTACTATCCAAATGATCTGGAGCCGGTAGCCAGTTATAATATCACCGGAATAACGGAGAGCTATCCCAGTTACCCACTTGGTATAATTAAATACTGCTGATTACCTGCCATTCACGGGCAAGTATCAGCAGCATATTTATGCTTATTTCATATGTAAAAATAAATTCCTAATGGAATCATTTCTTTAGTCGGGATATTTTCTAATTTACATTGGTCCAGATCATATTCTCTACATTGGGCTCTATCTCTTTTTTCTCGAATAACTGACTTACAGTCACAAATTCATAGCCCTGCTTTTGCAATTCCGAAATAATTGTATCAAGGGCATCCACTGTTTGAATATTACCGCTGCTGTCATGCAGAAGTATGATATCACCATCTTTCACTGTGTTAAGTATCGTATCAGACCGTTGCTGGGTTGTAACCGTTGCATCCCAATCATTACAGCCGATACCGCAGATAAAAGGAAGCTCAATGTTGTCATACATTGTTTTGCTGGTGGCTATGAATGGAGGGCGGAAGAACTTGGGATTTACCCCCACCATTTCAAATATTTTATCGTTCGTGTCCTGAACCTGCTTTATGATTTCATCCGGTGTCATTTTACTCATATCCGGATGTGACCAGGAGTGGTTATTAAGCTCACAGCCAAGATCAAGCTGACGCTTTACTACCGGCAATGTAGCATCGCTTAGATTTTGACCGCATAGGAAGAAGGAAGCTGCTACATCATATTCTTCGAGTTTATCAAGAATCAAAGGAGTAATATCCAAATTAGGGCCATCGTCGAAGGTCAGGGCAACCAGCTTCGTGCCGGATTTCTCATGATTCACTGAGGTCGTTATAGGAGCTGTGGTAGGTGCTATTGTTGCAGGTACTGGAGTTATCGTAGGCATGACTGCCACGGTAGGAGCTGCTGATGGTGCTGTAATCGTAGGAACGGCAGTTGCTTTCGGTTCTGTTGTTGCAGTATTATTCATAGTTTCATTATCCTTCCCAGAACAAGATGCTAGCATAGATATTATCATACATAATAACAATACTTTTAATATACATTTCATGTAAATCCTCCCAATATTCATTTCTGGTCATTACCAATAAGATAAACAGGGCTCTATGATGATGTTAGCATAACTCGTTATTATAATCAAATAACTATATTGTTATTAGTATTATAACGATGTAATTATATAACTCTATCCATATCCTTTACTAAACCCCCTATGATGCCGCTTGCGGCATCATTATCAGTACCTGAATTATTGGATTTTTCAAGATTCTTCAGAGTTGAAAATTGTTTCTATATTCACGCTAACTAACATTCTCCGTTCCTCGGCAGCACAAATTTTGAAAGAATTAATAATGCAATTCCTATGGAATTCATTCTGGAGTTCTTTCTAAAGTGAATTATGATTTATATAATTCACTATGGAAATATTGGCTCTTTCAAAATTCTTTTCACGCGAACCCTACATAATGCCTTTTAAGGCAATTCTTCCTAAGTGAATTGTAATTCACTTTATGAAGCTACTTTTTCTTCGCACTACCTCTTATGAGAAAATATTCAGTGAATAAAGGGATATGTTCAGGATCGTGAAGGATAAAAAGGTACCTAAAAACCGCTTCGGAGTTTCGAAGCGGTTTTTAGGTGTTGTTAGAGTTATAAGGGGATCGACGAATACGTGAAGTTATTTTAAGGAGTTATCACAAGTTAGGTTATCAATTGATATTATATAAATTTTGATTAATGATTACTTCATCATAATTAGCTAGCAGCTGAAGCTTTCCCTTGATTGTACTCTTGGCATAATAGGCGCGGCTGCATAAGGAGGTTATGTTCACATCACTTTGCTCTGCCCTGCAGATGCCGAAGGAAAGCTTTAATTGTAATTCAGGATAATAGTTTGATATTTCTTCTGTCAGATGTATAACTAATAAGGCAATATCAATTTCTCTATAATTTTCTAAGAATACCGCATAGTTGTCGTCGCATAAACGGCAGAATAAATTGGAAGCTTCCAATTTGGAGGCTAATTTTACACCTATATAATATAGTAATTCATTGCCTGCGGGATAACCGTAGAATTCATTGACATTCCTGAATTGATCAATATCGAATACAACCATGGTATAAGAATTTTTATTATTTTTGCTTTTAAGCAGACCCTGAGCAGCTTCGATGAATTGATTAGGCTCTGAAGTCTGGGAGTTGAACGTATCGAAAGAAACATTATTTAAATAATGTTCATAGAAAGAAAGCCTTGACCGATCGACTAATAATTTGTCGATATTAACAGATTCCAATGCATTCGGTTGATTTGCTGCTAAAAGAAAATTAGTACCATAATGCTTCATTTCGTTTGCCTCACTTTCACAAAATACATTATAACAAAGGGCGCATGGATAGCATAGGTACTAATCGACATCGTCGATAGAGTGCAACTGGCTGCCTTGTTGTTATGATTAGGCCCTATAGCTTTGCGTCAATACCTTTCGATAGGTTTGCCAAATATTTATATATGATTTTACTATCATTTTTTCAGTCTGTACAGAAAATATATACAAAATAGGCCTAATTGCCCGTAATATTGCCTAAAACTATCTTTTTCTACAAAAAAGTGATGGAAAATGAAGTCGATTCCGGTGTCTTATTGACGGAAATATCATATGATATTATATGATCATATGAAAGGAGTTCAACCATGTTATCTTATAACACAGTTTATATATATCATGCTCTGAAGAATAGAGCGGCCGCTTTCAAAACTAATTTTGTTAAGCGGATTAATACGATGAAACATGATACAAAATCGGCAGATAAACCGGTCAAACTGGATCCCAAGACAATTCCGAAATATCTGAATCAATTGGAAAAGCCTCCGGTATATCGGCCCGCTATCATGAAAGATATAAAGAGAAAGAAGGATAAACAATGTAAAAAAACTCATTTTTATATTGTAGATATCAGTGAATTCGATCAGCAGATATTACCCGAAGGTTTCCCTCAGACGAAGGTCTGGGGTTATGGGGGGCTGGTCAGGGATCAAAAGGGCGGTAAAACAAAATACGTAAGAAGCGCACCAGGTGCTACCTTTGAAGCAATCCGGGGGGTTCCTGTCAAGGTTAAATGGATCAATCGATTAAAGGGGAAACATTTATTTGCGGTGGACCCTACGCTTCATTGGGCAAATCCGAATGACATGCCCATGGATCCCCCGAAACCATGGCCGCTGTTTCCGCCGGGTTTTCCTGAGGCTCAGGAACCGGTCCCGATTGTTACTCACCTGCACGGCGGGGAAGTACAGTCAGTTTATGATGGCCATCCGGATGCATGGTTTACCGCGAGCGGTAAACATGGCCCGGCATATAAAACCTCTCTTTATACCTATCTAAATCAGCAGGAGGCAACAACACTCTGGTACCATGATCATGGGCTAGGTATTACAAGATTGAATGTGTATGCAGGCCTCGCAGGCTTTTATTTACTTCGGGATGGCGATCGGTATAAAAAGGATAATGCCGGTTCGAAAGGCAGATTGCATTTACCTTCCGGTAAATATGAAATTCCATTGGTAATTCAGGACCGTATGTTTAATACGGACGGTTCATTATTTTTTAACAACGTAGGCGTAAATCCGGAAATCCATCCCTACTGGGCTCCGGAGTTCTTTGGGGATACAATTATGGTAAACGGTAAGGTGTGGCCAAATCTGAATGTTGAACGCCGTCAATACCGTTTCCGTGTATTAAATGGATCCAATGCACGTTTTTATGACTTGAAATTCTCAAAGGAAATGAAGTTTATCCAAATAGGCAGTGATGGGGGCTTTCTGCCCAATCCGGTCGAATTAACATCATTAATTTTAGCCCCCGGTGAACGGGCTGATATCCTGGTGGACTTTTCGGAGCAGGTGCCTGGAACTAACCTTCGAATACTCAATAGCGCTAATGCACCATATCCGAGCGGGGATTTCCCTGATCCGGAAACCGTTGGACAGATCATGCAATTTACAATACCGGAAGATGCTAAGGAGCCGGTAAAGCCTTCGAACCTTCCGGGAAAATTAAATTATATTCCTCTCTTGAAGCCAAATGCACCGAATCGGATCTTAACCCTCAATGAAATGCCGGGACCGAATGGCCCTGTCATGGTACTATTAAACGGACAAAAGTGGTTAGCTCCAATATCGGAGTTACCAAGAGTAGGATCTACTGAGGAGTGGTGGATCGTGAATCTTACGATGGATACCCATCCGATTCATCTTCACTTAATACAATTTCAGTTACTAAACCGCCAGTTTTTTGATGCCATGGCCTATCAAATGAAATGGGATGAGAAAAACGGAATGCTGCCTTTAGATCATCCGACAGAAGTAGTGCCGGTCGAACCGTATTTGCTGGGTACTCCAATTGAACCGGATGCGAATGAAAAGGGTTGGAAGGATACCATACGAATGAATCCGAACCAGATAACCAGAATAATTATACGGTTCGCTCCCCAGGATACTCCTATCTGTGAGGCTAAGCCCGGTGAAAATTGCTTCCCGTTTGATCCGACCAGCGGCGCGGGGTATGTATGGCACTGCCACATACTGGATCATGAAGATAATGAAATGATGAGGCCGTATAAAGTAAAGCCATAGATTCAGAACATGAGGCTGTTGTACTATTCATAGCAGAAAGGCCCATTGGCGGATTATAACTGGAATACATTTGCAGATACTTCTGTATACTTGCAGTATTCTCAGTTTATTCCGTTATCTTGGGACCCGCCGCTATAGAATTGAACAACAGCTTCATCCTATTCCGCTCTAGATTATAGTGTTTTCTGTAAATAAAGTGTTCCGTCACTCTGGATTTCTGCATAAAGAACCTCCTTTATCGAGGTTATTCCCTGCTCATCCAGGCGATAGAAGAGCCAGACCTCATCCAGACCATATTCTAGCAGGTTCTGTTTGAGAAGTTTTCCATCAACAATTATTTCAGAAGGAAGGTATTTGGATTCCGGTATAACAATATTCATATCTTCTTTTGTTACTTGCTGCTTCTGAGGCTTTTTTATTACACTTAGTTTTCCGTCCGGTTCCAATATCGCGTATTCAACCTCCAGGATGGAAAAGACATTATGTTCTCTCAGCATCATCGATAGGTCATCCATGTTCAGACTGGTTTTCTGTAAGGACTTTTTGAGGATTATCCCTTTTTTGATTACAATCGTAGGCTGTCCGTCAATCATATTTCTCAGCCCGCTGAACTTCAGGCCAAGCAATCCGAGTAAAGCCGTCAGGATATACCACCAGACCATGCCTAATATATCAGCAAGAAAAGGTTTATCCAGATTACTGATGATATTAGCTGCAATTGATCCGATAGTAATTCCGGGTGGCTTAACTGCTTTTTCCCCAATAATCTCGTCAGGAGGAATAGTATAAAAAATGTGAAAGTAGTCTTTAAGATAATCTCTGATATCGTAATTCCCTGTAAGCTCATACAACTTATTATCCTTTTTTTAGATTACTATGTATTATTTGTATCTGCTTACCGGATTTATTCCAAACCTGGAAAACAGAGTCATTCAATGTAAGAACTGCGGAGCAAATAATACTATTACATCCAGTGCCCATGCCGAATGTGAATATTGCGGCTCAGGATTGGAATATTAGTCTATTTGAATATTAATATATAAAATATACCATTCTATTCTATATTGAATTATCTTTCGGAGGTATGCTATGAAGAATAGAAGAGTATCAGATGCAATCGTCAGCATCATCAGAAGTGATACAGAACAGGCTTCCATCAAAGATGCCCTGGATTTACTTCCGATGAATAAAATCATAAAACCAGGAGACCAAGTAGTCATCACCCCTAACTGGGTTGGAGCGAAGATGCCAGAGTCAGCTACCGTAGTAGGCCCGAAGACCTTGCAGGCTCTGATTCAATATGTTAAAAGCTTTCAACCCAAGGAGATTGTTATCGCCACGGGATCGGGAGAAGATACGGTTAAGGTGTTTCATCAGGTTGGTTACGATAAAATTATTGAAGAAGAGCAGGTGCGTTTCGTAGATCTGAATTACGGTCCCTATGTGGACTTGGATCTGGATCATGCGATTATCCCAAAGACAAAGATAAACCAACTGATCGATCAGATGGATGTCCTGATCAGTTTCACCCAACTGAAGCAGCATGAAGAGGCAACAATGAGTGCTTCCATTAAAAATGTATCCATGGGATGGCCGCCGGCAGAAATTCATGGCTTTCCGAAGAAACAGCTTGGTATTCATAAGGATCTCCATGGATTTATTACAGCTATGGCGAAGAAGCTCCCGATTGATCTGGCCATCATCAGTGCTGACAAAGCTATGATTGGAACGGGACCGAACAATGGAATTGCAGTAGATACCCAGGGACTAATTATTGCATCAACGGATCCGGTGGCTGCAGACACCATCGGAGCAAGGCTGCTTGGCTTTCTGCCTCAGGCGATACAGTATCTATATACACTGTATCAGGATGGGATTGGAGAAGCTGAGGTAAAAAAGATGACCTTCAAGGGTCTGCCGCTTGCGGAAGCAGAACGTATATTTTCCATGGCTGCTTATGGAAGGGAAATCATATTGGATAAGAAACAGTAGATGATTACTTAATATGCTAAACAGAAACTCCCGGCAGTTAATCTTCCGGGAGTTATTAAATGCTCATTTATCAAATGTAAGCAAAGGAATTAATGCAATTGTTTAATACAGAATATCATTGCTGATGGTTAAATAAAATAACCGTTTAATTTCCTCAGGATCATCGGTCTGCCCCAGAATCCACATCAGCTTACAAACCACCGCTTCAGTGATCATATCATAGGCCTCGATGATACGAACCTTGCTTTTTAGCTCATGACCAACCTTATAGATTGTCATATCGCTGCCTTCATTTGGAACCTGAGTCGTCATGACCACTGTCTTGCCTTTCAGTGTCCAGTCGCGAATGACATCAAAATAATGATACTGCTGCAAGGAAGGAATGCCGCCGACCCCATAGCTTTCTATTATAACTGCATCATTTTTCTCCAGCATATAAGAAAGGATATCGGAATCCATACCTGGGGTAAGCTTAAATAATCCTACCTTCGGATTTAACCGGGTATAAAAGGCAGGGGTGGGCCCTTTCTTCTGGGTGATATATTGAATCAGATGTCCATCCTGTATCACTGCGAGATAAGGATAATTGATGCTGGAAAAGGCCTGGAAGCTTTTCGAATGCGTCTTTCTTCCCCGGGTTCCTAAGATTACTTTCCCGTTAAATACAATCTGGACTCCGCTTGCTTCCTCAGAGGAAGCATACAGAAAGCTGTCAAACAGATTTGTCTTGGAATCCGTTACCTCCATATTAATCGGTCTTTGGGCACCGGAAACGATGATGGGCTTTGGTGAATTCTGAATCATGTAAGATAAGATGGCAGCAGTATAAGCCATAGTATCCGTTCCATGGCATATAACAAAGCCGTCATATCTGTCATAATTGTCTCTGATTGTCTCTACCAGGCTAACCCATATATCCGGTGAAATATTCGTGCTGTCTATATTACAGAGCTGTAATGTCTCCACCTCACAGATTTTTGAAATACCCGGAATGTATTCCAGTATTTCCTCCAAGGATAATTGAGGATGAAGACCGTCATCAGTCGTCTTTGAAGCTATGGTTCCACCGGTACCGAGCATTAGAATTTTTTTCATTGCCGCCTCCATTTGCCAATTATTGGCATGTTTGCTTTTGCTTTATTAAATTAATCATAGTATAGTTATCTGTTGATATCAACATCAATATTCTACGTAGAAACTTTAATTAACGCTGCGATGCAGGATTTTGATTAACAGGTACTATTTCCCATGACTAATTAATTACTTTACATATATAGTTAAATGCTTTAATGTTAATTAGTGTGTCTATTTCCACGTAAAAAAAGCGTATAAAAGGAGAAAATTATCATGAACAGGGAGAACGAAGCCTTGGACAGCACGAAGGTGGACGTGCACAAGGCGGGCATGGACTTAAATGAAAGCTCTGACTTGAATGCGAGCACTGACGTGAATGAGAGCGCAGACTTGAATGAGAGAACTGACGTGAACGAGAGCACAGGCTTGAATGAGAGCACTGACTTAAATGAGAGAACTGACTTGAACGAGAGCACAGACTTGAATGAGAGCATAGACTCGAATGAGAACATTGGCTTCAGGAATAAGGATGCAGACAACAGTGTTCCAGCAAGAGAGGAATGGAAGAACGAAAATAGTCGTGATGTAAATCCGGGGGATGAGTTTATTCATGACTTTGAAGCATCAAATAAGGAGGAAGAAGAGGCAGCAGATAATGCGGAGGAGGTTGGCTATGGTGAAGCTAAAAAGTTCCATGTGCCAATGGTTATTATCGTATTCCTGCTAGCGGTACTGGCTCTGGATTTGATCAGTATGCTGCGCTTCCCGAAGGTTTTAGATGATTATAAGATTTATGCTCTGGCCGAGGATCGTATCAAGGAAGGGGAAACCTCCCTCGCGATTAATGATTTGTATAACATGGCAGAGAAGCATCAGAATTCTGTCCCGATTATGGTTCGGTTAGTTAACCTTGCTATGGAACATGGCTATTATGATACGGCTGGTTATGCCATAGATACCTATCTGGTAGGTAAGAGCTTGTCTGATTCCGAATATAATAGAATTGACGGTTATTATACAAAGCTTGAGAATTACTATGCAACCTATGATGCAGTCGATCAAATTTTTAACACGGCTTCCAGTCAGAATTCCACGGATGAAGCTAATAATAAAGAGGTGAAGACACAGCTTCAAGCTTTACTTTCGCAGAGCGGACAGGATTATGCTTACATATATTATTGCCTCGGTTTGGTGGAAGCGGATAAAGCGGCAGCAAGAGACTTTATGCAGCAGGCCTATGACGAAGATCCGAATTGCTATGATGTACGTGCACAGCTTAGTATAATGAATCGAAGATTAGGTGACCTTGAGACAGCGAAGAGCTACGCCGAAGAAGCGCTGGCAATCGATAAACAGGACACTACAGCCCTCCGAGCCATGGCAACCATCGCAATGGTAGAGGGTAACTTAGAGGATGGGCTTCAATATGCCGAGGAGGCTTATAACCTTTATCCGGATGGCACCTATGTCCGTGATACCTATGTGGTGGCTTTGTTTGCTAACGGTAAGCTGGACGATTCCAAGAAAATTCAGGATGAGATTGTCTCTGCCGGGCAGACCTTGGATGAGGATACTACCAAGCTTTTGAATGGCGAGCTTACATTAAATGAATATTATATAGGGGAGTAGGAGGAGCATATGTTTATACCTGGTTTTTTAATATCTATCGTCACTTTTCCCGGAGTGATTATACATGAATTAGCACATCAGATCTTTTGTTATCTTTGCGGTCTTAAGGTATATGAAGTAAAATATTTTCGTATCGGTAACCCGAGCGGATATGTAATCCATGAGTCAACAGACAATCCGGGCAAGGTATTTTTAACCTCCATGGGGCCCTTCTTTGTCAATACAATATTAGGTCTGTTAATCATACTTCCGGCCTCCATCGAAGTAATTGCTTTCAAGGAATATGCCAATATATTGAATATTTTGCTGGCGTGGCTGGGATTTTCCATTCTGATGCATGCCTTCCCGAGTACCGGAGATGCGAAGGTGATGGTAAATCAGATCCTTAAGAATAAGAACGTTGGAATTCTGCCTAAGATTTTAGCGGCACCCTTTGTACTTCTGGTATATGCCGGTGCAATTGGATCCGTATTCTGGCTGGATGCCATCTATGCGGCTGTAGTAGCAATGCTTTTACCGAATATCATCGTACAATTATTTAAATAAATATAATGCGGTCAGACGAACCATACGGTTTATCTGGCCGCTTCTTTCTTTACTGGGAATGACGTTTCATACCAATATCCAATAAAGCATAAGACCGGATGCTTTCATAAGACTATAAATTGTTTCTGTTTTATTGGGGAATAATTCAATGTATCAGTTGTCTTATGCTTTATTGGATAGGGGTATTCTATTTGGTTATCGGATTTGTCTTAATTTGCTCAATTGCGGCAAGGATATCCTGTTTTTGAACAGGCTCCATGGGTTTTATAACCTTGATAACCTCTGACAGCTCTTTCGTTGTAATCGGAGCAGGCTTTAGCTTTTTCATGTAAATCCTCTTATTAATTATAATATTGACATAGTTATTATTGGAAATTGACTATGACAATATTATACATAAAATGGCAGACGATGTCAATATAGTGAAGTGGAATATTGACGAAATTTCTTAATTTTGTTAATATCATAAGGAAAGGGTGTGTTGTATTGAATACAAGAGTGAGAATTCTTAGAAAGCAGCTTAATATAAGCCAGGAAGCATTTGGTGCAAAATTAGGGGTTACCGGAGCGGGAATATCCAAAATTGAGAGTGGGCAGCGCAATCTGACCGAGCAGATGATTATTCTGATCTGTAAGGAATTTAATATAAATGAAAATTGGCTGAGATATGGCAAAGGTGAGATGTTCAGAAAAATTACGCCGTCAGGGATGGATCAGCTTACTGATTACTATCAGTTGGATGAACTTGATATCCGAATTATCCAGGAATATGTTAAGCTGGATAGCAAGCAACGTAAGGTCATCAAGGAATATATCATGAAGGTCGCTGATGCCTGCAGGGCTTCGGAACTTTTAACCGACGGTGAGAACGGCCCGGAAGCTGCTCGTTGTGCTGAGGGACTTGAAGCAAACGAGAATTATGATGAATTTCAGTATGGCAGAATTGAAATCAAATGATGCTATCAAATTAATATCAAATAATAAGACAATAAAAGCGGGAAGATAATGCCTATTCGATTATCTTCCCGCTTTAGATGTATCTGCTATATACCTCCATTTTAATGGAAATTTAAGTTTTAAACTGGAAATGTTTATGATACAATGGTAAAACCTAGGGTTGAGGAGGTTGTTATGAAAGAATTATTATTGCGAAGGAAAGCGAAGTTTATTCAATATCTGATTGCCACCTTTCTGTTTGTAATCGATCATTTTGCCCAGATGGGCTTATTTGCATTGGTACTGGGGGCGATTGAAAAGGCAGATGTTACTTATTATAAAACCGTAATTCTAGTGACTATCGCCTTCATCATCTATTCACCGCTGAATTTCCTGATCTCCAGAATGCTCCGGATCAGGTATATGAGGGATACAATTCTGGATGTTAGAAAGATGGCCTTTGATAAAATTATTAACATGCCCTTCAAGCAGTACTCCCAGAAATCCAAAGAAGTATACATATCAAACCTGATCAATGACGTTAATACCTTTGAGAATAAATTCTTCATCAGCTTTCTGAATTACCTGATTAATATGACAATGTTTGTCCTGTCGTTACTTTGCCTGGTGTTCCTGGATTTAAAGCTGGCAGTCGGAATGTTCGCATTTTCCTTACTGCTCTTCGCTCTGGCGATGATCTTTACAAAGAAAACAACTTCGCTGGAACAGGAGATTTCCACAACGAATGAAGTATTTACCACAGACATGTCGAATACCTTCAACGGTATTGAGATACTGAAGCTGAATAACATTGAAGAAAAATTCCTGAAGAAAAGCATTGTTACGATTAACCGACTTGAGAAACGCAAATATGAGGCCAATGTTTTTACGGAATTGCAGCGTAATGTCATCCAAATACTTGGCTTTGTTGTCTCCGTCATGGTCATGGTATATCTCGGATATGAGATTCAGGGGCCCATGGGCCTCGCAGAAGCAGGCTTTGTCTTTCAGCTCTGCAGTTCCATCAGCAGATTTTTAATTGAAGCGTTCCCCTTGCTAAACAGAGTAAAGGCTTCCATCAGCATTTATAATAAGATTGCAAAGCCGGAGGAAACTGCTGCTAATATAGGTAATGGTACGAAGGAGTTTGCATTTGACGATAAGATAGAGGTTGACAGTGTAACCTTTTCCTATGATCAGAAGCCAATTTTAAAGGACGCATCCTTCACCATTGAAAAGGGAAAGAAATACCTGATCAAGGGTGTCAGCGGTGCCGGCAAGAGTACGCTGATGAACCTGCTGGCCATGGTATATGATGATTTTAAAGGAAAGATCATGGTGGATGGAGTTGACTATAGGGACATCAGGGAAAAGTCCTTCCATGAGAAGGTAGCATTTATCTATCAGGATGTATTCCTGTTTGAAGATACAATTAAGAATAATATCACATTATATAAAGACATTCCAATGGAACAGATTAATTATGCCGTGAAGGTCTGCGGTCTGGATTCCATCATCTGTGAGAGGAAGGATGGTATCGAGGAAAGACTGAGCGAGAATGGTAAGAACCTGTCCGGCGGACAGAGGCAGAGAATTTCCATTGCGAGAGCAATTGCAAAGAATGCGGAAATCCTGTTTGTTGACGAGGGAACCTCAAGCCTGAATGAGGACCTGGGCAGGGAGATTGAGAAGGTGTTCCTGGAGCTTGACAATACCGTAATTGCGATCAGTCATCGTTTCTATGAAGGAATAACGGAGAATTATGATTATGTCATTGAAGTGAAGAATGGCTCCGTACATAGTTATCCGGCAAGGGATTATTTTAATGAGGTGATCACATGCTAAGAAAATTCGTAAAGACAATGCCATATTTGATCCTGGCACTGGTTACGGCAGCAGTGTATAACATTCTGGACGGTGATGTCGCCAGAAGGATGATGAAGCTGCTCGACTATGCCCTGGATGGTAATATGACAGCATTAAAACAGAAGGCCCCTACGCTTCTCATTATGGCTTCCATTCTGGTACCTCTCGGAATCCTGGTAGCGATGGTGAATAATTATTACAAAAGGAAGGCTATGGCCGGACTGAAACGATATTATGTCAAGAAGGTATTCGGCAAGAACATCGCGGAGTTCCAAAAGGAGAACAATGCAAAATATATCTCCGCCATGACAAATGATTTTAATACACTGGAGAACAATCTGGTTACCGGTGTTTATACCGTTGGAAATGGTGTGACTAAATTTCTTGTTGGTATCTGGCTGCTGACTACGGTAGATATCAGAATGCTTTTTCTTGCATTTGCCATTATCGTAGTGAATCTGACTCTTTCAATCGTAACCTCCAAGCCCACAAAGAAGGCCTACAAGGAACGAAGTGATATGTTTGACGGCTACACCTCTTATATTAAGGAAATTCTGTCAGCGTTCCATATTGTCAAGAATTATAATCTGCAGGAGAAAGTGACGGACGATTATTATGAGAAGAGCGAGGCAATTCAGCACAAGGGCTTTCTGATTGAGCGAATGCTTTCCTTTATCTTTTCAGCTCAGAATTTCTTCACGAGTGCATCCTTCTATGGTATCATCTGCGGAGTCGGTTATATGGTTGTCATAGGGAAAATAACTGCCGGCGGATTGCTCCTTGTCGTGGATGGTATTCAGCGTATGATGTGGCCGTTATTTGAAATCAGTGAAGCGCTTCCGAAGATCTTCACGACAGGTGATCTGCTTAAGAAGATAGAAAAGACACTGGAGAATTCGGATAACTATGTAGAGACTGTTGATCTGCCGGAATTTACGAGTGAGATTATATTTGACGACGTACAGTACGGATATGACGGTGCTGAACAGCTAACCCTGGCAGACATTAATCTGAAGATCAGAAAGAGCGGGAAATACCTGATTGTAGGACCCAGCGGCGGAGGTAAGTCAACACTGCTGAAGCTGTTCCGTAAATATTTTAATCCTTCTGCCGGTAAGATTACCATTGACGGACATAACCTGAAGGATATTAAGAGGGATGAGTATTATAAGCTGGTTGCCAATATTGAGCAGCAGGTATTCATTTTCGAGGATACGGTTAAGAATAATATCACTTTATATAAGGATTATACGGAGCAGGAGATCCATGCTGCTATTGAGGCAGCAGGACTCACGGAATTCGTGAAGGGTCTGGCGGAGGGTCTGAATTCGGTTATCTATGATAATGGAAGGAATATCTCCGGCGGCGAAAGATCCAGAATTGTAATCGCAAGGGCATTGTTAAGCAAGGCCAGTATCCTTTTCATGGATGAGGCCTTTGCTTCCCTCGATATGGAAAGAGCAAGAGAAATTGAGAAGACAATTCTGGGACTTAAGGATATCACGGTGATTAATGTAAGCCATGTGATTTTTAAAGACACCAGGGAGCTGTATGACCGGGTGATTACGGTAAAGAAGGGGATATATTAAACTTATGAATTCTATATTTTAGGAAGTAATATTAAACGATATAACACAATAGCGAATAGAGAAAGGTAATAGATAATGAACATTATTAACTCCACCGGTTATGAATTATATAACCCATCCGTCATTCAAGCCAGGGAATGTACGATTACGGATATCCAAGGCAGGAATTTTTACGATTTTGAAGCCGGAGTATGGGCTCTTCCCTTAGGGCACAATCACCCCCGGATTAATAAAGCAATCATAAACCAGTTATCCTGCATTTCCCATGTTGGGTACCGGTATTCCCACCCGGTTGTGGAAGAAGCTGCAGAAGCATTGTTAAAGATTATGAACCTTCCTAATGGTAAATGTGTATTCTTAAGCTCCGGCAGTGAAGCAGTCGAATATGCAATCAAGGCGGTACATAAGACAATGAACCGGCCTTATTTTCTAAAGTTGGATAAGCATTATTTGTCTGCTTACGGGCTTTCCGGAGATTTAATTTCTGAGCGGTGGATATCAATTGACTGGCAGTCATACATAGAAAAGGCAGGGGATAACAATAATAATCAATGCTACAATGAGCTATTAGACATGATTCCCTTTGATAAAATCAATGCCTTTGTATTTGAACCGGGAAATACCTCCGGAACTGCCAAGCTCCCTCCGAAGGAATTAATTACAGCCATCGTTTCCAGGGTAAAAGCCTATGATGGTTATGTTATTGTTGATGAAGTAACAACCGGTATGGGCAGAACGGGCAGATGGTTCGGGTACGAGCATTATGATATTCAGCCGGACGTCATAGCCTGCGGGAAAGGCTTGGGCAATGGCTATCCGATCAGTGCTGTTGGTTTTCGCAAAGAAATAGCTGCCTTCGTGGAAAATGCTAATTTCCTGTATGCACAGTCCCATCAGAATGATCCGCTAGGATGTGCAGTTGCAAAGGAAGTAATAGAAGTAATCAAGGAAGAAAAACTTCTTGAAAAGTCCACTGAACAAGGGGAATATCTGAGAGCTGAGCTGATGAAACTATCAGCAAAGCATCCTTGTATCCTGGAGGTTCGGGGAGTTGGCTTACTCTGTGCGATGGAGTTAACCGAAGAATACCGGGATAAGCTTAACCATCTCCATAGGCTGCTATATGAACGAGGGTTTATGGTTGGGGTAAAACCCATTGCAAAGGTAATGCGTTTTTATCCTCCATTGAATATTCGTAAGACTGTAATTGATCAAATGATTGCAGCCTTGGATGAAGTATTATCTCTGTAAGAAAGGCTGAATAGGAAAGCTGTCCAGGAAAGCTGCCCAGGAAAGCTATTCATAAAAGTTACCCAGAAAAGCTGTCCAAGAATACTACCCAGGAAAGCTACCTATAAAATAATTTGTCATATCAAGTAATATAATGGAGGTCCCCTATGGAAAATATGTACGATAAAGTTATTGAAACAACGCAATATATCAAATCCAGGATAACACATTTCCCTAAAACAGCAATGATTCTAGGCTCCGGCTTAGGTGCCTTGGTTCAGAATATGACGGAGAAAGAAATCATTCCTTATGAGGAGATACCAAATTTCCCGAGATCTACTGTGGAAGGACATCAGGGCTGCTTAATCATTGGTAAGCTGAATGGGATTGAGGTCATGGCCATGCAGGGACGCTTTCATTATTTTGAAGGATATTCCATGAAGGAAGTTACCTATCCTGTCTTTGTAATGAAACAACTGGGAATTGAGAACCTTATTCTTACGAATGCCTGCGGAGGAATTAATATTTCCTTCCAGCCGGGTGATTTAATGATAATTAATGATTTTATCAATTTTATGCCAAGTAATCCGTTGATTGGATTAAATGACGAGCGTTTTGGATCCCGTTTCCCCGATATGACGGAGCCATATAAGTTATTTCTGATAGAGAAGGCTAAGAAAGTGGCACAGGAACAGCATATTCCGTATAAGGAAGGAGTTTATGCCGGGTTTATGGGACCTTATTATGAAACAGCGGCAGAGATAAGGATGATTGGGAAAAACGGTGCAGATGCGGTTGGCATGTCCACGGTTCCGGAGACAATCGCAGCAAATTATCTTGGTATGAATGTCCTCGGTATTGCCTGCATCACCAACATGGCAACCGGAATTCAGAAAGTGAAGCATTCCCATGAAAGGGTGATTGAGACTGCAAACAAAGCATCTCAATTGTTCTGTGCCTGGATTGAAGGCATTATAAAGGAGTTATAAACGGCATTGTAAAAATGTAAAAAGCCTTCTATTAGATGAAGTTTTATCAAATAGAAGGCTTTTTTATGACTAAAATTTTCTAAAATATTCATAAATCGACAAACCTATTGACAACGACATCACAAAATGTGAAAATATAGGTATTAAGTACTGTTGATTACATACATAACGTTGGGAGGCACCTATTATGAAGAGACTCAAATCAAAAATGCTTTTAATCATTCTGCCCATTGTATTTATAGCCATGGAGATCATATCCGCGACATCCTACTATTTTGCACAAGATGCAATATTAAAGGATACGGAGGACTTGCTTGCCCAGACATCGCAGGCCAATGCAAATAAGGTTGACGGCTGGCTGAACGAGCATTTACAGGTCATAGATAGTTTGAAAGAGACCGTAGAAGCAGCGAATTTTAGTTCTAGTGATGAATTGGCATATCTAAGTCATATGACAGGGAAGTATAAAGACATCTCAAATCTCTGTATAGGAACTACCGACGGAAAATTAATTGATGGTTCAGGCTGGGTTCCGCCTGCTGATTATGATTCCAGACAACGGCCCTGGTACATAGAAGGTATCAACTGCGATACCATTCAATTCTCAAGTCCTCACCTAGATTTGGTGACAAAGAAGATGGTAGTAAGCGCAGTTATTAAAATTAAAAACCAGGATGGTTCTGCGAGGGGTGTATTCTCCGGTGACGTTGGTTTATCTACCATTGTAGAGATGGTTTCCCAAATTAAATTTGGTAAAACAGGATATGCGTATCTGGTGAATAACAGTGACGGATCCATTCTTGCACATAAAAATGCTGATTATATTATGAAAAAGATTAATGAAATCGGAAATTTGGATAAGCTTCAGGAGAAGATCATGACCGGTAAAGGGGGAAGATATAATTATACCCTTGACGGCATCGAAAAGTTAACCTATATCACTCCCTTAACAAGTGCAAATTGGAGTCTGGTTGTAGTAATGGAAAAGAATGAATCAATGAAAGCGGTTAATGATATCATCTGGAGCAGTATCATAACCATGATCATTTCCGGTATTTTCATTGCATTTGTTATTGAGAGAGCTATGCACTATATCGTGAAACCAATTAAAAAGCAGGCTGGATTGATTAAAAAGATAGCAGCCGGTGACTTTACCCAGGAGATTGATCATAAGCAGTTAAAAAGAAAGGATGAAATCGGAGCCATTGCCCGGGACATCATGGATATGCGAAATTCCTTGCGCCATCTGATTCTTAGTATTAAGACAGGAGCAGAAGATATCGAAAGTGATGTAGACCATGTACTGAATAATGTAAAGGATCTTTCTGATAATATCAGTGATGTTTCTGCTACAACGCAGGAGCTCTCCGCAGGCATGGAAGAGACAGCGGCTTCTTCTGAGGAAATGGCTGCAACTACTCAGGAAATTGAAAGAGCGGTTCATTCCATCGCCCAGAGATCTCAGGAAGGCGCAACGGAAGCAGGTCGTATCAGCCAAAGAGCAAAAGATACGAAAGAGACTGTAGATGCCTCGGAAAAGAAAGCATACGAAACCTTAGTTAATACAAAGAAGAATCTGGAACAGGCGCTGGAAGAGGCAGAAGTGGTGAATGAAATCGTAATGCTTTCCGATGCCATCATGCAGATTACCGAGCAGACGAATCTACTCTCCTTAAATGCTTCCATTGAAGCTGCCAGAGCCGGTGAATCTGGTAAAGGCTTCTCGGTCGTAGCCAATGAAATAAGAAAGCTTGCGGATCAATCAAGAAATGCTGTTATGAAAATTCAAGATATGACAATCAAGGTAACCGGATCGGTAGAACGTCTTTCTAATTGTGCCAGTGACGTGCTAGACTTCGTTAATACAAATGTTGTTGAAGATTACAAGACGATGCTGGAGGTTTCAGATCAATACAGTGATGATGCCAGATATGTAGATGATCTGGTAACTGAATTCAGTGCTACAGCACAAGAGCTTCTGGCTTCTGTTGAAAATGTGCTGATTGCAGTTGACGGAGTTGCAATGGCTGCAACAGAAGGAGCAAAAGGAACGACCGATATTGCGAACCGGATGTCCGATACCAATATGAAATCCAGTGATGTCCGGGACATCGTGAATAGGACAAAAGAAAGTGCTGAGAAATTAAAGCAGGAAATCAATAAGTTCATTATCTAATGTTAGTAAAAATAAAAAGCCACTGATAATTGAATATCCCTGTCATATAACGAAAAGTTCATTTTCTATAAGAAGTTATATGGCAGGGATATCTATTTACGTAAACAGACGTATATGTTATAATCACCGCATATCTTAATTATATCCAAATAGCGCATGATAGTATCTGATATTATATCTATGGTTTATTTATTTAGAACTTGGAGGTTTCTATGGCGATAGCAGTTAGTAAGCTTTACAGGAATTGTGCTTCACTATATCAGATGAGACTTCTGGCAGGACATAAGGGCCTGAGCAATCTGGTGGAATGGGTGCATATTGTGGAAGATCAGGAGGTTTCATCGTTCTTGCACGGTCAGGAGCTGATTTTTATAGCAGGCTATATGAACCGCGGCGATGAATGGCTTTTGAATTTTACCAAGGAGCTCTATAAGAGTAAAACGAGTGCGTTTGTCATTAATATCGGACCTTATATAAAAAGTGTACCAAAGGAGGTAATCGACTTTTGCAATGAAGTTGATATGCCTCTTTTTACTATCCCCTGGAAGACAAGAATGGTGGATGTGACCCGCGATTTCTGTACGAGAATCATGCATAATGAGAATACGGAGGCCAGCGTGGCTTCTACAATTAAAGATATTATTTTCAAGGTCGGGGATATGGAGACGCATATTCAGCATATGGAACGAAACGGCTATTCTCGCGATTGCCACCTGTGCTTTGTAAATATCTCACTGGATAATGTGAATGAGGATTATAACAGCGACAACATGGAGAAATTAAGGCTTTTCGTGGAGCAGATTGCACGAACGAGCCAACGGATGTTTATTTCCTTCAGTTATCAGTCCAACCTTGTCGTGGTGCTTTCGGAAAGCGATATGTACAATGTCCGCAAATTCGCGGATGAGCTGATGAACCTGGTACGTAAAGAGAAGGATAGCTTTTCTGTATATATCGGGGTAAGCTCAATCATGCAGGGCTTTGCCAGTCAGGATATCAATTTTGAGAAGGCCATTGCTGCTAATGAGATGGCAAAAAAGAAGAAGGTCCGGGTTAATTATTATGATGATCTGGATATCTACAAGGTGCTGCTGGCGGTCAAGGATAAGAAGGTATTGCGGGAATTCTACCAGGACGTCTTCGGCAAATTAGAACAGTATGATACGGAAAATGGTACGGACCTGATGGGCTTTCTGCATTCCTATCTGGATAACAACGGAAGTCCGCAGCTGGTTTCCGAGCAGCAGTATATCCACCGTAACACCGTGAATAACCAGATCAAGAAAATCGAGAAAATAACCGGATATAACCTGCTGAATCTGGACGAGAAGGTACGCTGCAGCATCGGGTACCTGATCCAGGACATCTTATAAATGAATATCAGTTTTACAAAGGAAAGAGGATAATCAGTGCCATTTCGGAAAATGGCATGTGCAACTGCACAGATAAGTATGGTCAACGATTTATTGAAACTTAAAAAATGGTCGCTTATAATGATACTACATAAGAAGTACAGCAAAGGAGCTTGTTTAGCAGAACAAGCTCCTTTTTTCACGATGTTGGTTAGCAGATGCCATAACTTTCCGGATGGCTGTCAGCTGGCACGTGAAGCATAAGCAGCTAAGGCAGCGATTGGCTGCAGAATAAGGAGGATGACCATATGTCAGGTGAAGAGATGAAAAGTATGCAGAAGGAATACGTCCTGCAGTCCTGGAGTAAGCAAAAAGGGCTTAATCCAATACCGGTGGAGAAGGCGGAGGGTATTTATTTATGGGACTATGACGGTAACCGTTATTCGGATATGTCAGCCCAGTTGGTTAATATGAATCTTGGCTTTGGCAACAAGGCAATTGGGGATGCGATTAAAGAACAGGTGGATAAATACTGTTATGTCGCACCTTCCTACGCAGCAGATCCCAGAGCGAAGCTGGCTAAGAAGATTATTGAATTGATGCCGGATAACATGGGCAAGTTATTCTTTACGAATGCGGGGGCGGAAGCGAATGAGAATGCAGTGAAGATGGCTCGTATGTATACCGGAAGATTCAAGGTATTCAGCAGATACAGAAGCTATCATGGCTCCTCCTTCGGTGCGGGCAATCTGACCGGTGAGCCCAGAAGATATCCGCTGGAGCCGGGAATCCCGGGATTTATCAAATTCTTTGATCCCTATCTCTACCGGGAGGTTGTGCCCTTTGAGTCAGAAGAGGCTGCAACGAATTATTATATCGCCAAGCTCAGGGAGCAGATTATCTATGAAGGACCAGGCAGCGTTGCAGCAATCGTGATAGAGACTGTGACTGGCTCCAATGGTTTACTGATTCCTCCGAAGGGTTATCTGCCGGGTATGAGAGCGTTGTGTGATGAATTCGGAATCCTTATGATCTGTGATGAGGTTATGGCAGGTTGGGGAAGAACCGGTAAGATGTTTGCTTTTGAGAACTTTGATGTAAAACCGGATATGGTAACCTTTGCAAAGGGTGTTACCTGCGGATATGTACCCCTTGGCGGCGTAGTCGTAAGTAAGAAGGTTGCGGAATATTTTGATGATAATTACTTATCCTGCGGTCTGACCTACAGCGGACATCCGCTGGCCTGTGCAGCAGGTGTAGCCTGTGTAAATTATTACGAGGAAGCTAATATACTTGAAAATGTAAACAAAGTCGGCAAGGTTCTGGGAGAGAAGCTGGAAGCATTAAAAGCAGCCCATCCCTGTGTAGGTGATGTGCGCTACATCGGTTTATTCTCAGCCGTGGAGCTGGTAAAGGATAAAACAACAAAGGAAGCCTTAGTTCCTTATGGAAAAGACCCTCAGGGGATCATGGGCAAGATCATTGGTAAGTTAAAGGAAAAGAAATTCATGACCTATTCCCATGAGAACATGATTCTGGTGGCTCCTCCACTGATCATCACCGAAGAGCAGCTGAAAGAAGAACTGGCTAAACTGGATGAGGTACTTAGCTATGTGGATGGGGAATTCCTATAGGATAAGTAAATCTATGAATATTAATCTCATATACCAGATATGCAAGATAAAAACTTATCAAGAAGGATGAATCTGCACCCGCCTAAACAGTGTCTGCCTAATCTTTCCCGATACGGTTCTTCAAAATAAAAACAGTGCAAGATTGATATGCTCTCCTTACAGTAAACAGTTTTATTATTTAACTGTCAGCCATATGGGAGCAAATCAGCCTTGCATTGTTTTTATCATTAAATTTTTTCATTAAAATATTCTTTCGCTACTTGTAATTGCTTTTTGAGGATCTCTTGGAACATATTCCTATGGATTTCTCCGGATCCCTTCGATACCTTTGTTCTTCTGACATTTCCATTTTTATCCTACTTGTCAATAACGTACATAATGTTTATTCTTAATAAAAAGGTAAATCCTCCTCATTCGAAATAGTTCATCTTTTTTGCTGCCGACAATACCATCCTACATGAATTATTCCGTGAATGAATTTAGCTTGTGCAGATGCACAGCAAAGTATGTTTTCCTGCCTATTGTAAAATAAATGCGAATTTGATAACATGAGACATCATAAAAAGAAACAAATAAAGCAAGGGAGCGCATATTCATACTGCGCTCTTTTTTAATGGTAAAGCTGGCAGCGCTCAACTCGGGAGTTTTACCAATGGAAAGTCCTTGTTAACGCCTTTGCCTGCTGTAATTAGTTCGGGAGTTTGCCAAGGCAAACTCATATTACTTTCTTATTTATCAGGATAAGGAGATGTCCTGGATAAAATAAGATATAAGGAGAGATGAATTATGTTAAGAGATGAATTACCCAAAATAATAACGGAACAGCTGCCGGGACCGAAGGCGGCTGCTGTCATAGAACGAAGAAGGAATATCGTACCAAACGCAATCCGCTGCGTGTATCCCTGTGTTATGGCACGAGCGGAGGGTGCGATGATTGAAGACGTGGATGGCAATCTGTTCCTCGACTGGATCGGAGGCGTTGGAGTTCTTAATGTTGGTCATACCCATCCCGATCTGGTGGAGGCAGTGAAGGAGCAGTCAGAGAAATATTTCCATGGAATGTTCAATATAGTAACCCATGAACGATATATTGAGCTTGCCGAGAAGCTGGCAGCAGTGACACCGGTACGGGATATGAAAAGAAAGGTTATGTTTGCCAACAGCGGTGCGGAGGCAGATGAAAATGCAATTAAGATTGCAAAAGGCTATACCAGACGCCCGAATATCATCGTATTTTCTGGCGCCTTTCATGGACGTACCCTGCTTACTGCAACCATGACGGCGAAGAAGGCATATTCCTATGGCTTAGGTCCCTTCCCCGATGGTGTATACCGTGCAGAATATCCTTATCTGTATCGCAGACCAGCAGGGATGACGGAAGCAGAGGCTATTGAATACTATATTAACAGCTTAAAAATGGTATTTGAAAATGCATCTCCCGCCCAGCTGGTTGCGGCTATCGTAATGGAACCCTTACAGGGAGAAGGCGGGTTTATCCCCGCTCCGATCGAATGGGTGAAGGCAGTCCGCCAGATTTGTGATGAGTACGGCATCCTGCTAGTTGCAGACGAAGTGCAAACAGGATTCGGACGTACAGGCAAGCTGTTCGCCTCCTGCTATTGGGAGGAAGCAGGCTGCGCTCCGGATATCATAGCTACAGCCAAATCCATTGCCGGAGGTGTACCGCTCAGTGCAGTGATTACCAGTGCAGAGATCATGGACGGTATTACACCTGGAATTATCGGTGGCACCTATGGCGGCAATGCCCTTGCCTGCGCTGCCGGATTAAAGGTATTGGAAGTATTGGAGCGGGATCATCTGGTAGCACGCTCTGCTGAGATCGGAAAGAAGTGCTTTGAGGTATTTAGCTCCTGGAAGGAAAAATATGAAGTAGTCGGTGATGTCCGCGGCTTAGGTGCAATGATTGGTATCGAATTTGTGAAAGATAAGATAACCAAAGAGCCGAATACGGAATTGGTGAATAAACTGATTGCTGCATGTGCACAGAAGGGGTTACTGATAGAAAATGCAGGTACCTATGGAAATGTCATTCGTTTCCTTGCTCCGCTGGTAATTACAGACGAGCAGCTGGAGGCAGGCTTCCGGATTTTTGAAGAAGCAATTGTGCGGTTGCACAGATAACATTGGTCATATAGTAATTGATTTCTGGTTTGTCCATGCAATATAATTCATATAAATTAATTCAACCCAACTGAAATTACCAGTAAAGCAGCGAAGGAGCTATCCCAGGAAAACTCCGGCGCTGCTTATTTTATATTTCTTCCGGTTCATGACAAGTGAATTGATTCATCAATTGATATCAAAGAGAGGTGCAGCTTATGGCAGATCAATTTACATTACCACGCAATGTCTTATTAGGAAAAAATGCTCTCGAAGCGAGTGAAGCAGCCATCAAAGGTCTGGGAAGAAAGGCATTTGTGGTTACGGGTAAGATAGTCACCAGGGCAGGCATTGTTGCAACACTGACAGGATATTTGGAAAAATGGGGAATAGAATATGTAGTCTTTAATGACATTACCGGAGAACCAACGGATCAGATGATTGAGGCTGGTGTAAAGACCTATAAGGAAACCGGCTGTGATTTTCTGATTGCCATCGGCGGCGGAAGTCCTTTAGACAGTGCGAAGGCAATCGCAGCCATGACGGTTCTCCCCGGTAAGATATCGGACTACTTGGGAAAAGACATCAACGGTAACTTCCCTCCGATGGTATTAATCCCTACTACAGCGGGAACCGGTTCCGAAGCAACGAAGTTCACTGTAATTACCGACACACAGAAGGGGGTTAAGATGCTGCTGAAGGGCAATCGATTATTGCCGGATCTGGCAGTCATCGATTCGACCTTTACGCTGACCTCACCGCCGGACATCACAGCGGCTACGGGAATGGATGCCCTAACCCATGCAATCGAAGCTTATACTTCGCGGAAAGGCTTTACTTTGACCGATATTTATTCATTATCAGCAATTAAGCGTATTTTCAAATATTTACCGATCGCCTACAGCAGCGGAAGTGATGAGAAAGCCAGGGAAGAGATGCAGATTGCAGCCTTTGAAGCCGGCGTCAGCATCAACAATGCATCCGTTACTCTGGTTCACGGCATGAGCAGACCGATCGGTGCATTATTCCATGTACCCCATGGAATCTCCAATGCGATGCTGATTAAGGAATGCCTGGAATTTGCATTGGATGGCTGCTACGAAAGGTTCGGAGCCATTGCTAGGGAAATTGGTGCAGCAGGTTATGATACCAGCGATGAAGAAGCATCCAAGGCATTTATCAATGAGCTAGATAAGCTATGTAAACATTGTAATATACCAACTCTTACACAATACGGTATCAGGAAGCAGGAATTTGATGCGGTGAAAGAGAAGATGGCAAAGGATGCCATGGCAAGCGGCAGCCCCTCCAATACCATCAAAGCAGTGACGAAGGAAGACTTAATTAGAATTTATGACAGGTTATGGTAAGAATATGGAAACAAAATGTACGATGGCGTAGAGCAGATAGCTTTACGCCACTTCGCATTCATGACAAGTGGAGGTTATGCCGTTCGACGGCAGAATGGAGGTATTCATGGTTGCTTTAGATTATCTATTAAAGGATGTTGTAGCAAAGGAAAATACAAAAAGAGAAGAATTAAAAAGAATTGAAGCAGAAACGGAAATCAAAATAGAAGATTTGTGTGTGAGCTTCCCGGATAAGGATGGAGGGGCACCGGTAACCGCTCTGCAAAATATTAATCTGAACATAAGGCAGGGTGAGTTTATCTCACTGTTAGGACCTTCTGGCTGCGGAAAAACGACTTTGCTTCGAACTATTGCTGATTTACAGCAGCCAACCTCAGGAAGTATTTCCGTAAGGGGACAGTCACCGAGGGAGATCCGGCTACAGAAAAAATACGGCATCGTATTCCAGAATCCGGTTCTTTATGACTGGAGAACTGTGAGACGTAATGTATGCATGCCAATGGAACTCATGGGAATTCCCAAGAAGGAAAGAACAGCAAGAGTTACCAAGATGCTGGAGCTGGTAGGACTTATGGAATTCGGTAAGAAATATCCCCATGAGCTCAGCGGCGGTATGCAGCAGAGAGTAGGAATTGCGAGGGCCCTGGCAATCAAGCCGGAAATTCTTCTGATGGATGAACCCTTCTCCGCGCTGGATGAATTTACAAAGGAAAAACTCCATGAGGATTTACTTCGAATTTGGAAAAAGACAAATAAAACGATTCTATTTGTTACCCATAACATTCAGGAGGCAGTATTTTTATCAGACCGAGTAGTTGTACTGTCTCCCCATCCGGGAAGAGTATCAGCAGTTGTTGATATAACCCTGGATAGACCAAGGGGTCTGGAGATTAAGAACACACCGGAGTTTAATGAAATGGTGGTTAAGGTAAGAAACAGCTTCGAGGGCGTATAGCCTCGAGAAAGGCTCGAGGCTAGGAAATATAAGAATGAATTCCATTGGAAATTCATTCTTATATTTCCGGGATATTGCATCTTGGAAGTATTACCTTAGCTTTTGAGATTTCAAAGCCGCTACCGGGCGGAGTAAGGAGGATGTATGAATTTCATGAAAAAAGCCCTTAATTCAAAGAAGCTTGTAACGATTGTATGGATTCTTGGATTGATTGTGTTATGGGAAATCGGGGCAAGCGTAATCGAGCACACAAAACGTTCTCCTGAGAATGTACTTCCGCATCTGTATCAGATCTTACAGTCAATTGTCAGCAGGGATCTGGTTAACAGCAGCCAGACGGCTCTGCAGATTGTACTGAGCAATGCCGGAATTACCTTATTCCGGGCGGGTATCGGTTTTATCATCGGTATCATGATAGGCTTTGCACTGGCTCTGCTGATGTATTTATTCCTGGTTGTGGAGAAGACCGTATTTCCTTACCTGATGATGATTCAGATGATTCCGATCCTTGGCATGGCACCGATTGTTCTGGCAATTACCAAGGATATTGATAAAAGCCGTATCGTAATTGCAGCAATCCTGACCTTTTATCCCGTGGCAACGAATACGCTGGCTGGGTTTAAGGCAGTGGAGAAAGAGAAGCATGAGTTAATGTATTCCATCGCTGCAAGCAAATATCAGATTTATCGCAAGCTGTTGATCCCTTCCTGTACACCCTATTTCTTTACCGGATTGAAAATCTCAGCTCCAATGGCGATTACGGCATCCATCCTGGTAGATACGCTGCAGGGCGGAGGCGGCTTAGGCTGTATGTTATCCCAGTCCCTTAAGCACGCAATGAGTATCTATGTATTCTGGCAGATCGTATTCATCAGTGCAATCATTGGAATTCTGAGCTATTATCTGATGACCGTGATTGAGAAGGTAATGTCACCTTATCAAAGGAAAGGCCCAAAAGTAAAGAAAGAGGTGAGTGCAAATGAACAAGCAGCGTAGTAAATTCAACCGGCAGACTGTCACCACCTTCCTTTACCCGGTTTTATTCGGTACGTTCATCGCGATACTTTGGCAGACACAGCTTCTGCATAAAATCATCGGTGCAGACACCTTCACCTTACCCCTTCCGGGACGAATCTTCAGCATCATCCATGATAATGCAGCCGATATTCTGATCAATGTGAAGGCTACTGTAATCGTGGCTCTCGGAGGACTTGTCCTTGGATCCTTATTCGGATATCTGCTGGCGATTATCGCTACCACCTTTCCCAAATGGGGCATCGGCGGACTCACCATCGCATCAGCCTTTCATGCAATACCGATTATCGCGATTGCTCCAATCCTGAATAACTTAACGAAGGATTTCAGTAAGGATCCAAACACAAGAAGTATGCTGGCGAAAATGCTGGTGGTCATGATTACCTGTACCGTATCCATGAGTATCAATGCTTACCGTGGATTTACCGAATTGAAGCCCTATTCCCTGGATTTGATGAAATCCTATGCAGCCAGCAAGACAACGATTTTCTTCAAGCTTAGAATTCCTAACTGTGTACCTTACGTATTTACGGCACTACGGGTCAGTGTTCCCGGCTGTGTCATCAGTGCTCTGGTTAGCGAATATTTTGCCGAATATATCATCGGTGTCGGACGTCAGATCCGTGAGAATATCGTTCTAGCACAGTATGCAACCGCATGGGCTTACATTATTGTAGCCTGCGCCATCGGAATTATCATGTATGTCATTTTACTAATTACTGAAGGTATTTTGTTGAAGGGACGCCGTTAATAGGTGAAAATCAACCAGATATAAATACAAGATGAATTGACAAGTCAATTCACTTGGCAGGAACAAGTGGCTATTCAGTTACCCGGTCCTTAGGAACCAAAGTACACCAATCCCGTAACTGAATTGTTACAGCTATTAACACTATATAAGGAGGAATATTTTATGAGAAAATTATCTGTAAGAAGATTCGGTGCATTTTTATTGATCTGTATCATGTTAATGACAATTTTAGCAGGCTGCGGCAAGAAGGAAGCAACAGAAGCAATAGCAACAACAGCACCCACAGCAGCTGCGCAGGATAGTGCGGCAGCAACCCAGGCTCCTGCTGCAACAACAGAAAGTACGGGACCTTACTACGCAGCAGATGCAACCGCAGAAAGCGTCATTGTAGATGCAGCCACCAAAGGCCAGGTAGGTAACTGGGGTCTTGGCAATGAATATGAGATTCAAGCACTTTTAACAAAATACGGCCAGCCTACCACCTATTTAAGCCAGGCATTTGATATGGACGGCTTTGATGATAACTCCATCTTATTATCCTCCGCAATGACCTACAATGAACTTGGTCTTGTTAAGAATTCCTATGACGGTGGCTACGGTTACGGTGACTCTGTAAAATACATCGACATGAATGAGGAAGGCGTTGCTATGCTTGAGGATAACATCTTCACAACCAAGGCTTTTGCAGAAGCTAACCCTGAAACAGTTAAGGCATTTATCTACGCTTCCATGAAGGGCTGGGAATATGCATGTGCTCATCCGGAAGAAGCAGCCGAAATCGTATACAAATATGGTTCCTCCGTATCCTCAGATCATCAGGCATATATGGCAAATGAAGTTAAGAAGCTTGTGGAAACAGATATGACCGATGCAACTGTTACTAACTACGGTAACATGGACGATACAGCGATGCAGCAGACCCTTGACCTTGCAAAACAGTATATTAAATTAGATGACTCCACAGCAGCAGATAAATTAAAGACCCTTACTCTGGATGACATCAGAAATACCTCCTACTGGACAGAGGCAATGGCTTCCGACGGAACTACCTTCAAGCCGGAGAAAACAGATGTATCCATCCAGTTAAAATGGTTACCCCAGGCACAGTTCATGGGCTATTATGTAGCACTTGACAAGGGCTATTACAAGGAATTTGGTCTGAATGTCAACATCGTTTCCGGTGGTGGAGATATCGGTGAGACAACCGCAGTTTACACCGGTCAGGTTGATTTCGGTGTAACTTGGGTATCCAACCTGATTGCAGCAAATGCAGGCGGTATGGATTTACTGGAAGTATCACAGGTATTCCAGAGATCAGGTCTTGTACTTGTATATAAGATTAATAAATAAGCTTAACGTACTGTAGATTATATTCTTGCGATGGGGCTGTTGCAAAGGAACAAGAAACATTTTGCAGCAGCTCTATTCGCTTTTCGTAAAGTCATAAAGCAGTAACGCATAACAGATTAGGAGGCGAAGATTATGGATTTGATCATAAAGAATGGAACAATTGTAACGGCAAAAGAAAGCTTTGTTGCAGATATTGCCATAAAGGACGGTAAAATTGCCTGCATCGGAACGGATCTTTCCATGAAAGCAGTTAAGGTAGTGGATGCAGCCGGTAAATTGGTATTACCCGGTGCAATTGATGCTCACACGCATCTTGCAATGCCCTTTGGCGGAACAGTTTCCACAGACAGTTATTTATCCGGTACCAGAGCTGCAGCCTGCGGAGGTGTGACCACAGTATTTGATTATCCGATGCAGAGAAAAGGAAAGGGTATTATCGAAACCGTTCAGGCGAGAAAGGATATGTGTGACCCGGAGGCCTGCGTGGATTATGCATTCCATTGCATTATAACAGATTTGAACGGCGGTTCTTTATTGGAGGAATTTGAAGCTTCCGTCGATTATGGAGTTACCAGCTTCAAATGCTTCCTGGTATATAAGAAGGAAGGCATGATGGTGGATGATGCCACTTTGATAAAGGTACTGCTCAAGGCAAAGGAAGTCGGGGCAATTACCAACATACACGCAGAAAACCCGGATGTCATCGACCTGAACATTGAGAAGTTTTTAAAGGAAGGCAAAACCTCTGCCTGGTATCACTATTTAAGCAGACCCGAATATGTCGAAGCAGAGGCAGATAAGAGAGCCGTACATTGGGCAAAATCCGTGGATGCTCCTCTTTACATCGTTCATATGGCAGATAAGGAAGGACTGGAGGCGGCAGCAGCAGCGAAGCTGGCCGGGCATAAAATCTATATTGAGACCTGTCCTCAGTATCTGGAATTTACCAATGAAGTATATAAGAGAGAGGATGGACGTAACTTTGTATGTTCCCCTCCGATGAAGGGTCAGGAAAGCCAGGACGCTCTGTGGAAGGCAATTAAGCAGGGCACCATTGATACGGTGGCAACGGATCACTGTCCGTTCCAGAGCTATGAAAAGGATTGGGGCAAGGATGATTTTACGAAGATTCCGAACGGCTGCGCAGGAATCGAGAACCTGTATCCTTATATACTTGCGGCAGCCAATGAAGGAAAGATTACCTTTAACCGTGCCGTAGAGCTCTGCTCCACAAACCCTGCAAAGATCTTCGGCTGTGACCAGAAGGGCTCCTTAACCGTAGGAAAGGATGCAGATATTGTAATCTATGATCCGGAGAAGGATTTTACCATATCCGTAAATAATATGCATTCTGATTATGATCATACCATCTGGGAAGGTAAGAAGCTTCATGGTTATCCGGTTCAGACCTATGTCAGAGGCCGCTTAGTTTATGACAATGGGGAATTTACCGGAGAGCCCGGATATGGCCAGTTTATAAAACGTAAGCCAGCGTTATGTGAAAGGGTGTTTAGATAAATAACACCCTTAAATCAGATAAAATAGATAAAAAGCTAAATCAGATAAAATAGATAAAAAACTAAATCAGAATTATTAAGGCAAAGGGAGGAGGTTTCTATGAGTAATCTAGTATATAGAGATATTTCTCTGATCGAGGAAGTCGGCGGGTGTCTGTTGTGTAATGACGCCCCATGTACCAAAGTATGCCCTCACGGAATTAAAGTAGATACCATTATCCGGTCTCTGCGCTTTGAGAACAAAGCAGGAGCCGCGAACAGACTTCCAGAGGAACTGCCGTGCAGAACCTGTGAGACGAAGGATTGCATGCAGGTATGCCTGAAAGAGAAAATCAACCGGGCAGTTCCGGTTGATGAGATTATGGAGGAGGTTTCCTCCTATAAGAAGGTAGAGCCCGGTAATGTAGATTTATCCATCAGCTTCTGTAAAGTTCCCTGTGAGAATCCATTTTTCTTATCTTCCTCTGTGGTAGGAAGTAATTATAAGATGGTGGCTAAAGCCTTCGAGATGGGCTGGGCCGGCGTGGCCTTCAAGACCATCGGAACCTTTGTACCTAAGGAGGTATCCCCCAGATTTGATGCCCTTCGCAAGGAAGCCGTTCCCTTTGTGGGATTTAAGAATATCGAGCAGATTTCTGATCATAGCCTGGTGGATAATCTTAATTTCTTAAAGCACCTGAAGAAGGATTATCCTACGAAGGTGATTATTGCATCGATTATGGGTCAGACGGAGGAGGAATGGACCTATCTGGCTAAGCTGATGACGGAGGCCGGAGCGGATATCCTTGAATGTAATTTCTCCTGCCCCCATATGGCAGCAGATGGACTTGGCTCCGATGTTGGTCAGAATCCGGAGCTTGTAAGTGCTTATACCAAGGCAACAAGATCAGGTACGCACCTTCCGATTCTGGCGAAGATGACGCCGAATATTGGCAATATGGAAATCCCGGCGATTGCTGCAATTGAGGCGGGTGCTACAGGAATTGCAGCAATTAATACAATCAAGAGCATTATGAATGTCAATCTGGATACCTTCGCCTCAGGGCCGGATGTAGAGGGCAAGACGAGTGTCGGTGGATATTCAGGCAAAGCGGTAAAGCCGATTGCACTACGCTTCATCCATTCCATGAAGACCTGCAGCAAGCTCGCAGAGGTTCCCATCAGCGGTATGGGCGGAATTGAAAATTGGATGGATGCGGCAGAATTCTTATCCCTTGGTTGTGAAAATATTCAGGTTACTACTTCTGTCATGCAGTATGGCTACCGCGTGATCGAAGATATGATAGAAGGAATGCAGTTGTATTTATGCTCCCACGGTTTCCACAGCGTATCGGAGATTATCGGAAGAGCTTCTGCACAGCTCATACCGGCAGAGGATCTTAACAGAGACAGCATCTGTTATCCGAAGTTTAATCGGAGCAAATGTCTGGGCTGCGGACGCTGCTATCTGTCCTGCTATGACGGAGGACATCAGGCTCTGGAGCAGGATCTGGTAACAGGCAAACCAATTATGGATGCGAAGCAATGCGTCGGCTGCCATCTGTGTGTCACAGTCTGCCCTGTACAGGCAATTTCCCAAGGTATCAGAATGCAGAAAAGTGTATTTAGGACCACTGGTTTATAAAGGAGGAAATAATTATGGTAATATGCAGCTTAGAAAGAATGGAGGATAAAATAAAAACCTTCAGTAAATTTGGAGATACGGGAAAAGGTGGAATTACAAGGTTCTCCTTGTCCGAAGAAGCAATAACCGCCAGAAAGGAATTTAAAAAGAGGATGGAAGCAATCGGGGCAACCGTTGTGACTGATGATATGGCTAATATGTATGCAACCATTCCAGGAACGCAGGACCTTCCGGGAATCTACTCCGGCTCCCATCTGGATTCCGTAAGGCAGGGCGGCAATTATGACGGCGTATTAGGAGTACTGACTGCTATGGAGGTTGCAGAAACAATCGTGAAGGAGAAGCTTCCTCACAGACATCCAATTACAGTCGTAGTCTGGACCAATGAGGAGGGAGCCCGCTATGAGCCTGCCATGATGTCCTCCGGTGTTATCTGTGGTAAATTCAATAAAGCTGATATGCTGGCATCCGTTGCTAAGGATATCCCGGGTTATACCTTTGCAGAAGCACTGGAAGCAAGTGGTTTTCAAGGTGACGAAGCCAATCGAATCAGTCCTGAGAAATGTAAGGCTCTTGTAGAATTACATATCGAGCAGGGACCGGTTCTGGAGGCAGAGAAGATCGATATCGGCGTCGTAGAAGGCGTATGCGGTATGATCAATTATGAGTTTACCTTATCCGGTCAGGCGGGTCATGCCGGAACTACGCCGATGAAATACAGAAAAGACGCTTTGTATGCAGCAGCTAAAGTAATCCAGTATCTGCACGATGAGCTTGATAAACTGGACAGCAAACTGGTATATACCACTGGTAAGATCTCCTGTCATCCGAATATCCATACAATCATTCCCGATGAAGTCAAGTTCACTCTGGATGCCAGACATCAGGATCCTGAGGTAATTAAGCAGGTATTGGATATCATTCAGAAGCTGCCATCTGAAATAGAAAAATGTTCTTTGAGCTATGCGAAAGCCTGGTCACGTAATACTGTAACCTTTACTCCGTCATTAGTTGATCTTGTAGAAAAGAGTGCGGAGGAATATGATTATTCCATCCGCAGAATCTACAGCGGTCCGGGACATGACGCGCAGTTTATGATAGATATGGTTCCTACGACCATGATTTTTGTTCCAAGTGTAGGCGGTCACAGTCACTGTGAGTTGGAGTATACTCCGGCAGTTAATTGTTTTATGGGCGCTAACGTACTGCTGAGGACTATTTTATTCATAGATGAACAATAGCCTTATACTTACGATGTAATTAACTTAATATCCTTGCTTATCTTCCCATGGAAGCTCATTTCCAGGTAACCCTGGAGAAGAATCCATATTTCGCAATATCTCCAGATGAACCCCGACATCCCAGAAGCAATTCGAAGGATGAAGGGGTTCATTGATTTTATGTCATTAAGAATTAAGCAATATTTGAACAGTGAATCGCAACCCATAAGAAGAATATATCGTTGACCTATGATATAAATGATATGAAAGTGTGTATTGCAGGATTTTGATGAAGGAATATCTCGGATATGGATAAGAATAGGTGTTTGAAAGACATTGTGATAATTATATGTATAAAGAGGAGAATTTCATGAGTTTAAAAATGCAGGTAACAATATGATAAAGAAAACTGCGAATTTTATCCGTCGAAAGGTTAAGAAGTTACAGCTGAATATGAATAATCGGAAAATCAGCACGAAGACCTTCTACCTATATATTTTCTGTGTATTGGTTCCGGTGCTGGTTACTAATACATTTATCATAGGAAATACATTAAAGGCTTCCAGTGATGAAGGACGGAAAAATATGAATAATATTGTCAATTCCGTTATGCATGATATTACCTCTTCCTTGGAAAATGCAGTATTTGTTACGGTAGATTTATATGCCTGTAGCTCGATTTATAAATTTCTTGATACCAGGTACGAAAATAGTGGGGAATTCTTCACGGAATATAACAGAGTTTTTGATAATTATGTGTTTTTTTCCAGCTCGAAGCACTTAATCAACAATATAACTTTATTTTCTGATAATGCTACGATGATTAGCGGCGGAAGATATTATCGTATCGATGCTATTCAAAAGGAAGATTGGTACCTGAAATTTGTACAGTCGGATGCGGAATTATTTATTTATCCTTATTATAATAATACATTTTATATCAATAAGAAAAATCGTATGATTTCTGTTATAAGAAAACTAAACTACATTGAGATGAGCAGTAATGAAAAAATAGTAAAGCTGGATTTAAATTATAATAAGATTTGTGAAGCTATTAATAATTCTGCTTTTAACACGACAGTTTATGTATGTCATGGAGATAAAATAATTTTCAGTAATGATAGAAATGACAAGGGAATTAAAGAAGATTTTGATGATGTGTCAAAGATACCAATGAATAAAATTCAGATACATAAATTATGTACAGCTTATGGATTTGACTTCGATATCTATCTGGCAGGATATAAATCCAATTATATTTCTATGCTGAAAGGCAACTTGTGGTTAATTGCAGTTCTGTTTCTGGCCGATGCGTTAATACCGGCAGTCATGCTTACTTTATTCAGCAGTTCTATTACAAAAAGAATATTATTACTGGGAAAGTATATGAAGAAGGTAAAAGGAGAAGAATTTGTTCTGATACCGGAGGGCGAAGGAAAAGATGAAATCGGTGAATTGCTGGATAATTATAACCTGATGGCAACCAGAATGAAAAATCTCATTGAGTATGAATATAAAAGCAAATTAGAGCAGCAGGAGCTTCATCTTGCCAGACAGCAGGCTGAGCTTTTAGCATTATATAGCCAGATAAACCCGCATTTTATGTTTAATGTTCTTGAAAACATACGTATGCGGAGTGTGATAAAAGGTGAGAATGAAACCTCCCAAATGATTGAAAGCCTTGCAAGATTAATGAGAAAAAGTGCACAGTGGGGATCAGATTTAATTCCTATTGAACAGGAGATTGGATTTATCAGGGATTACCTGAATTTACAGAAATATCGTTTTGGAGACGTTTTTAATTATAAATTCCGAATCAATACGGATTGCAGCAGCTATCTAATACCAAGCCTGGTGCTTGTCACCTTTGTAGAAAATTCCTGTGTCCATGGATTAAACAGGGAAGGGCACTCCGGAGCAATCTATGTATCAGTCAATGAAGAGAATTCCTATTTGCATATTGAGATTGAAGATACCGGTATCGGTATGGAGGAGGAGCAGGTAAAAAGGCTGGAAAAATCATTAAACGAAGCTAATATCGATGACCTGCAAAAATCCTCTTCCCTCGGTATGCTGAATGCATGTATACGTCTTAAAAAATATTGCGGAAGCCAAACGAAAATAATCGTTGAGAGTGAAAAGCAGGTTGGTACCTGTATTATCATAAAAATACCAATAGAAAATGTGAAAGGGAAGATAAAGCTTTAGCTTATCTTAATATGAAAGGAGAGCATCTGAAATGAATGTTGACGTTCCATTATTAAGAGTGTTATTGGTAGATGATGAACCCTTTATACGGAAGGGTCTTGCTGCCCTGATTGATTGGGAGGCAGAAGGATTTCAAATTACGGGAGAGGCCTCCAATGGCATTAGTGCCATTCAATTGCTGAAGCAGAATGAATATGATTTGATCATTTCGGACATAAAAATGCCGGAAATGGATGGCATTGAATTCATTACCTATGTTAAGAGCAACAAGCTCAGTGCGGCAAGGTTTGTATTTTTAAGCGGTTACTACGATTTCCAATATGCCAAAACAGCGATTCAATTTGGCTGCTGTGACTACATTTTGAAACCAATCCAAAAGGAAGAGCTTCTAGTAACCATCCGCAAAATAATGGAGGAATTTCAAAAGGAAGCCGGGCGGGAAAGAAATAAGAAAGACTATGAAAAAGCCTATCTTGACTGTCATTTGATGGCGATCATCTGGGGGAAATATGATACTGTGAACTTACAGTATGTTCGGGAGAAGATGCATCTCTCCGATGAAATGGCCTATATTCATTGTGAAATATCCTTAAACGACGAGAAATTCCTCGCATTATCCGAAGATAGAAGAAAAGAACAGCAAAGAAGACTTTATAACTATGCCAATCTGCTATTAAAAAATTATGTGGACTATATTATCTATGATATAACGAAGCTTACCGAATGTTATGAAATCGGTATCATTTACTGCGCTTACATGACGCAGGAAAGAGGGTTGCCACAGGAAGAATGGCTTGGCTGGTTGTTAAAGGAACTATCCGAACGTGTCGGATATGAAATAGTCGCTTGCATGGGTAGTATAGTAAACAGTTTGAATGCATTGACAGATTCTTTTCGCGAGGCTGTTATGCTCCGGTCCTTCCGATTTTATAAGAAGAATGATAATCGGGATATAAGGATGCTGAAAAGAGAACCAGAATTACAGTGTTCAAAAACAGATTTTTTCAAGAAGCAGCTGGATGAGCTGATCCATTATATTGAAATAAATGATAAATTTAAGATTAATGAAAATGCAAAAGCCTTATATCGGAGCATGATGGATCAGAATATTGATCCGGAAGCGGTTAGCCGGAACATTCAATATTTATTATACCGGTTATTAGGACTTGGTTATAACCAGGATGCTGACATTAATCAGGAAGAGATTATGCAATACATCCGTGAAACAGTATTTTCATCGAAGACGTATTATGAGAATGTATCTAAATTTCAACAGTTTGCAGTTGAATATTCAGACTATCTTGCACAGCTTAGGCAGAATACAGCGAAAGGAACCATTGACCTTGTTGAAAATGAAATTGAGGAAAACTATGCAGAATGCATCAGTCTGAGGTCACTTGGTGAAAAATACTACATTAACAGTGCTTATCTGGGGCAGGCTTTTAAGAAGAAATATGGCTGCGCTTTTAAAGACCACCTCAACAATGTAAGAATCCGCAAAGCAGCAGAAATGATGCTGAATACGGACAAAAAGGTCTATGAAATTGCTGTTGATGTAGGATATAAGAATCAGGAATATTTTATCAACAAATTCGAAGAAGCATATGGTGTGACACCGACAAGATTCCGAAAACGGGATCGGCAAAATCAAAATATCACTTAAATATGTCTAAAAAAGAATTAAAAGACCACTATAAATTATATATATATACTTTGTAGTGGTTTTTAATATAGTTTGTATGAGTCATTGTTTGTGCAATTATGCTAAAATGAATCATCACTTAAGGGTGATAAAAATATTAGGGAGGTTAGTTATGAAAAAACGTTTTATTGCAATAATGATGTGTATTGCTATGGTGTCATCCTTATTCATTGGCTGTGGAAAAAATAATTCCTCAAACGATAATGGTGCATCAGATTCAAATGGAACATCGACAAATGGAGCAGATTCTAGTGGTGATTCATCCAAGAAAATCAAAGAGTTTACTGCATTTTTCGATAGACAAGGTATCGAACTGAATGATAATAACGAAATTCAGCAGCTAATTGCTGAGAAGATCGGTGCAAAATGTAAGGAAACCTGGTTAACCGGCCAGACTGCAGAGGAAGCAGTAGGTATGCTGATCGCAAGCGGCGAATATCCGGATTTTATTAACTGGACTCCTCAATTACAGGATGCAGGCGCACTTGTACCTATTGATGAATATCTGGATAAATATCCGAATATCAAGAATTTCTGGTCTGAGAGCCAGTGGAATTCCTTGAAGCAGGAGGATGGACATATCTATTCCATTCCTCAGTTTGGCAACATTAACCAGAAGTTAATGGATACAACACAGGGCGGAGAAGCATTCTGGGTTCAGACCAGAGTATTAAAGTGGGCTGGTTATCCTGTAGTTGAATCCCTGGATCAGTTATTCAAACTGTTAGAGGATTATTATGCAGCTAACCCTACCATGGCTGATGGCTCATCGGTTATTCCTTTTGAGGTTTTATGCTATGACTGGTACTACTTCTGTCTGGAGAACCCACCTCAATTCTTAGACGGATGGCCGAACAACGGACGTTGTATCGTAGATCCTGCTACATATAAGGTTGCAGACTATAACATAACCAATACAGCACAAAGATATTTCAAGAAGCTGAACGAAGAATATAAAAAGGGCATCGTTGATCCTGAGTTCATGACAATGAATCATGACCAGTTCCTTGAGAAGATTTCCTCAGGTCGTGTACTTTGTATGGTAGAACAAAAATGGGATTTCCAAACTGCTGAAGATGCTATTAAAACACAGAAGCTGGATGGTTGTACCTATGTTCCGCTCGGAATTACAATCGATCCGGGTATGAAGGAAATGTACTATGCAGCGAATGAAGCCGCAGTTCTTTCCGGTGGTTTAAGCATTACAACAAGCTGTAAGGATATTGAAGGTGCTTTACAGTTTATAAATGATTTGTTAGATCCTGAAATCATCACACTGCGTAGCTGGGGCGTTAAAGATACAGACTACAAAGTAGGAGATGACGGACTTTTCTACAGAGAACAGACAATGAGAGACAATGCTGTTAACGCTGATTATAAAGCTTCCCATCTTTGTACTTACAGCTACTTCCCGAACTACACCGGTATGAATCCGGATGGAAAGAATGCGATGACTCCGGATACTCAGCCTTCTGAGTTCTTCGCCGCTTTAACTACTGATGTTCAGGAATGCTTAACAGCATATGGTGCTAAGACTTATGTAGATATGTTGGATTACAATGAAATCGATGGTTATGAGCAGCCTTGGTATCCGATGTGGTCCTTCGTTGGTGAAATGACTACCGATACTCCAGGCGGACTTGCTTGGACCAAGATGGAGGAAACGAAGAAGCAGTACCTGCCTCAGGTTGTAATTGCAGATGATTTTGACTCTTCCTGGAATAAATATTTGGATGCATATAAGGCATGCAAGCCGGAAGATTTCTTTGCAGAAGTACAGACTGCTGTTTATGACAGAATTGAATTAGTTCAAGGAAAAAGACCTACTGAATAATTAATCTTTCATTATTACGAATACTAACTGCAAGCAGGTGGTTGGACAGCAGGATTGCCACAGCCACCTGCATTATTTTTAAAGAAAGCATGGTAATATCAATGACTGGAGTAAAACGTATAAAAGCAGAGAAGGTAAAGGCTGTTAAGGTTAAAATTACCTGGAAAGAAATAAAGAAACAAAAGGAACTGATTCTGTTATCAATTCCCTTTGTGGCATACGTTCTTTTATTCAGCTATGCCCCTTTGATCGGCTGGGTCATGGCGTTTCAGAAGTATAAGCCGGCACTGGGTTTTTTTCATTCGAAATTTGTCGGATTGGATAAATTTAAGTTTCTCTTTGTGGACAATGCAGATTTCCTGAGGGTTATTCGTAATACTCTCGCAATGGGAATTATTAATCTGGTATTAAGCTTTGCATTCGCAATCGCATTTGCTCTGCTATTAAATGAAGTTGTACATAGAGCACCTAAGAAATTTGTTCAGACCGTGTCATATCTGCCCCACTTTTTATCAATGATAATCGTATGCGGTATCTTACAGGATGCTTTATCGATTGATCACGGAATTGTAAATGATATTCTTGTAAAATTACATATTCTAAAGGACCCCATTAATTTCTTTACATATAAAAGCCTTTTCTGGTGGATCGTAGGCTTTGCCAATGTATGGAAGGAAACAGGCTGGAACAGTATTATCTATCTGGCAGCGATTACGGCAATCAATCCCGATTTATATGAAGCTGCATCAATTGATGGAGCAGGACGGCTTCGTAAAATGTGGAATATAACGTTACCGGGTATCAAACCAACTATTTTTATCCTGTTATTAATTAATATAGGAAATGTTTTGAATTCCGGTTTTGAAATACAGTATTTACTGACGAATGGTCTGGTACAGAGCGTATCCCAGACAATCGATATCTATGTATTAAAATTTGGTATTAGTCAGTGCGACTATTCGCTTGGTACAGCAGCAGGTATTTTCAAGAGTATTGTAAGTATTATCTTGATTTTCCTAGCGAATTCCGCGGCGAAAACAGCCGGGGAAGAAAGACTTTTCTAGGGGGGTGAAGATAATGGAAGTAAGGTATAAAAAAAGTCGTAAAAGATTTAGTTTAAAAAATTTCATCTATTCTATAACTATAGGCTTGATATTAGCGTCATTCGTAATTGTTACCATATATCCTATTTTGAATACGCTTGCCGTATCCTTTAATGATGCTATCGATGCCTTGCGCGGTGGAATCTATCTGTGGCCGCGTAAATGGTCCTTAAATAATTATAGTACAGTATTACATAAAGAGAGTATGATGACAGGCTTATACATATCAGTTCTTAGAACCTTAGCAGGAACAGTTTTACAGCTTGCAGTCACTGCTTTAATATCCTTTGTGTTAAGCCGGAAGAATTTTATTTTTGCAAAGCCCATTTCAATCTTATTTGTATTAACGATGTATGTGAACGGCGGGTTAATTCCTACCTTCTTATTAAATAAGGAATTAGGTTTTACTAACAGCTTCTGGGTTTATATCATACCGGGTTTGGTAAGCGCCTTCAATATGCTTGTGATACGTACCTATATGAATGGTTTGCCGGATAGCTTAGAGGAATCTGCAATGATGGATGGAGCAGGATATTTCACTATCTTTATGAGGATTATTGTACCACTTTGTAAACCTGTATTTGCTACGATTGCTTTGTTCATTGCCGTTGGTCAGTGGAATTCCTGGTTTGATACAATGCTTTATAACAGAATGGCAGATAATCTGACTACTCTGCAATATGAGTTGATGAAATTATTATCCTCGGTAAGTCAGTTAAGCGGAGATGCCAATACGGCTAGTATTACAGGTGCAGCAGCGCAGGTAACGACGACATCCGTGCGTGCCGCAGCAACTATTTTAACCTGTCTGCCAATCGTAGCGCTTTATCCGTTCTTACAACGCTATTTTGTTACAGGACTTACCATCGGTGGTGTAAAGGAATAAGTACTGTAGCCATAGAGCAAATTATAAATATAAATACAACTTAATAAGGGGTTACCGTAAGAGATAAATGATATTTCTATGGTAGCCTCTAATTCATTACAAAAGAGCACTGGCAAAGCCCGTGGTCTTTTATTGAATGAAAAGAAAGAATCTTTTACAGGGGGATCTCCACAAAAAACGAAAGAAACGGAGGGTATATTGTTATGATTTCCTTTACGAAAAAGAGGTTTTCAGCAGTAAAATATCTTACAACGATTCGAGCTAAACTTATTATTTCCTTTCTCGTTCCAATTTCTTTTATCCTTGTACTTGGCTTTGTGTCCTTTAACAAAGCAGCTGAGGGCATCCGCAGCAGCTATGAAAATTCAACGAAGCAGACGATCAACATGACGAGCAAGTACTTGCAATTGGGAATTCAATCAATTGAGGATATTTCTTCACTCTATGTCAGCGATGATCAAAAGCAAAAATATAACGTAGGATATTATCTTGATGATAAGGTTAAAAATACGGAAATATTTAATAGTATTAAAAGTGAATTGGTAAAGAAGGCAAAAACGGACGATTTTATTTCACAGATTTCCATTATCACGGATAAGGCGAAATCGATCTCTACAATAGATTTAAAGGAAGAAAACATCGGTCAGGGTTTCTATGAAACAGAGATAGGCAAAGAAATCAACAGTAAGCGCTCGAAGATAGTATGGCTTGGACAAAATGACTATCTGGATGAAAAACTCGGAGTCGGGACAAAGGATTATTCTCTGCGGCTTGTCAGAAATTTCCCTAATACAGAAGCATTTCTTGTTTTTGATATGGATATCAATATTGTCCGGGACATACTTAAGAGTGTGGAGTTTGATCAAACTGGAATTCTCACTCTTGTAACCCCGGATGGAAGAGAAATCTTTACAGATGAACAATATGTCAATAAGGAACCGATGTTTACCGGTCAGGATTTTTATAAGAAGATAGCAGCTTCCGAAGATATGAATTACTCTGCTTATGTCAATGTTAATGGTAAAGATCAGCTTTTCATGTATTCCAAAATAGGAGATTCCGGCGCTGCGATCTGTGCACTGATTCCGAAGAGCACCATTTTAAAAAAAGCGGACAGTATTTGGCGGATAACCTTAATTATCGTAATTATTGCCTGTATCGCAGCGGTATTAACGGGCTTCATCATCTCTTACGGGATTGATCGGACGATCAGATACATAATTTCCAAATTGCAGAAAGCCTCCAAGGGTGATCTGACCGTTGAATTTAAGACGAACCGGCATGATGAATTTGGTATCCTCATTGAAGAGATCAATCATACATTTTCGAATATGAAAGAATTGATCAGCCAGGTTAAGAACTTAAGTGAAGATGCGTCGAAAGAATCTGCCGATGTTGCCAAGACGTCAAAGGTCTTTGTTAAAACCACCGAGGATATCACGATGGCGATGAAAGAGATTGAGCAGGGAGTGATGCAGCAAGCGAAGGATGCAGAGAAATGTCTGTTGCAGATGGATCATCTCTCCGAGAAGATTGTGCTCATGAGTGATAATACAGATGAAGTGAATAAAATCGCAGAGGAAACCAAAGGCAGCATAGAAAAAGGAACCGTCATTACCAAGAAATTGAATGACCAGACAAAATCAACCCTCAAAATTACAACCAATATTGTTGAAGAAATTGATAATCTGGCGAAAAAGTCCATGCTGATTAACTCCATTATTAACATTATTAATGATATATCGAATCAGACAAATCTGCTTTCTCTGAATGCATCGATCGAAGCAGCCAGAGCCGGAGAGGTAGGGAAAGGCTTTGCCGTTGTGGCGGATGAAGTAAGAAATCTTTCAGAGCAGATCAAAAATCAGACCAATGATATAAAGAGCATCATCCAGAATATTCAGGATAGTACTAAGAAGTTAACATGTACAGCAAGAGAAGCCGGCGAGGTTATGGAATTGCAGAAGGCAGCAGTTAAGGATACGACGGATTCCTATATCCTGATTAATCAGAATGTGGATCATCTGATGGTTTATTTCCAGGAGATCACCAATAGTGTGAATAATATTGAGATAGCCAGAAACAGTACCTTAGAGTCCATCGAGAATATTTCTGCAGTATTGGAAGAAATAGCTGCTTCCACAGATAATGTCAGTGAGTCGGCAATGAATCAGCTTCAGTCTGTAGAACAGTTACATCGGTCATCCGGCTATTTATCCGACAAATCGGAAAAATTGTACCAGGAGACGCAAAGATTTGTAGTTTAGAACAAATAACTTATTGGAGGTTCGCTATCGATGACAAGTATCTATACATATAAAATTAAGAAAGACAACAATGCTGATTTTCATAACAATGCCATCTATTGCATCGGAACAGGCCGTATGAATCTTGCTTTACGGCAGGAATATCATGATCAGTTGAAGATAGTTCAGGAGGACATCCATTTTTCCCATATTCGCGGACATGGTTTATTCTGTGATGATATGGCTATTTATCACAAATATGAGGAAGATGGGGTAGAAAAGGCTGAGTATAATTTTACCTATGTTGACATGGTATTTGATGATTATCAGTCGATGGGACTCAAGCCTTTCGTGGAATTAGGCTTTATGCCGGAAAAATTAGCATCCGGGAGCCAGACGGTATTCTATTGGAAAGGGAATGTTACACCACCGAAGGACTATAGTAAATGGGCTGATCTGGTAACTGCTACAGTGAATCATTGGATTGACCGTTATGGGAGGGACGAAGTTATCACCTGGCCTTTTGAGGTATGGAATGAACCGAATCTTCCTGGTTTCTGGAAAGGTGCTGATATGGAGGAGTATTTCAAGCTTTATGATATCACGGGTAAAGCTTTGAAAAGCTGTGATTCCCGAATACGAGTAGGTGGTCCGGCAATATGTGGAGTGGATGATGAACGCTGGCTCAGATGCTTTCTGGACTTCTGCACTAAGAATAAGGCTCCGCTGGATTTTGTTACAAGACATGCTTATGCAACGGAAATGCCGGAGAAAAGCGGCCATTATGATTACCAGAAGCTGAGAACCCCTGAGGTATTTATGGCAGAACTTACGGAAAGCCGCAGGATTATCGATAGTTTTCCTGAGTATGTGGGCATGGAGATGCATATAACGGAGTTTAATACCTCCTATACTCCCCTTAATCCAATTCATGATACGAATTCTGAATGCTGCATATGTTGCAAGATTACTGAGTGAAATGGGGGATGTCTGTGCGTCTTATTCCTATTGGACCTTTTCCTTTTTCCATGACTTAGGATCAGATGCTATTGCTCGAAGTGAGCATTTCGTCTTAACAAAAGACGGAAGGAGCAATATTCGTGGTATCGCCTGGAATCCGGCAGAAGAGGGAGATTTCGCGATAACACTGAACTTTTCCATGGATTTGGAGAATGGTGAATATATGCTGGTTACAAAGCTGGTAGATGAGGAAACCTGCAATCCTCTGAAAACGTGGATCAATATGGGGTCACCGTCAAATCCTGCGAAAGATCAGCTAGAACTGATCAGGGAATGTGCACGTCCGCTAATCAGAACAAAACGATTTGAAGTCACAGGTAATGTAGCAGACTTGCAAATCCCGCTGTCATCGAATTCCGTATGTTATTTTGAAATACAGCGTATCTATCCTCAGGTAGACCGCGGATATCATCCCGAACGCATCAGAGGAGCAAGATAAGAGTTTTATAGAAACAAATGTATGCAGACGGTATTTTCACTGCCCACAGAGCACTTCTGGCACTTCATTCAAATATAGAAATCAAGGAGGATATATATGGAGAATTGTAATGTAACTAATGTACCTGAAGAATATACACGTGCGGTAAAAAAGGAGCTACAGGGCTCTGTTTCTGAGGTTACCTACCATGTCAGAAACTATATTAATCAATCACGCGAGTTAATAACGAACCAGAATATCGATTCAATGGAAGCTGGAAGAAAAACGGTGAATGGAGACTCAATCGCTAAGAAATGTAATGTCTATTTGCCCGCGGGTTATGATCAAAGCGATAAAGATACCAAATACAATGTATTATACCTGCTTCATGGCGTAGGTGGCAGTCGTTTTGAATGGCTATACGGAAGTGGAAATGCAGACGGAAATCATATCATATGTAATATTTTTGATAATCTTATCACAAATGGTGATATCGAGCCTCTGATCATTGTTTTCCCTGATGGCAGAAGTGCATATGACTGGACGGATTGTTCCTTCAACTGCGAGGGAACGAATATGCTTGGTTTTTATTATTTCAATTATGAATTGAGATACGATCTGATACCTTTCATCGAATCCGAATACAATACCTACGCAGACATAAACGATAAATCTGCAGAAGGAATTGCATATAACCGTATACATAGGGCGATAGCCGGACTTTCCATGGGTGGAATGCAATCCTTGAACCTGGTACTCGGAGGCCACAGATATGATTCAATAAAATATACCCAAACAACGAGCCGCTGGAGAAATGGACTTGATAAGTTTATTCTCGCTCCTGGTATGATAGATATGTTCGCTTATGTAGGCGCCTTTTCCAATGCTCCTACTTCCAGTGACGGTACGACTCTTGGTAATAGTATTACTTCATGTGGCCATAAGCTTCATTTGCTTTATATGACCTGTGGTGATGCGGATGAAGTTGCATATCAGGCAGGTTATGTAACAGCGGTTGATGGGCTATTTGAAGCAGCGGGAGACAATCTTGGTGATTATTACAAAATCATTATCAAAGGCGGTTTTCACGACTTTAACGTATGGAACAATGGTGCCTATAATTTCATACGGTTATCCTTCGGAAATAATAAAGCACAGGCAGTGCCAAAGGATGTCAGTCTGGTACTTTAATAAATAAGTAAAATGATAAATATCTTAGGTAAGGAGTAATCATTATGATCAGGGTAGTTAAAATTGAAAATGGGGTAATTCAAGGTCTGCCTGCGGCTGATCCCAGAATTACCAGCTTTAAAGGAATTCCTTTTGCCGCACCACCCGTGGGTAATTGCAGCGTTTGGTGGCGATCCCGATAACATTACCATAGGCGGACAATCAGCAGGTGGCGGAAGCGTGTTGAGTCAGCTTACTTCACCTCAGAACGAAGGCCTCTTTCAGAAAGCGATTATACAGAGCGGCATCATCACAAAGCTTTATCCGGGTAATCCCTTGCCGGGTGTAAAATTAAGCCTGGCGGAAGTGGAGCAGGAGGGTGTGAAATTCTTTGAATTTCTGGGTGTTTCGTCCCTGAAGGAAGCACGTAAGCTGAATGCGGAATACCTAAACAATAAGATATTAGAATATCAGAAATTCTGGGGTACCGTCGTTGACAATCAGTTTAGTGCAGGTAATGCATTCGATCTGTTTGTGGAAAATAAACGATGGAAAGTTCCCGTACTTTTGGGGCATACCTCCGATGAATTTTACAGCACGCCGAATTCCGGGTCGCTGGAAGAATTCAGCGATATGGCGACCGAACTGTTCGGTGATGATGCTAACGAATTTTTGTCGCTTTGTCATGCTCATTCGGACCATTTGGAGGAAGTGCGAAGAAAAGTATCAGTGAGAGGGATAGAATACTCAATCCGAGTTGCAGCCCAGGCCAATGCCGATACCGGTACCAATACTCCAATGTATTATTATAATTTTGATGCAGAGATACCGGGATGGGATAATCCGGGAACCTTCCACTCGGTGGATCTCTGGTTCTTTTTTGAGACTCTTGCGAAATGCTGGAGACCGTTTGTTGGCAAACATTATGATCTTGCGAGGCAGATGTGCAGCTACTGGGCGAACTTCATCCGATCCGGTAATCCGAACGGTAAAGATTCAAACGGAGAAGATATGCCTCAGTGGGAACCCTATACACCTGAGGCTCCCTATGGGATGGTATTTGGAGAAAAAGCCGAGTTCGTCAAGGAGCAGCCGACTGACCTAATGAAGTTTCTTGTTAGGGAATATTTTAAGAATCGTAATGAATAACAATACAGCCATGGCTGATTTCGATATTGATAGAATAAGATGGGAGAATAAATGAGTAAATAAGAGAAAAAGAATAATGCTTTGTGGAATAAATCTTTTATTTTCCTGATTTTGATTAGTCTTATCACAGCCATGGGGTTTAACATGGTTTATATGTTTATAAGATTGAGATCGGATAATACAGATCACATTCACAATACTGCTTATTACAGCGCGCATAATTGATATATTCAAAATGGAAGTTTTCCTTCAGATGAAACTGCATGGTGGGCATCCAGACATCATATACATAGCGCCAGATGGATCCCAGTGTCTTAGAGGAGATGTCCTCGGGACGGTGGGGTCCCATGTAGGTGAAGACGCCGTATTTGTGAGGAGGAATCTTCTTTGTCTTCAGATCGGGGTGAATGATACTATTCTGATTCACCTGTAAGGAAGGCAGATAATAAGTATAACCGGTATAAGGTTCCGGAATGGTTGTATACCCGATGTAAATGTCCTTTTCCACCGGATTGATGATCTGATACCTGTGATTATAGAAGAAATCCAGGGCTAACTTATTCGCTATCTGTGTCTGATTGTTCTCTTCGGAATCAACAATATGTTCTATTCCGGCAATCGTAAAGGGAGGAAGTACACTGATGGAGCGGAAAAAAATAAGGCCTTCGCCCGCACAGTTCATGAAATCGGCATTAAAACGGTCCAGTATCTTAAGAGGTGTGGGAGTTCTGCGCCATTTTGCAGGAGTTGTATTATACTCCTCTTTAAATACCCGGTTATAGGTCCGCTCCGATCCGAAGCAGTACTTGTTCGAGATGAATTCGATCGTATTATGTGCATTAATCAGATCGCTTAACGATAACGCAATCCGTCTTCTTCTTACATACTCCATCAGACCGGTGGAGGTAGCACCCTTCCAGATCCGGAGCAGATGAAACTTTGTAATGTTAACATTTTCTGAAATATTATCTAGGTTCAGTTCTTCAAAAATATTACTCTCGATGTATTCGGTTGTCTTCTTAATGATTTCCAATAAATTATTATCCATTTATCCACCACCCACATGTCGTACTATTCTAAGCGTCAACGACCACTGTTCCTGATACCTCATACATTACCATTTTACCATATGAATGACAGAGATAGTAGCAAAGTTTTATAGATCAGATAAGACAGCAATTTTTGTCCTGTAATTTTTGCCAATAGAGCAATTTCTGTCCAGTTTTTCTCCACTCAGAAGGTATAATAGCAATATGCCTCGCCACTAGAACATATGTACTGATATGGAAAGTGTATCCTATTAACAAGTTTATGTCAAGAGAAAGGAAATTAGTTATGGAGAAGAACCTGCAATCAGAAATGACGAAGCGTTATCAGGCTGCAGTGGACAGCTTTGTAGACAAACTGAGAAGTGACCCGAATGTAATCGCCGTTATCCTGTGCGGAAGTCTGGCTTATGACCAGGTATGGGAGAAAAGCGATGTGGATATGACCGTAGTTGTCAGGGATATGATGCTGAACAATGAATCCTACTGTATTGTTGAGGATGACATTACCCTCAACTCTTATATCGTTACAAGAAACGGTTTCAAACGTTTTCTGGAGAAGCAGAACGGCGGCTCCATGTTACACTCCTTCTATGCGAAGGGAAAGGTCATTTACTCCACAGATGACAGCTTATTCGAGTATTTTGAGGAATATAAGCAGATCGGCAGCGATGATATTGCCATGACCGTATTCCTGAATGCCTGTGAACTGGTACATCATTATGACAAATGTCTTAAGTGGCTGACGGTGAAGCAGGACCCCCTGTATGCACAGCATTATCTTCTGAAGGCAGCAGAGGTGATCGCCCGCATGGAGGTATGCCTGCACGGTGAAGTTCCCTCCAGAGAAGCTATTCTTAGAGCATATGCATTAAATCCGAACCTGATCACGCCTTTTTATCAGGAAGCGATGGCTCATCATTACAGCACCGTGGAAATCATGAATGCAATTCATATGATGGATCATTATCTTGAGGAGCATCTGGATATCATACAGAAACCGGTGCTTGAGTATATGGCGGACCAGGAGATTAAGACCGTAACCATGATTACGAAATACTTCAGCTCCGACAGCCATTTCATCGTCGGTATCTTCGATTATCTGGCTGACAAGGGAGTCATCATGAAGATCTCCCAGACCATCCGGATAACCCCGAAGAGCAAGATGGCAGTGGAAGAAATCGCTTATCAGTGGATACCGTAGGGAAGAGTAGCGCGAATGAGAAGGTGATGCCTTCGAATAGTAATTTTCGCGAATGAGAAAGCAAATCTTTCGATAAGTAATCTGCTGTATCAGTCTTAACTTTATTATAGAGAGGAGACTACTATGTCTGTCCGTACAAGTATAGAGATATCAGGAGCAAAACAAAACAATTTAAAAAATATCACTTTGGAGATCCCGAGAGATAAACTGACCGTTATTACAGGTGTATCCGGTTCGGGTAAATCCTCCCTGGCCTTTGATGTTATTTACGGGGAAGGCCAGAGACGTTTCTTAGATTCCATTTCCACCTTTGCAAGAAGCCGCATCAGCCAGGTAAAAAGAGCAAAGGTTGACTATATCAGAGGTCTGTCGCCGGTTATTGCGATTGAGCAGAAGAAAGGTAACAACAACCCCAGATCCACCGTCGGTACGGTAACCGACATCAATGATTACCTTCGACTGCTGTTCTCAAACGCAGGAGTCGGCAGATGCCCGGAATGCGGGCATCCATTAGAGCAGCTGTCCGCAGCGCAGATTGCAGAGCACATTTCCACGCTTCCTGTGGGCACTGTGGTAGAGCTTCGGGCCCCGGTCTATAAAATCTACGGAGAGGATTATAACTATACCTTCCAGCAGCTAAGAGAGAAGGGCTACAAGAACCTGCTGGTAGACGGAGAGCCCTTCTCCCTGGCCGAGAAAAGGGAGCTGGATGAGACGAAAAATTATCATATCGATCTGATCATCGACCGCTTTACCTTAAAGAAGGATTCCTATATTCAGGTGACGAAGTCCATCGAAGCAGCCATGCTGACCCTGGAGGAGGACATTATGATTAAGGTGGAGGTCGTTGGCGGTGTAGATCCTTCCTTCTATACGAACTTTGCCTGCTCCGAGCATCATATGTTCCTTTGCGAGATGCAGTCCTTTCATTTTGCCTTCAACGTACCCGTAAGTGCCTGCCACACCTGCATGGGTGTCGGGATGTCCTATGTGGTGGAACCGCGTTTCTTAGTTGTGGCGCCGGAGAAGAGCCTGAATAAGGGGGCTTTTAAGAGTACGGTATATAACAGCAGCAGTAAAGACAGTTACCGTAATGTTGCTTTGTACAGCTTATCCCAGCAGTATGATTTCAGTCTGGATACTCCTTTCAATGAGCTGTCGAAGGAGGTTCATGAGCTGCTGTTCTACGGAACCAAGGGCGTACCGGTAAAAATGATCCAGCCGCCGGGCTCCACGAAGAAGAACTGGATTGTCGGCAGGGAAATTCCCTTCTGGGGCTATGTAAATGAACTGGAGCACTGGTACCGTCAATACATCAGAAGAACTACCACGTCGGAAGCCTTCGAACCGACCTTTATCAAGGACTGTATGATTGAAAAGGTCTGCCCGGAATGTAACGGAGCCAGATTAAAGAAACAGCGTCTGCAGGTTACCGTAGGCGGCAAGAATATTGATGAGCTAAGTAAGCTTCAGCTGCCGGAGCTGTTAACATTCTTGGAATCACTTACCTTTCCTGATGAAATCAGGGACGTCGCTAATACAATAATCAGGGAAATCGTAAACCGTATCAAGCTGCTAATTGATATCGGGCTTCACTATATCAGTCTGAGCCGCAGAAGTGACAGCATTTCCGGCGGAGAGATGCAGCGAATTAAGATGTCCACCCAGATCAGCAGTGAGCTGATGGGAATGCTCTATGTCATGGATGAGCCAAGCATCGGACTTCACCCGAGAGACAGCAGCAAAGTAATCGATACGATGAAGAAGCTGCGTGATATCGGTAATACCGTAATTGTCGTGGAGCATGACATTGATACCATCCGCAGCGCCGATCATATTGTGGAAATCGGACCCGGCCCGGGTATCCATGGTGGAAATGTGGTTGCCAGTGGTACCATCGAGGATATCATGAGTGAAAATGCTTCGGTGACCGGTCAGTATTTATCCGGCAAAGCCAACATTCCTGTTCCGAAGAAGAGAAGAAATCTCGGAGATACCTTCTTATCCATCCAGGGTGCCAGGGAGAATAACTTAAAGAATGTGGATCTGGATATACCACTCGGAGTATTTCTCTGTATCACAGGAGTATCCGGTTCCGGTAAGAGCTCACTGATTAATGAAATTCTGTATAAACAGTTAAAGATTGATAAGACCGGTGCCCGCATCATGCCTGGAGAACATGATTTCCTCTTCGGTTCCGAGCAGTTGAACAATGTCATTAACATCGACCAGACTCCGATCGGAAGAAACAGCAAATCAAACCCGGCAACCTACATCGGTATTTACGATAAGATCAGGGAGCTTTTTGCTGCCCTGTCGGAAGCCCTGGACCGTGGCTATACGGCGATTGATTTCAGCCTTACCCATGCAAATGGTACCCGCTGCGAGCACTGCGGCGGTGATGGTATCATCGTTACCAGCATGCAGTTCATGGCAGATATCGAGACCATCTGTCCGATGTGTAAGGGTATGCGTTTCTCCGAAGAAGGTCTTGAAATCAAATACAGGGGAAAGAGTATCGCCGATGTTCTGGCAATGACAGTGGAGGAGGCTCTTGATTTCTTCAAGGAGCATAATTATCTGAAGCATAAATTGAAGATTATGAACGAGCTTGGTTTAGGCTATCTGTGTCTTGGTCAGAGCTCCACCACACTGTCAGGAGGTGAGGCGCAGAGAGTGAAGCTGGCTTATGAGCTCGCAAAGATCAAGAAGGGTGCACACAACCTTTACATCCTCGATGAGCCGACGACGGGACTTCACCTGTCCGATATCGCTAAGCTTCTGGACTGCCTGAATAAACTGGTGGATCAGGGACATTCCGTGATTGTCATCGAGCATCATCTGGACGTTATTAAGTCAGCAGATTATATCATCGATCTCGGCCCGGAGGGCGGTAACAAGGGCGGATATATCGTAGCCGAAGGTACTCCCGAACAGGTGGTAAAGGTGAAGGAGTCCTATACCGGTAAATATCTCAAAGAGGTTCTTTAAAATGCTATCATTATATTGGGGAATATATTGATATAAAAGTCAGCAGCAGATAACTGCGGACATCGGTAAGTGGAGCGGTTGGAATGGTCAGCCATTCCACTTACCAGCTGACGATAAGGAAGGAATCTGGCGTTGAAAACGCAACAGCGTCACAATTGAAAGAAATTTATCATTTAATACACCGAAACTTGTAGATTCAATTTTAGTACATTATGATGAAAGTCATTTGGTTATATAATTATAAAGGGGGAAGCTTATGGCAAGTGCATGGAACCTATGGCACGGATGTAAGAGAAAAAGCGAAGGGTGCCAGAACTGTTACATTTACCGCGGTGACGCCAGACGCGGACAGGATGCGGAGATTATATATAAGACAGATAAATTCGACTACCCGATTCAAAGGAAGAAAAACGGTGAGTATAAAACTGCCTCCGGCAATACCTTTTTCACCTGCTTTTCCTCAGACTTTCTTCTTGCGGAGGCTGATGAATGGCGAAAGGAAGCCTGGGATATCATAAGAACAAGAAGTGACTGCCATTTCTTCTTCCTGACCAAGCGCCCGGAGAGACTACTCGAATGTGCTCCGGCGGATTGGGGAGATGGCTATGACAATGTGTCCATCGGTGTATCCTGTGAGAACCAGAAAAGAGCTGATGAAAGACTTCCAATCCTGCTATCCCTTCCGATTAAGCATAAAAGCATCGTACTGGCACCGATGTTAGAGCAGATGGATATTGAACGATATCTGGAGCCTTCCATCGAAGGAGTCGTCTGTGAGGGGGAAAGCGGCCCGAATGTCAGGCCGTTATACTATGACTGGGTATTAGAAATCAGAGAACAGTGTATCCGCAGAAATGTGAATTTCACCTTCCGCCAGACCGGAGCCGAGTTTATCAAGGACGGCAAGCATTATCATATCCAGAAGAGATATCAGCACAGTCAGGCAAGAGCCGCAGGGATTGATTATTCCAGGATATAATCGAAAGGTATCATCATTCGGAAACAATAATATGATTACCCACCGTTTATCATCAACCATGGCTGCGATGCGAATAGATCTCTATGAGAACGGAGGGATTAAGGAACAATCAGATGAATATTCCCAAAGTGTTAAGGTTATTGATTTTCGATGCAGATTTAGGAATATATAATTACAAGTAAGTTGAAATATCTAATTGATACGTGTATTAACCGTGTTGACTTTCCTATGATATCATTATACAATGAGATTAATTCAAGAAAGGCAAAGGTTGGAATAGATTAATGTTGATTAACCTACTTTTTAACAACAATAAATTACGCTAAGGAATTACCTGTTATGGTAAAGCTCTGAATTACTTCAGGGTTTCCTTTATGTTGGATAGAACATGATCTTAAGGCATAGGTAGCACATCGTGACTGCCCATGGATTTGATCATGCTGCATCACTATTTGGCGTTTTTTATTGTTTGTTACGGGAGCAGTATGCTCTTTGTAACAGCTGTTAAAAGGTAGGTCTTTTTATGCGCAAAAATAAGGTATTACCTTATGTCTTGCGGATTCCGTACCTTGACCTTGTATTATTTTATAGATAAAGAATGATAGATTTCATGAAAACTATTATAAAAGGTTCAGGTCGGGTTGTCCGCATTGGAAGTAAGCTGATATAGAAAATGATTTGATAGGAGGCATCAACATGTTGATTAAATTACGTAATTCACTCATTGCAGCTGTAAACGAAAATTGTTACCTGGCATAGCATAATGACGTATGGTTCGTCATAATGGCCGCCAGTATATAAAAGGAGGCTATCTATGTCGAGAAGGAGCCGGACCGTGGTGTAGTTGTAAAGGATGTAATAACAGAGCTGTTCCCTTATCCGGTAAAAACAGAATATAAAACAGCCATCGATGTACTCAAGGAGAATATCGGATTGCTAAAAACCATGGAAGACCGAATGGAGGAAATACTGGCTTCTAAAGTAGAAGCAGAGTTGGAGGAATATCAGAAGCTTTTGGCAGAGTATCTGGAACTAGATGGTTATGAAATAGAAAGCCGTATTAAGAAGGAATTCTATCTGATGAAGCTGCCGGAAAGCCTGCTTTACCAGGATTATGAGAGTCTGTCCGGTGGTGAAAAGACGAAGCTGCAGATTGTTGCTTTGTTTTTAAGAAAGAATGCCTTTATTCTACTGGATGAACCAACCAATCATCTGGATCTGGAGGGGAAACAGGTACTTTCAGAGTATCTTCAGAATAAGAGCGGCTTTCTGATTGTATCCCACGACAGGAAATTTCTTGATGAGGTAATCGATCATGTTTTGTCCATTAATAAGTCCAATATTACCCTGGAAAAGGGTAACTACTCCACCTGGAAAAGAAATCAGGAGATGATGGAGGAATATGAATTTCGAACCAGAGCAAGGCTGGAAAGGGAAGTGGAAACATTAGAGAACGTATCAGTCCGGTCAAGAAGCTGGGCAGCTGTCGCTGAGAAGGAGATGAATCCTTTTGCAACGCATAACCGGGGTAATGGGACACGGGCTGCGAAGTTCATGAGACAGGCGAAAGCTGCGGAGCAGAATATCCAGAATAATCTGAATGAGAAGAAGGACCTGTGAAAGAATTATGAAGTGACTGCTGATCTGATATTAAAGCAGCAGGATGCGAAAGCGTCCAGCCTTGTGTCAGCCTATGACCTTTCTTTTGGATATACGGAGGAACTGCTGTTTCAAGGGCTCACCTTCCAGATACAAAAGGGTGACAGATTATGGATCAGAGGAAGGAATGGTGCTGGGAAGAGTACGCTACTTCGGATCATCAGCAAAAACCTTCCCTGTGAGCGGGTTCAGTATGCAGAGAATATCACCATGGAAACAGCATTTCAGGAGCCTTTGTGGACAAAAGGTTATCTACAGGACTATCTTGTGGATAACGAGGTTCGAAATCTGTTCTTTGATATCTGTCACCGTCTGGATCTGAAACATGAGGTGTTAAAACGACCGCTAGAAACCTTCTCAAGCGGTGAGCTTAAGAAGATAGATCTGGCAAGAGCCCTGGCTTCGCCCTGCCAGCTGCTCCTATTGGATGAACCCTTGAACTTTATGGATATCTACTTCCGGGAGCAATTGGAGAAGGCAATCCTATCTTACCAGCCCACGGTAGTATTCGTGGAGCATGATGAACATTTCGGTAATCAGGTGGCTACCGGAGAGATAAGATTTTAAAATAACTGTGATTCAGCTTGTTTAGCCGACGAATGAGAATATTACAATGCTCTGATAAAGATATTTATCTCGGAACAAACTTTACTGGACTTGACAAGGTGAATCACAATCATTTAGAAGAGCTATTTTGTACAATATGCACAAAATGAAGATAAACAATTTGAACAATTTAATGAATAATACAAAACTACTTGACAACATCCCAGGTAATATGATAATTTAAGTATACAAAGTAGCTGTATAAGAAACAGCATTTAATATCATAATAGGATTGTTACTGATAATTTACGAGCGGAATGCTCGACAAATTGAGCAGGCAAAACCAATCTCGTAATTCCATAGTGGTTACTATGTAATTATATTGATTGGTTTTTTTTATTCTACAGATTGCCGAACACCAATTCATACTTATTCGGAGAGGGATTTATGGTTGTTGAGAAGATTATCAATAATAATATTGTAAGTTCCTTTGATGAAAAAGGGAATGAAGTTGTAGTGATGGGACGTGGGCTTGGCTTCAAGGTAAAACCAGGCCAGAGCATTGAACAGAGCAAGATTGAGAAAGTCTTTCGTATGGACAATAGCCAGGAAACAGAACGGCTGCAGGCAGTTCTTGCTGAGATCCCCATCGAACACATTCAGGTATGCAATGAAATCATAGCGTATGCCTGCAGCGTAATCAGTAACAAGCTTAGCAAAAACATTTATATTACACTTACCGATCATATTAACTATGCAATCAGCCGTTATCGAGACGGAATCCTTTTTACTAATGCATTAAAATGGGAAGTCAAAAAGTTCTACCATCAGGAATTTGAGGTGGGAAAACGAGCGGTCGATTTGATCAAAGAGAAAATCGGTATTGAATTATCGGAAGATGAAGCAGCCTCCATCGCCCTGCATTTTGTCAATGCGGAGCTTGGTATGGAGATACCGAATACGATTGATGTTACCAAACTAATTCAGAATGTGCTCAAGATTGTAACCTATCATTTCCAGAAAGTCATTAATGAAGATACCCTGAATTATGAGAGATTTGTTACTCATCTGAAGTTCTTTTCCCAGAGGGTAATCACGAACCGTAATAACCAGGGTGATGATGAAGAGTTTTACCAGATGATAAAGAAGCAATACCCGGATGCTCATGAATGTGCCTTGAAGATAAAAGCTTATGTTGAGCAGGAATACGGGGTTATGTTACCCAGGGAAGAGATGGTCTATCTCACGGTCCATATAAAGAGAATTATCAGTAATTAATTGAATAGTAAGGATTGTTACTGCAATGCAGGCAAAACCTAAGCGATGTAATAGAAAGGATACTTTCTGTTCACGTTTAGGTTTTTTTATTGCATAAGATAATGCGTTCTTAGCAAAAACTCTTTATAGCAATTTATTACATCATTGATACAAAAAGTAAGAACAATAAACAGGTAAATGAAAAATAGGAGGAAAGAAGAATGAGCAAGAAGTTCACCGAAGATTTTTTATGGGGCGGCGCAGTAGCTGCTAACCAATGCGAAGGAGCATATAACGAGGATGGTAAGGGGCTCAGCATTCAGGACGTGACACCGAAAGGTCTGATGGGACCCATTACTGAGGTGCCTACCAAAGATAATCTGAAGCTGGTGGGAATTGATTTCTACCATCGATACAAAGAGGACATCAGATTATTAGCAGAAATGGGCTTTAAGGTATTCCGTACCTCCATTGCCTGGTCGAGAATTTTCCCGAACGGTGACGATGCAGAGCCGAACGAAGCAGGACTTAGGTTCTACGATGATTTATTTGATGAGTGCATTAAATATGGAATTGAACCGCTGGTTACCATCTCCCATTACGAGACGCCGCTTAATCTGGCGAAGAAGTACAATGGCTGGGCAGACAGACGCCTCATCGGTTTCTATGAGAATTATGTCAGGGCAATCTTTACTAGATATAAGGATAAAGTAAAGTACTGGCTGACCTTTAATGAAATCAATTCCATCCTTCATATACCGCTCTCCGGTGGCATATTGGCTCCGAAGGAGGAATTATCAAAACAGGACCTGTTCCAGGCAATCCATCATGAGCTTGTTGCAAGTGCATTAGCAACGAAGATTGGTCATGAGCTTATGCCTAAGGCGAAAATCGGATGCATGGTAATAGCAATGCCGGTGTATCCATTAACACCTCATCCGGACGATATCATTAAGACCCTGGAAACAGACCGGGGTAACCTGCTCTTTACGGATATTCACGCCAGAGGAAAATATCCGAATTATGCAAAGCGGATATTCAAAGAGAATAACATTGAGATCCGGATGGAACCCGGAGATGAAGAAATATTAAAGAATACCGTAGATTTCATATCCTTTAGCTATTACATGAGTATCTGCGAATCAGTGAATCAGGAGAAGACGGGCAAAGGTAACATCATGGGAGGTGTTCCTAACCCTCATCTGAAGGCAAGCGAATGGGGCTGGCAGATTGATCCGAAGGGACTTCGCTATACGCTAAACACCTTATATGACCGTTATGAGAAGCCGCTGTTCATTGTTGAAAATGGCCTTGGGGCAATCGATCAGCTGGTTGTTGATGAGTATGGCAATAAGACGGTGGAGGATGATTATCGTATCAAATATCTGAATGACCATCTGGTGCAGGTAGGAGAAGCGATTGAAGACGGAGTAGAAATCATGGGCTATACCACCTGGGGCTGCATCGATGTAGTAAGCGCAGGTACGGCGGAGCTTCGTAAACGTTATGGTTTCATCTACGTTGACCGCAATGATGATGGTAGCGGAACCCTCGAGCGATACAAGAAGAAGTCCTTCCAATGGTACAAAGAAGTAATTGCTACGAACGGTGGTTCCTTGAAGGAAGAATAATAGTTAGAGTTTATGAAGATCACTTCCAAAGAAAGGAGGAGCATTATGATCACATTAACAGGAAAAAGTGTATATCAGGATATTTGCATCGGTAAAATTCATTTTTTTAAAAAGAAAAATGGGAATATCAAAAGATATCATGTGGAAGATACGAAGGAAGAGATTAGCCGCTTTGATAAAGCGAGGGAAGAAGCCGTCAGCCAGCTTCAGGCTCTCTATGAGAAAGCTCTCATTGAAGCCGGAGAAGCCAATGCAGCGATATTTGAAGTGCACCAGATGATGCTGGAGGATGAGGATTATTACGAATCAGTCGGGAACATCATCAATACCCAGAAAGTAAACGCTGAATTTGCTGTAGGGGTTACCTCAGATAACTTCTCCAATATGTTTGCAGCCATGGAAGATGCTTACATGCAGGGGCGTGCAGCGGATATCAGAGATATCTCTGACCGGTTGATCAATATCCTAAGCGGTGTCCAGGATGAGGCAGCGAATTTGACTGAACCGGTAATCATTGCAGCCGATGACCTGCTGCCAAGTGAGACAGTAAAACTGGATAAAAGCAAGGTTCTGGGTTTTGCAATCCAATACGGTTCCATTCATTCACACACCGCTATTCTTGCAAGAAGCATGGGAATACCTGCATTAATCGGACTCGGAGAGAATTTCGGGCAGGAATACCATGGTACCCAGGCAATCCTTGATGGCTTCACAGGGGCAATGTATCTGGAACCGGACGATGAGACCTTAGCCGCGATCCGGCAGAAGCAGCAGGAATTACAAGCGAAGAAGCAGCTTTTGCAGGAGCTGAAGGGCAAAGAAAATATAACTCTGGATGGAAAACGAATTAAAGTGTATGCGAACATCGGTAATGTGTCCGACGTTGGTTCCGCTTTAAAGAACGACGCTGAAGGAATTGGATTATTCCGAAGTGAGTTTTTATATCTGGAAAACGATGATTTTCCGACAGAGGATCAGCAATTTACTGCTTATAAAACAGTAGCTGAGAACATGGCGGGGAAGAAGGTAATTATCAGAACACTGGATATCGGAGCTGATAAGCAGGCAGATTATTTCCAGTTGGATAAGGAAGAGAACCCGGCTCTTGGTTACCGGGCAATCCGTATCTGCCTGACAAGGACGGAGATTTTTAAAACCCAGCTCAGGGCAATCCTACGAGCAGCGCTGTTTGGCAATATCTCCGTGATGTTTCCGATGATCATCAGCTTACAGGAGATTAAGAGGATTAAGACCATCCTGGAAGAGACAAAACAGGAACTGGAGAAAGAAAGAATCCCCTTCAAAGCGGATATTGAGACCGGCATTATGATAGAAACTCCGGCTGCTGTATTAATCAGCGATCAGCTGGCGAAGGAAGTAGACTTCTTCAGCGTCGGTACCAATGATCTGACGCAGTACACCTTGGCAATTGACCGTCAGAATCAGAAGCTGGAGGAATTCTATGATCCTCACCACCCCGCTGTACTGAGCTTAATTCAGATGTCAGCAGAGAATGCCCATAAGGAAGGAAAATGGATTGGTATCTGCGGAGAGTTAGGCGCAGATCTGGAGATGACCGAAACCTTCTTAAAGCTGGGAATTGATGAGCTTAGTGTATCACCTGGTATGATACTTGAGCTACGCAAAAAGATAAGAGAAACAGACACAACCAAATAAGAAATAGGAGAAAATAAGTATGGCAAGCAAATATGATGCATTAGCAAGAATTATTATTCAGAATGTTGGCGGAAAGTCTAACGTAATCAGCGTCGCACATTGTATTACAAGACTTCGCTTTAAATTAAAGGATGAAAGTAAAGCGAATACAGAGATTTTAAAGAAAACAGAAGGTATTGTTACGGTCATTCAAAGCGGCGGACAGTATCAGGTAGTTATCGGCAACCATGTTCCCGATGTATTTGCAGTAGTGAATGAAATTGGAGGCTTTGGTACATCGTCAGAAGCTTCTGATGATTCTGTAAAGAAAAAACTAAGCCCCGGAGCAGCCCTGATTGATATTATCTCCAGTGTATTCCAGCCCGCACTTGGCGTATTAGTTGCAACCGGTATGATTAAAGGCTTATTGGCGCTCTGTACGTACTTTGGATGGATGTCCACCACTGGCGGTACCTATATGCTTCTGTTTGCAGTAGCAGACGGCTTCTTCCATTACCTGCCGATCTTCCTCGGATATACTGCAGCGAAGAAATTCAATGTTAATTTATTTACCGGTATGGCACTTGGTGCAGCTTTACTCTATGTGAACGATGTATCTAAAATAGCAAGTTTAGCCCCGGTTTCTACGATATTTGCAGGAACGGGCTTCGCAACCAATGTATATACCACATTCCTTCACATCCCGGTAATGATCCCCGCTGCAGGATATGCGTCCTCAGTAGTACCTATTGTATTAGCTGTATGGTTAGCTAGTAAGGTTGAGGCTTTCTGGAAAAAAGTAATTCCGGATGTAGTAAAGACCTTCCTCGTTCCAATGTTAACCTTAATGATTTGCACTCCATTAACTTTCCTGGTAGTTGGACCAATTGCTTCCTTGTTAACATCCTTAATTGGTTTTACAACTGCAAAATTATTTGCCTTCAGTCCTTTGGTAGCAGGAATGCTGGTTGGTGCTTTCTGGCAGGTATTTGTTATCTTCGGTCTCCATTGGGGTCTTGTTCCGCTCATGGTAATGAACTTAACTAACTATGGTTACGACTTTATCATTTCTCCTTACTTTGCAGCTTCCTTTGCACAGACCGCAGTTATCATAGCGATCCTTATCAGAACCAGGGATAAAAAATTGAAATCCTTGTGTGTTCCTGCAGCTATCTCCGGTGCCTTCGGTGTTACGGAACCGGCTATCTACGGTATCAGCTTACCGAAAAAGAAGCCTTTCGTTATTTCATGTATCGCAGCAGCTGTCGGCGGCGCCATCATCGGTGGTGCAGGTGCTAAAATCTATACCTTTGGCGGACTTGGTGTATTTGGTATTCCTACCTTTATCAACACTGCAAATAATGATATTACTAGTATGATTTGGGCGTTAATCGCAGTTGGTGCAGCAATGGCAGTTGCCTTCGTTGCTACTATGGTAACTTACAAGGACGATGAAACAAAGGCAGCAGAGAATGTTACAGCAAAAAAGACAGCAGGCAAAGGCAATGGCGTTATTGCAAGTCCTTTAGAGGGCGAAGTAATTGAACTTAGCCAGGTGGAAGATGAAGCATTTGCAACAGAAGTATTAGGAAAAGGAGTAGCAATTCTTCCGGTGGAAGGCAGGCTTGCAGCGCCGGCTGACGGTGAGATTACCTCCTTATTCCCGACAGGTCATGCCGTTGGTATGAAGACAGACTTCGGTGCTGAAATTTTAATCCATATTGGTATGGACACCGTGAAGCTGGAAGGTAAATATTTTACACAGAAGGTAAAGCTTGGAGATAAGGTGAAGAAGGGTCAGACCTTAATTGAATTTGACCTTGCTGCGATCAAGAATGCTGGATATTCCATCGTGACACCGGTTGTCATTACCAATCCGGAGGATTATGCGGATATTATCTTTGAAACAGGTAAGAAGGCAGAATACGGTCAGGAGTTAATTACCCTGCTGTAATCGGATCTGAATTATTAAGATAATTATAAAGATTAATTATATAAAGATAATTATATAAAAAAGGATAGTGATCACATGAAATCATTTGAATATACGATACAGGATGCCTTAGGCATTCATGCAAGACCTGCGGGTTTATTAGTAAAAATTTCGAAGAATTATGAAAGCAGCATTACTATCACCAAACAGGGTGCGACAGTCGATGCCAAGAAATTAATGGCTCTCATGGGCCTTGGTGTAATGAAGGGTGCAACGGTTACCGTCAAAACCGAGGGCAGTGATGAAGAAGCTGCAATCAAAGCACTTGAGGAATTCTTCAAAGCTAATTTATAAAAACCGCTGAAGTATTAATAGAAATGAAAAATGCTACAGATTCTTAGCGTTTGATTATCAGAAGCTGATAAATGAAAAATGCTTGGGATCTGTAGCGTTTAATTATCAGCAGCTGATAAATGAAAAATGCTTGGATTTGTAGCGCTCAATTATCAACAACTTTATAGCAAGGAAAAGGAGGAGCTGTTGCGGACTTAATATTATTATCTTTGGCATGGCTCTAGCTTAAAATAACGAGAGATGCATGAGTAAGGTGTACCTGGAAATGTTTTCGTTTAGCAGACAGCTGGTCTCAGAATCCGAATCGGATAGATATTGTTACTAATGTCTTATCTGATAAGGATTTGGGACCGGATGTCTGGGAAATGAAGCGACATACAGGTGTTTCTGATTCATGCATCTTCTTATTTAGCAAAATAAACCAAAGTAAATTAGAACAAAGTAAATTAGAACAAAGTGAAATAGAACAAAGTAAACTAGAACAAAGTAAACTAGAACAAAGTAAACTAAAACAAAGTAAACTAAAACAAAGTAAATTAAAACAAAGTAAATTAAAACAAAGTAAATTAAACAAAGTAAATTAAACAAAGTAAACTGAGTACCAGCCATATAGTTATTGTAGCAGCACCTTTGAATTATTTTACGAATAGCTATACCAGCCCCTTAGTTGTCCACCGCCTGGAATTCCAGCGAAGGAAGAAAAGCGTACCGCGGAATAATTCATCCATGGCAAAGGCCATCCAGCAGCCGAACAATCCAAGACCCAGCTTAATTCCAAGAATATAAGAGAATAGAATACTTACGACCCAACAGGAAGCAATGGAGACGGTCATGGGAAATACAACATCGCCTGCCCCGCGCAGGGAATTACCTTCAATATGATTAAAACCTCTGCCGATTTCCACCAGTAAATCAATCAGCATAATGATCCTTGCCATATGAATGATTTCGGGATTATCGGTAAACAGCCTTATTATGTAGCCGCCGAGAAGATAGATAGCTAAGGAAAACAGAAAGTTGCAGAAGATGGTAATCTTAAGGTTTTGCTTATTCAATTCATATGCCTGGTCATATTTGCGGGCACCGACAAGGCGCCCGACCATGATGGAGGTTGAAAGACCCAGAGCCAGCCCCAGTACATAGACGTAATAAAAGATATTTTCCAGATAGATCTTGGTTGTAATTGCAGTTGTCCCAAGGGTTGCGATGATGGAAGTAGACACAACCTGGGATAAGGAATAGGAAAGTGAAGTGATTCCCCCGGGAATACCAACCCGAAGTATGGTAGCAATAATATTTAGCTGACTTAGAATGCCCTTGTGGAAATGTATTCCGAGGGAAGCCCGGATAAAGAGAATTATCATTAAAATCATACCACAGAGTTGGCTTATCACGCTGCCGGCTGCAATTCCCTGTACCCCGTGAAGCGGTGTTTCAAACGGGCGAAAAACCACGAGATAGCAGAAGAGGGCATTTATGATATTCACAAAGATAGATACCTTTACTGCTGTCTTTGGACGGCCATAGCTTCTTAGAATTCCGGAAAGAGCCGAGGTGATTGCCTGAATAAAGGAAAAGAAGATGCAGATTCGAAAATAAGAAGCAGATTGTATAAGAACATCAGCCTTCAGATGCATCCTGGTTAAGATTGATTCTGCAAAAACAGCCAGAGTAGTACCGATAAACAAGCTCAGGACAGCGCTGAATATAATGGATATAACCGCCGCATGGGATGCTTTATCTTTTTTACCTGCACCGAGATTCTGACTGATAATAATGGAGGCACCGGAGCTTACAACGCCGTAAAAGGTCAGCACCATACCAATGAGCTGGGAAGCTGCTCCGACGGCGGCAACTGCCTGATCGGAGGAGTGGCTTAGGAAGATGGTATTCACAGTACCAATCATATTGATCAGTACCATTTCAATAAAATATGGAAAGAACAGAGATTTCATGGTTAGAACACCTTCTGAAGTCTCTAGTCGGTTAATATTCTTGTCAAGTAGTCGAAATGCCATAGATGTCATCCTTTCGTATTTACATTTACGTGTACATTGATTAAGATATAATATAATAAGCTGATACCGGAAAGTCGTATATACTTTGAAGGGAGGAATAACGATGCTTTTCCAATTTAATGCAGATTATTTGTTGAAAATTCGTCTGATGAATTCCGCAACAATACAGCCTCCATATATCCATAACCGTAGGAAAGCCGATGAGTACATTATCTATGTAGTTAAGAAAGGAAAGATGTTCCTTCTGGAAAATCATATAAAATATACACTGAAACCCGGTGATTTTTTTATACTAGACCCCGAATTCACTCATGAAGGATATCAGGCATCTTACTGTGAATACTACTACATTCATTTTCGTCATGATGAGATAACTAAAATTGAGTACGCTTCGGATCAGGAGAGAATCATGTCAATTATTACAAGGCGTAACGATTCATTAAAAAGTAATCCCTTCTCCTATACCACCTATGAAAATAATCAGATCGCGTTGCCCAAGCATTATCATTTCACAAATTACAGTGATTTTATTAAGGTTTGCTGCATCCTGGATGAAGCTGCTGCCCATAATGCAAATCCTTTGGAGAATTACAAAGTATTATGTTCCTGCAAAATCCTGGAGGCCATGATTGAAACCTACCGCAGTTATGTACTATTTACCACACAGAATATGGCTTCCGGCTTACCGAAGTCCTATCGTAAAGTTCAGCAGCTGTTAAGTCACCTGAATACCAATTATGCAGATAAGATAACCAGTGTGGACATTGAAGTGATGACAGAAAGTAATTTTGATTATATTAACCGCATTTTTAAACAGCTTACAAATAAGACTATCTTCAGCTATTTAAATATGGTACGGATTAACCATGCGAAAGAACTGATTTCCACAACGAATATGAAATTGTCGGAAATCGGACAAATGGTGGGTTTCAGTGATCTTTATTATTTCAGTAAGGTATTCAAGAAGGCAACCGGAATCTCTCCCTCCGTATTTGCGAAGGGAGTGCTAAAATAATTGAGATTCCGGCCATCCTTGTACTGACTAGCATATGATTGTAGCTTTTTTTAATCCTGCACCCTGCACAGTAACGGTTGTTTGCCCAGATACGGTTTCATCCAGAATGTAGACAAGTAACCGCCCCTCGAAAGCTCTGCGGTAGGTGGTATTATACTCCGTACAATCGGATAGATCACCATTTTCCAGACCTGCCAGCTTACCTGAGCCCGTTACGTTAACCTGTAGCATGGTACTGTCATTGGTAACCCTGCGGCCTTTATTATCCGTTATGGTTACCTCTATTTGTTTCATGCAAGGACGGGTATGATCGAAGGTCTCAGGACAGGAGTATGCTTCCAGGGCAGAACAGAGTTCTTCCATCTTCTCAGACGGATGCCAGAGTTTCAATTCAATATTACAGGATGCTCCTGTGTCCGTTATGGAATCCTGGATACAGTTTTGCTCATCCGAAAGACTTAAGTATCCTATGGCTGAGAGTTCACCCGGTTCATAAGGGATAGTCCAGCTGATATATCCCAGCTGATCATCGAATAGCTTCATACCATGGTCTTTCTCATTGCAGAGTAGTTTAACGCAGGGCAGGTTGGTATAACAGCGAACCTCAACCGGCTCACCCTTCAGATAGTTCCAGCTGCGGTACATCGGCTTCCATTCCCGATGTGAATTGTCCGCTTCTGCTCTAGCTGTGACCAGATATAACATCGGAATTTCACTCCAGAAGCTTTTTCTTCGATAGCAAGAGGTCTTTGGGTAGCCTGCTAAAGTCAGAATTCCTGCGCCTGAGCCATGAATCGGCCAGCCATGTGCTTCTCCGAGATAGTCGATGCCGGTCCATAAAAACTGACCGGAGATATAATCGTTCTCCCGAACTGCCTTCCAGGCCTCATAAGAGTGACTATTCTCACTCCCGAGGAAAGGTTTATCAGGATAACGGAGGTGATCCTCCTGATAAAATTGCTCTTTATAATTATAGCCGACGATATCAAAGTGGTCGAAATATCCAACCTTTGAGGATAACTCCGGAAATGCTACCGCTGCCGTAACCGGTCTTGTAGTATCATGCTGCTTTACAATTGCAATCAGCTTATCCGCTAACACAGCTAACCGCTCTGCATTTGGGCGGTCACTGCGATACATCCGTTCCGCCATTGGCTTGTTATTATCGTTATTACCTGTCATATGCTCAAATAGCGGATGACAATAGGGATCATTCGGGTAATCAATTTCATTACCGATACTCCAGGCAATAATACTGGGGTGGTTACGATCCCGTTTAATCAGATCGGATAGATCTTTTTCATGCCATTCGTGGAAATCTTCAAAATATCCCTGATGCTTTGGCGGATATACATTATGTCCGATTGACCATTTGTTCTTGGCCCCTTCCCACTCATCAAAGGCTTCATCCATAACAAAGAATCCTAAGCTGTCACAAAGATCGTACAGCTCCGGCATGTGCGGGTTATGGCTCATACGGATGGCATTACAGCCCATATCCTTCAAAGTACAAAGTCTTCTCATCCACACCTCAGGCAGAACTGCAGCACCCAGGCAACCGGCATCATGATGAACACAGACGCCCTTTAATTTATAATTAATATTATTTAGAAAGAAGCCGTTATTCGGATCAAAATGAATACTACGGATCCCTACAGTCTGCTTTGATTCCATGCTGGTCACTAAGCTACCGCCTGAAGTTTTGGCACTGGTAACCGTAGTAAGCTGATAAAGCTGCGGCAGCTCAGGTGACCAGAGCTTTGGATGCTCCAGGGTACCCTTTGTAGGTATGATCGCTTTACCTCCTGCAGGTATGACATCTGTATTAGCTATATGAAGAACCTCCTGTTCGTGTAAGGTTAAAAGACTCGTAACAGTAACAGTAACCTCTTCAGATAATTCGTTAACTATAGTATTATCAATCTCAATTTCCGCCTTCTCACTGGTAACGGAAGGTGTCTTAAAAAAGATACCCTGGAACTGCGGATGGATCTGTTCTTCCACAGTAATCGTGACCTTTCGTGTTAATCCTGAGCCGGTAAACCAGCGCGAATCGGCAATATCCGGATGATCCACACGCACGGCGATGAGATTAGGGGAGCTACCGAAGCATGCCTGTTCCGTAATATCATAACAGAAGGTTGAGTAACCGTAGGGACGTTTACCGAGGTAATAGCTATTGCACCAGATCTGGCTATTCTTATAGATGCCATCAAAAGTAATGAAGATACGCTTACCGCGAAGCTCTTCGGGAAGTAGAAAACTGGAACGGTACCAACCGGTTCCCCCGGCCAGATATCCGGTACCGCTGGAATATTCTTTTGAGAAAGGCATATGTACGGACCAGTCATGTGGAACTGTTACCTCTTCCCAGTTGTCGTCCTGAAAGCCTTTAAACCAGGCCTCAGGAACATCTTTGTAATGAAATTTCCAATGATTAAGAAGAAAAGAATTCATAATAATACCTCCAAATCTTTATGTTAAAAATCTACTGCAATTTATATTGAGTTTTACATTTAGTATAGTTAGCCGGTATAAAAAAACAATGGGTGATATAAGTGCTTTTTGCAAATTAGCTACTTTTTAATTGATTAGTTTCTTCCCACGTATTGACAATATGGATTGGCTTGCTATACTAGTTTCATGGGAATGAATACGGTTTCATAGTATGTAGGTAATATGTGATTGAAAACGGTTACATGAGAATATGAATTTGCCTATTCTATTAATATAGCTGACAAAGTGCAGCGGATCGGAGACATGAGTGAAAGAATATCAAGGTTATTTATTTGTACATTTTATCGGTGAGAGTGAACTGGGAGAGCAGGTTTATTTTGCAATTAGCGAGGATGGATTGCATTGGACGGATTTGAACGCTGGAGCTCCCGTATTGATATCTTCTGTTGGAGATGAGGGTGTAAGAGATCCGTATATCCTTAGGGATGAAGTGAGCGGAAAGTATTACATCATTGCCACTGATTTAAGAATTGCTAGTGGAAAAGGATGGGGCCATGCAACTACCCAGGGAAGTCGCTGCGTTATTGTTTGGGAAAGCACCGATCTAGTGAACTGGAGTAAGGAAGACCGGATCGAAGTCGGAATCCCTGAGGCGGGATGTGTCTGGGCTCCGGAAGCGATTTATGATGAGAAGAATGGGGATTACATGATGTTTTGGGCATCGAATGTCCAAGAGGCTGGTGAAGACGAACGCAAACAGCGCATTTACTGTGCGAAGACGAAGGATTTCCACCATTTTACGAAGACCATGAAATACATAGAGAGGGAAAATCATGTAATCGATACCACCATAGTGAAGGAAAAGGAATTTTATTACCGTATCTCTAAGGATGAGACAACAAAAAATATTCGAATTGACCGAGGCCAGGATCTGCTGGAAGGACCCTTCACATCGGTAGAGTCTCCAATCTTAGAGCAGATTATGGGAGTAGAAGGTCCAATTGCCTTTCAGTTTAATGACAGCACGGATTGGTGCGTGCTGGTAGATCAGTTCGCAACAGATGGTGGTTATCTGCCGCTGATTACTAAGGAATTAGCCAGCGGTGACTATAAAGTTCTGGCTGCTGACAGTTATCATATGGGGGCTACAAAGAAAAGGCACGGCTCAGTACTGAAGCTGACCCGGAAGGAGTATGAAGCCTTGCTGGATAAGTATCAGTTATAAATACATATTCATCGCTATAACCTAATCAGACTTTTGACTCCAAATCATAATATTATGAATGAGAAAGTATCCTGCCGGAATTGCCGTATAGGGAAAAGGACTCATAGGAATTGTCATAGGTATTTGTTTTGTGCACTTTTACTTAAAAAGAGCCAAAAATTCATTTCAGTTGTTAGTATTGACAAAACTTAATAATGTAGTTACAATGGCATTGTGAAACGGGTTTCATAATGCCATTTACTACCGATTAAGGGGGATACTGATGATGCGAATTAGTTTACCAAAAAGAAATGAACTGCCCAGGGAAGGAATGGAAATACGTAAAAGAAGAGAAAGTAGTAAACGAAAGCATTTCATAAACAGCATAGGTACGAAATTAGTACTTTCTTTTCTTGTTCCGGTATGTTTTGTAATCATTATTGGTATAGCATCCTATGAAAAGGCTTCAAAATCAATTTTAGACAACTATGAGAAGTCCAGTCTGCAATCAATTAAGATGACAAGCGATTATGTTCAGTTTGGACTGAAGACCGTAGATAATGTTGCCAAACGGTATGTTCTTGATTCAACGATGCAGAAATATTTTATGGGAGTTTATGAAACCGATTACAAAGAAATGAATAATGCGACGAATACCATTAGCAATGTAATCAATACACAGAATATTTCAGACGATTTCATATCGAATATACATATTTTGTCCAAGAAGGAGGGTAATATCTCTACAGCCGGACGCTACTCGGATAATCTATATGAAAGCTTTCTGGAAAGTCCGAATGGTGCGAAGTTAGCCGAGAACAACAAAGCCTCCTATTGGATCAGCAGCGATGATATCATCGATAAGGCATATACAACGAGACAAAGTGACTATATCCTGCGTTTGGTTCGTGGTTTCGCTGATTCACCCACCTGCATCATAATCGATATCACAAAGTCAACTGTTTATGATATATTGCAGGGGCTTGATCTGGGTGAGGGAAGTATCGTAGGCTTTGTTACGGCAGATGGCAGGGAATTGATTTCTACCGGGGTGAAGAATTATGATACCTCTGCACCTACATTTACGGATAAGGGATATTATAAATCCTCCCTGGATTCCAAGGCTGGCATAAGCAAAGAAGTGAAATTCCAAAACAAAAATTATATGTACTTCAGCGCCAAGTGTGCGGATTCGGGAGTAACCATATGTGCTTTGGTACCTTCCGATACCATAGTGAAGCAGGTAAGCGGCATTAAAAATTTAACGATAATACTGATTGCTTTTTCCTGTATTATAGCTGCAGCCATAGGTATCTTTATTACTATGAATATACAGAAGGTCATTGCTTATATTAACAAAGAACTGGAAAAGGTGGCAGAAGGAGATCTTACCATTCATTTGAAAATGAAACGTAAGGATGAGTTCCTGGTTCTTGGACAGGGTATTAATAATATGATTGATAAAATGAGGTTAATCATTTATAATATAAAGCAAGGAAGCACCTCTGTTACGGAGTCCTCATTACAGGTCATGGATGCCAGCCAGGTCTTTACTGAGGCAACAAAAGAGATCACGTATTCCATTCAGGAGATCCAGAAGGGTGTCAGCGAACAGGCTGATGAATCATCGAACTGCTTGAGTGAAATGGAAAACTTATCTTCTAAAATAGAGGTAATCTACGGAAAAACCACAGAGATCAGTCAAATTGCGAAGGATACCCAGGGTAGTATCTCGCAGGGACTGAATACTTTAGGAACCTTGAATGATAAAGCAAAATCGACCTCCGATATTACGGTAGAGATTATCGAAAATATTGAAACATTGGAACGACGGGCTTTATCAATCAGTAATATTGTAAGTACGATTAATGAAATAGCAGAACAGACGAATCTTCTCTCTCTGAATGCTTCCATTGAAGCAGCCAGAGCCGGCGAAGCCGGAAAAGGCTTTCAGGTAGTCGCTTCAGAAGTCCGGAAGCTGGCAGATCAATCCAAAGGAGCAGCGCAGGAGATAGAGCTTCTTATCAAAAATATTCAGAAACAGACAAAGGACGTCGTAACTATCGTTAACAGAGCTGAGAAAGTAGTATTGGAGCAGGAGACAGCTGTTAAGGATACGCAAGACGATTTTGGCACCATAAGTCAGCATGTGGAGACTCTGATTTCCAACATTGGAGTTATTTTAAGTCATATCAGCAATATTGATGAAGCCAGACTAAGTACGTTATCAGCTATTTCTACTATTTCAGCAGTTTCACAGGAAACAGCAGCTTCCTCGGAGATTGTGAATAATACGGTAGCTAATCAGCTGGAAGCAGTGGAAGCTCTTCATCTGCTATCTGAAAAACTCGATGAAAATGCAAAGAATCTTGAGCATGAAGTAGTGCAGTTTACTATATAACAATAAAAATAAATATTTAACTATTCAGTTGCCTCCGAGAAAAAGGTGTAAAAAGCACACTTAGAAGGATTTCAAGTCAGCCAGCGTTATAATATGCGATTCTTAGCATATTTTGCGGTGCTAATGCGCATAAAGTACAATGCGCAGGTTCGTAAGAAACACTGTAACTGAATAGTCATATAGATTCTAATTAATTAACATGGTTTAATGATTTGAGGTGACATATTGGCAAAAGAAAACATTAGTATCTATACGATTGCAAAGGAAGCAGGTGTTTCGCCGGCCACAGTTTCCAGGGTTGTTACGAATAATGCAAAGGTTAGCGACGAAAAGAAGAAGAAAGTGCAGGAAATAATCGATAAATATGATTTTCAACCGAACGCTCTTGCAAGAGGCTTAAGTAATACAAAATCAAGAATTATCGGTCTGCTGGTCGCAGATATCCGCAATCCATTTTATGCTACTATGGCGGTTGAATGTGAGAAAACTGCTTATGAACAGGATTATATGTTACTGCTCTGTAATACATTTCGGGAGAACGAAATTAAGGATCTGAAAAGAATGTTTGAACAGAGAGTGGATGCTATTATTCAAATCGGTGGTAAAGTAGATGGCGTATTATCTGATGAAGAATATGTAGATTATTTAAATCGTATTGCAGATTCCATACCGATTCTGATTACAGGTAAATTAGACGGAGCGGATTGCTGCCAGATTAATATTGATGAAGGTCAGTCCATGGAAATCCTGATGGAATACCTCGTGAATAACGGTCATCAGAATATTGCGCTGATTGGCGGGCGAAAAGATGTTAAATCAACATATGATAAAAGATTACGATATAAACAGCTGTTAAGACGTCATGGAATGCCGTTTTATGAAGATTATATCGTGGATAGTCTTTATAATATTGAAGGTGGCTATGAAGCGATGAATAAATTCCTTCAGGCAGATTTACCACTGCCGACAGCTATCATTGCTATTAATGACTTTACTGCAGTAGGCATTATGCAGGCAATTAAGGAACATGGAATGTCCATACCGGAGGATATCTCTTTGGCAAGTTTTGATAATACATACATTGCGGAGTCCAGTCTTCCTAGATTAACGAGCGTGGGATATGATTATCAGCAATTTGGAAAATCATTGGTCAATACTGCGATCAGTATGATTCAAAAGCAGGAGGTAGCCAAAATACAATTAATAAAATCTGAATTGGTAATTAGGGAATCCTGTAAGAAAATAAATTAATATAGCTATGATTGTTAATAGCAGAGAAGACAGAGCGCGAAGGTCTGTCTTCTCTGTTTTTTAGTGATAAGTAACAAATTATTTTAATTTTTGTAGGTAGTTAAATATTAAATTACTATGAAGTAATAAAATAGTTACTAAAAAAGCCTTGACAACCACTTGCTATATAGCTATAATAACTTTATGAAACGGGTTTCGTATTAGTAAAGCTTTGAAAAATGTGCATTAAGTATATATTAATGCATTAAGTAATCCTATAACATAGCATAATTCATAAACCTATAGTGTTAATATTTATGAACATATAATGAAAGAAAAAATAGCAAGCGTGAATATTGCAATTTTTTTTTGTTATAACATGAAACCGATTTCAAAAATATAAGGAGTGGTAAGGTGAAGCTGGATATGAAAAAACAAAACGTCACAAAATCGCAGAAAGTTAAGGTGGGCAGGAAACCGTTATGGAAGAAGGTTGCAGACAATAAAATACTTCTTTTGATGTGTCTGCCGGCAATTATATTCTTTATTGTTTTCTTTTATATGCCGATGCCTGGTGCATACTTAGCTTTTACAAATTTTAATTATAAAAAAGGAATCTTTGGCAGTGAATTTGTTGGATTTGATAATTTTAAATTCCTAATAAATTCTGGGAAACTATGGATGTTAACAAGAAATACGATTTTATATAATCTGGCTTTTATCATATTCGGCAATATACTGCAAATAATCATTGCGATCTTGCTTAATGAAGTAAGGAATAAGTTTTTTAAAAAAGTATCACAGACGATTATGTTCCTGCCTTATTTTATTTCTGCGGTATTAGTTGGTTTATTGGCTTTTAATATTCTCAATTATGATTATGGCTTTTTGAATACAGTAATAAAGCAATTCGGCGGAGCACCATTAAAGGTTTACCAGACTGCAAAGATGTGGCCGGTTATCATCGTCATAGCACAATTATGGCAGCAGACCGGATATGGTTCCATTGTATACTTTGCAGCGATCTGCGGAATTGATGCGGAGATGGTAGAAGCCTCACAGGTGGATGGAGCCAACATCATTCAGAAAATCCGATACATTATTCTTCCAAGTCTTAAGCCGACAGCTATTATCTTATTCCTGTTTGCGATTGGCGGTATTATGAAAGGTAACTTTGGATTGTTCTATAACCTGGTCGGATCATCAAATGCAACACTCTGGCCATATACAGATATCGTTGAAACCTTTGTCTACCGTACATTGATGAATAACTTTAACTTCCCGTATGCTTCTGCGGTTGGTTTATATCAGTCCATATTTGGATTTGTTGTTGTAATGGTAAGTAACTGGTTAGTGAGAAAAGCAGATAAGGACTATGCATTATTCTAGGAGGGAAAGTTATGAGGATTAAAAAGGATAGATTAACCATTGTTGTACATACAGTTTCATATTTATTTATTGGATTATTTGCATTAGCCTGCTTAGTACCATTCGTCCTTATGATCTCGGGTTCCTTCAGTAATGAAACCTTGATTAATACAACAGGCCTCGGATTATTGCCAAAAGGATTTTCCTTAGCTGCATATAACCTGATCTTCAAATCAGCAAAACAGCTGATCGGTGCTTATGCCGTAACTATTATTATGACATTTGCGGGAACGATTGTAGGCCTTTTCATTATAGCAATGACAGGGTATGCATTACAGAGAAAGGATTTTCCCTTCAGAAATTATATTTCGTTCTTTATCTACTTTACAACCTTGTTCTCAGCCGGACTTGCACCCACTTATCTGTGGATTACCAAATACCTTGGCTTAAAAGGCAGTTACTTGGCAGTATTCTTACAGCTTCTGATGACGCCCTGGCTGATCGTACTTATGAAAAACTTTGCCAAGTCAGTTCCTTATGAAATAACGGAATCCGGAAAGATTGATGGCGCCGGTGATTTCAAGATATTTACCTCATTAATTTTACCGATGTTAAAGCCTGCGTTAGCAACGATTGGACTTTTCCTGGCACTTGGATATTGGAATGAATGGTATAACTCCATGCTTTATCTATCATCTTCCTCAGAAATCCATTATTATCCGTTACAGTACCATTTGTACAGAATCATTAATCAGGCTGCGGCCTTGAAGAACACCATGGCGGGTGCCAATGTTACCGTCGGTTCACTTCCGACATTGACCTTAAAGTTAGCAACGGCAGTATTAGCAACAGGACCTATTATTTTCTTATATCCGTTTGTTCAGAAATACTTTATATCCGGTATTACAGTCGGAGCAGTAAAAGGGTGATAATTCCATGATGGAATTCACATATAAAAAATTTAGGGAGGAAAAGTATGAGAAAATTATTTAAAAAAGTATTCTCAGTAATCTTAGCTGGTACAATGGCAATCAGCTTAGCAGCTTGCGGTGGAAAAAGTGCCGATTCTACCAACACTGACAATTCAGGTTCTAAATCAGATGCAACTGTAACTCAGGGAGCAGCTGGAGCAATTGATACTTCTGAGCATGTAAAAGTTAAGTTTGTAGTTCTTGGTGATCGTCCGACAAACGGAAGATTAGAGGCAATGTTAGAACAGTTAAATCCTATTTTAACTGAGAAAGTTAATGCAGAATTAGAGTTACAATATGTTGAATGGGCAGATTGGCAGACACAGTACAACTTACTTTTAGCAAGTGGTGATGATACCATTGACTTAATCACAACAGCTACAGACTGGTTAGATGCATGGCCTAATGTTAAGAAAGGTTCTTTCCTGCCTTTGACAGAAGATATGTTAAAAACTTATGCTCCTCAGACCTATGCACAGGTTCCTGCAGCAAACTGGGATGCTTGTAAATATGACGGTTCTATCTATTTCATCCCTGAGGATAACTACACCCAGTATACAAACCATGGTATGTTCTATAGAGGTGACTGGGCTAAAGAATTTGGCTTAACAACCATTAGCAGCTTTGAAGATTTAGGTAAGTACTTCCAGGGTGTTGTTGATAATAAAACGGGAGTTATTCCTTGGGATGTATCCGGTACAGCAGCAAATGGTAATGCTTTAGCAGGTGGTTACATTGAGTCCAAGACAAGCAATATCGTAATTGAAGGTGTTCCGATTGGATTATCAACATTATTCTACGGCGCATCCGCTTCTGATCCGTACACTGTAGTATCTCCTTATATGGATGGAACTACCTTTGAAGATTTTGCAGTTATGATGAAATCTTGGGCAGATGCAGGATACTGGAGAGAAGATGTTCTTAACTATGATGGCGATTCTAGAGAAGAATTCTATGCTGGTACCAGCGGTGCTGATCAACATCATACACAGACTTTTGTTTCCCAGATTCGTCCTAACATGGATACAAAGCAGCCAGGCTCAGAAGCACAGATGTTCTCCTTCTCTGAACCCAGTAAGAACTTAGTAAAAACAAGTATCACTCATGGCGCTTGCGCAATTGGAGCAAATTCAAAGCATCCTGAGCGTGCTTTAATGGTATACGATTTACTTCGTAATGATGCAACCTGCTACAAATTATATAATTATGGTATCGAAAACACAGATTACGTTGTAACTTCTGATGGTAAGTTAGCAAGACCTGATGGTTGGGATTCCTCTACAGATGGTCTTGGCACAAACTTCTGGTGTGGACGTAACGATAACTTAGAATTAACAGATTCCACCTGGTATGCAGGAAAAGATGACATTTACGCTAACTACGATACTTATGCAATTAATTATCCTTATGGCAAGTTCGTATTTGATAATTCCAATGTATCTACACAGATTGCAGCTATGGCTGATGTTTGTGCAAATTACATTCCTAGAATCGCATTTGGTAAAGTAGATGATCCTAAGGCTATGGTAGCTGAATTCAGACAGGCATTAAAAGATGCTGGCTATGATGATGTATTAAAGGAAGTACAGAATCAGCTGAATGCTTCTAAATAATAACCAGAGATGAACTATCATATGGTTCAGTTATGAAAATAACAGAGTAACGATTCATGTAAAACTGTTGCAAAATATTTTTAAGCAATATTTTGCAACAGTTTTTTATCTCATAAGAAAGCTCGTCTTATGAGATAAAAAACAATTTTTAATATTGGAATGGTGGAGGAAGAAATGGCTAGCCATAAATTTGAAATAAATGACGACTTTAATTTAGACAGTAAAAAAATTAAAATTATTTCCGGAGGCATTCACTATTTCCGTGTAGTACCAGAATATTGGAGAGACAGGCTAGAAAAATTGAAATCCATGGGCTGCAATACAGTGGAAACCTATGTCGCCTGGAATATTCATGAGCCGGTAGAAGGCGAATTTAACTTCAGCGGCATGGCAGATGTTAAGAAATTCATTCAGTTGGCACAGGAATTAGGCCTTTGGGTAATCGTCAGACCTTCTCCGTTTATATGTGCAGAATGGGAATTTGGCGGTTTGCCTTCCTGGCTTTTACCGAAGCAGAATATGAGGCTTCGAACGAATACGAATCCATTTATGGAATGTGTAAGTAAGTACTATAAAGAATTATTTAAAATATTAACTCCGTTACAGGTGAATTACGGCGGTCCCATCATTATGATGCAGATCGAAAATGAATATGGTTATTATGGTGATGATCTTAATTATTTATGTGCTTTAAAAGATTTAATGATAGAAAATGGAGTGGTTGTTCCTTTCGTAACTTCAGATGGACCGACTCACCAGACATTAAAGGATGGAAGCTTGCCGGAAGCTTTAGCCACTGCAAATTTCGGCTCAAAAACAGAAGAGAAATTTCAAATCTTAAAGGATTTTATCGGAAATAAACCTTTAATGTGTATGGAATACTGGATTGGCTGGTTCGATGCCTGGGGATCCGAAAAACATACAACGACTGATGTTGAAGAAAATATGAAAAATTTAGACGATATGCTTCGTCTAGGTCATGTAAATATATATATGTTCCATGGTGGTACAAATTTTGGATTCATGAATGGCTCCAATTTCTATGACTTTTTGGAACCGGATGTAACCTCCTATGATTATGATGCGGTATTAACGGAGGACGGACAGCTTAGCAAGAAGTATTATGAATTTCAGAAGATCATTGCGAAATATGCTGAGATTCCTGAGGTTCACTTTAGTACAAAGATTCAAAGAAAAGAATACGGAGCTCTATCAGCGGTGCGGAAAGTAAGTTTATTTTCTGTATTGGAGGATATCAGTGAAGCAGTATTTGGTCCCAGTACCTTATCCATGGAGCAATTAGGTCAAAGCTATGGATATGTACTGTATCGGACGAAGCTTAATAAAGGTAAGCAGATTGAAAAATGCAGGATATTAGATGCAGGTGACCGTGCTATCTTATTTACAAATGAAAGACAGGCTGCGGTAAGATTTAATCTGGAGCTTAGCCAGGAATTTGATTTCGAGGCACAGGAAGATGAAGTTACTTTGGATATTCTGATGGAGAATATGGGCAGGGTTAATTATGGAATAAGGCTGGAAGATCAGAGTAAGGGTATCAAGAAGGGAGTTTCCTTTAATGGTGCAATTCACTCTAACTGGACGCATTATACACTTCCATTAGACAATCTTGACAAGCTTGATTTTAATAAAGAATATAAGGAGGGCGCTCCTGCATTTTATGAATTTGAGTTTCCTGCAGAGGAGCTCGGCGATACCTTCCTGGAGCTGGACGGTTGGGGAAAAGGCTGCGTCTTTGTAAATGGCTTTCATATAGGGCGTTTTTGGAATAAAGGGCCTCAGAAACGATTATATATACCGGGACCATTATTGAAAACCGGCATAAACAAGATTATAGTATTTGAAACCGACGGTATAGTCGGAGAAGAAATTTACTTAAAGAATGAACCGGATCTTGGCTGATCATGGCAGATAAAACAATATACTTTAGGTAGGAATAAGAGGCAGCGATCTGTCACCAGAAGGTAAATACTCCATAGATTCTGGTAAGACGGATGGCTGCTTTGATTTTGTTATATTCCGGATATGATTAGTCGTAGTATTCAACAAGCTTAGTATATCTCAGAAGAGGATACTCTAATTTCTGATTGTCTGTTAATTTCCAATTAATTCATATTATAACATTAACCCTTAAGAAATACACTATATTTTATAGGAGCTTTTGTTATAATTTTTGATGTAATCCTATTATTTTGATAGGATTACGAAAATATAGCGAAAATAGTCACAATAAATTATGTTATCAAATGAAAATAGTTTCAAAATTAATTCATAGTGGTATACTAAGATTATATGGGGAATCAATGGAAGATGGATTCCTAATAATTCTAAGTTGAATTTGTTATTTACTTAACAATTTTAACTTTTTGATACAAAAAACTTAATAATGAAACGTAGAAAGCAAGGTGCAGCTATGGGAAAACGAATCGTTATCGTCGGTGCCGGTTATGCCGGTATTCTGACAGCAAAGAAATTAGCCAAGAAGTTTAAAAAGCAAAAGGATATCAGTATAACCATAATTGATAAAAATCCATTTCATACAATGCTTACTGAGCTTCACGAAGTAGCAGCTAATCGTGTTGATGAGGATAGTATAAAAATCAGCCTCAGTAAAGTATTTGCGGGCAGAAACGTTAATGTGAAGATGGACACGGTTACCTCAATTGATTTCGAGAAAAAGTCGGTAATCGGCAGCAATGAAACATATCCATATGATTATTTGGTACTGGCTGCAGGATCTAAGCCAACCTTTTATGGTGTTCCTGGAGCGGAAGAGTTTACCTTTAAATTATGGTCCTATGAGGATGCTGTTGTTTTAAGAGATCATATCCAGGCTGCTTTTCGCAAGGCAATGTGTGAGCCGAGTGAGGAAGAAAGAAGGAAGCTTTTAAACTTCTGGGTAGTTGGAGCAGGCTTTACCGGAGTGGAGATGATTGGTGAGTTAGCGGAGTATGTTCCCATTCTCTGTGATAAATACGGAATTAGCCGAAGCGAGGTATCTTTATATAATGTTGACGGGTTAAGCAGGGTTATCCCTAACTTAACGGAGAAGCTTTCAGCAAAGGTTGAAAGACGTCTTAATAAAATCGGCGTTCAATTAATTCTGAATTCCTTCGTATCAGGAATTGGAGCTGACTTTATTGATTTAAAACAGGGGGATAAAGTTACTCATTATTCAGCAGGTACGATTATCTGGGCAGCAGGTATCCAGAGCGCCGATGTCACACAGAAGACAAGCGGAAGTTTAGAGGTTACCCGCGGAGGACGCGTTCAGGTTGATGAATATCTTCGATCCTCCAAGAACGAGAATGTCTATGTAATTGGTGATAATATGTATTATGTTCCTGCCGGCGAAGAACGTCCCGTTCCCCAGATGGTTGAAAACTGCGAGCAGAGCTCCCATACGGC
>DATMUM010000059.1:0-16386 GCA_035564175.1 Mobilitalea sp.
CAGGCTTATATAAGAAAGCATGTTTTAAGACGCCGATGGGTCCTCTTTTATCAAATCCTTATCCTGATTAGTTTCATCGCTGTCTGGGAGATAACTGCAAGGTTTGGAATTCTGAACTCCTTTGTATTTTCCAGTCCCTCCAGAGTATGTCGTGTTATTTATGAAATGGTTTTAAACGGGCAGCTATTCTATCATGTAGGAATAACTCTGTTTGAAACCCTGATAAGCTTCGCTTTAGTTAATCTTTTGGGTCTGCTGATTGCAGTCCTGCTCTGGTGGAACGACAGTATTTCAAAGGTATTGGAGCCTTACCTGATTGTCCTGAACAGTCTGCCGAAGTCTGCTTTAGCACCTGTTTTCATTGTCTGGCTGGGTAATAACATGAAAACAATCATTGTCGCAGCAGTATCAGTCGCGGTCTTCGGCACCATCATTAATCTGTACTCTGATTTCAACGCGGTGGAAAAGGATAAGATTAAGCTGATCTATACCTTAGGAGGTAACAAGCGGGACGTTTTATTCAAAGTAATCCTTCCTTCCAATATACCATCAATCATCAGTCAGATGAAGGTCAATATCGGTCTTTCCTTAGTAGGCGTCATTATTGGTGAATTTTTAGCTGCAAAAGCAGGTTTGGGGTATCTGATCATCTATGGCAGTCAGGTATTTAAACTTGACTGGGTGGTTATGTCAATTGTAATACTATGCGTGGTTGCAACCGGACTGTACAAACTTCTAACCTTTTTCGAGAAAAAATTCTCAAGATAAACTCCCGCCCAATTGGCTTTATATAGGCTGCTCCTATTATTATTGGGGTAGCCGTTACATACTTGCCGGGAGTCCATTGTCTGGTTAATAATTGTAATATTACAAAAAGGAAAATATGATGTATTATTGTGGAAGAATTATTATGTTAGGGGGAACCTGCTTGAATAAAATAACAGCTTTTATTGGAAGTCTTAGAAAAAATGGAAATACAACAGCTATTGTTAATAAGATAATTGAAGGTCTGACAATAGCCATGGTGCATGTAGAAATAGTGCTATTATCGGATTATAGAATATCCGGATGCATGGGCTACTGCTCCTGTAGACATACTGGTAAATGCGTTCTGGAGGATAATATGACATTTATCTATCCGATGCTTGAGCAGTCCGGTGGCTATATATTTGCTACTCCAGCATATATTTACAATGTAACCTCTGATATGAAAGCATTATTAGATCGGATGTTTTGTTATTATAGTTTTCGCAGGGCGGATGGACAAGCAGGCTTGGGGAATCAAAAACAGCCCTTCTTGTAGGCGTATGCGCAGGCCAAAGCATTGACCCCTATCCAGAGGAAGATTCCATGAGTTTCACGATTCTCGGAATAGAACGTCCGTTTCAGGATCTGGGGATTAAGGTTGTCAAGGAAATACGTTATTATAATACGAGACAGCAAACTGTATTGAATAATGCAACATATCAAGAAGAATTAATTCAGGTCGGAATAGATTATATAAATTCCGTTAAAGTTGAAGACATTTCATAAACCGTATCGTTTGTTCCTATATAAGGGTCTTCCCTTGTCACAATTATAAATTTTTTATAAAGTAAAAATAAAGAAAATCTAATATTCTATTGCGAAAAGATACTCTGTCTTGTAGAATAGGAATATGAACAATATCCGGGAGGATTTATGAGATGAAAGATTTTGTTATCACCGCTGATTCAAACTCCGACTTACTCGATAGCTATATCAAAGAAAAACACATCGGTATCATACCTCATTATTATGATTTAGAAGGTGTTACTTACGGAGACGAAATAAATCTAACTCCGAGGGAGTTTTATAATAAGATGCGAGCAGGACTTATGCCAACAACCATGGCTAGTAATCCCGAAGTAATCCGCAGAACCTTTCAGGATTATGTCGATCAGGGCCTTGATATATTACATCTTAGTTTCTCCTCTGCTTTAAGCGGAGGCTGCAGTAATGTTGCAACCGGTGCGCAGGAAATCTGCGAAGAGAATCCCGGTGCCAAAATCATCGTACTTGATACCCTGAACGTTTCCATGGGCGAAGGAATGTTTATCATGAAAGCAGTACGCATGAAAGAAGAAGGTAAGACCCTGGAGGAAATCGTAGACTGGTTAGAGAAATACAAAATGGAGTTCTGCGTTCGTTTTACCGTTGATGACCTGAATCACCTTCATCGTGGCGGCAGAATCTCAAAGACAACTGCTATCATCGGTTCCATGATTAATATCAAGCCAATACTCTATGTGAATACGGAAGGTCAGCTGGTAGCACTTACCACAGCAAGAGGCCGCAAGAAATCCCTTTCCACCATCTGCAATGATATGCTGGAAAGCATAGGAAAATATAAGGATTCAGACGACCCAATCTGTATCGCCCACGGAGATGCTTATGAGGATGCCAAGTATCTGGAGGAGTTAATCCATGAGAAGCTTCCAAATAAACAGATTATTATAAATTATGTAAGTCCAAGTATCGGAGCCCATTCCGGCCCCGGTGCCATCGGCTTATGCTTTATGGGTGAAAAGAGATAAGGGATAAAGCAATATACATAGTGGATGAACCTATGGACCATGACCTCGCCGGGTTTATTGAATTAAAATTTATATCTATCATGATGCGAATTTGACCCTTACGAAGCTGTAAGGGTCATTTATTGAGATATATTCGGATTTATTTGGATTTATTCGGATATATTCAGATTTATTTAGATTTATTCAGGTATATTTAGATTTATTGGATTAATTCTATCTTTTATCTAGCTTATATTCTGAAATATTACCTTCAGAAAAAAGTTATATTCCTTTTAAAAAATCCTTGAATTTTGAATCTGTTTATAATAGAATAGTTGAGTAGCCTTATTCCATAGGCTGTTTAAATTTGTAATATCACTATGCTTCCCTAGCTCAGTTGGTAGAGCAACGCATTCGTAATGCGTAGGTCGTGGGTTCGAGTCCCATGGGGAGCTGTAAAGGAAAAACCTTACAATTCAAGGATTGTAGGGCTTTTACTTTTTTCAATAACATAAGAAAAATGGTCTCTCAACGGACAAAAAACGGACAAATTAGTAGTATTAAAATAAGCGCTCCGGGAAGGAACGCTTATGGTCATATCATTTGAGTTTTGTGTCCGTTAAAAGTACGTTATTGATATTATTGTTTATTAATTACATGTTGAACGATAGATTTCTCATCATTGAATATAAGTCCTCACACGCAACACCGAAAACAGAGCATACATCCGGAATTTTTGCCCGTGCAGATTTATTTACCATATTTAAGTTCCCGTTCTTTGTTTCAAAGGTAATTATTCTATAACCATATGTACATGCTGTTGCAATCAGCCAGGGATCAGCTGCATCAGTTTTTGACCAATCTAAAAGTGCTTTTTCTTTATAGAAATTTGACATTTGAATATGTTGTAATATCTCCGCATATCTTGTAATGATTGCTGGCTGTATATGATTTAGTATCAATGAACTATCTACTTCATTTATCCATTCACTGAGTTGATCGTCACCTTTCTTTACCTCTTCAAAAACCAAATCCAAGACAATAATATCACCATTACAAATCGCATGGTTTAGTTGATCCCAAAACTTACCGGCAAAATCAAATGGATAATATGTTTTATACGGCGTAATTAATGAGTTTGTATCTATTAAATATTTTATCACAGTAGTATTATTCAACCATCAATACCTCTTACCTTATCAAGTAACTTGGAAAAGGTTTTTCTATTGGTTTTAGTAAGACGATATGCATCTGTAAATTGAGTTTTACATTCGCGAACACTATTATCAAGAGCAATCAAAAATCTATGATCATATCTAGACGCAGCTGTAATGTAATAATCACCACCGCCTGAGCTTTTTTTCTCCTTGTTTTCCAAGTAATTCTTAATAGCTTCTTCAGCAACAATATAGTATACTTCTGATTCAACAAATTCATTATCCAACGCTCTTCTTGCTATTACTGTTGTACCGCATCTAAATATTGATGCAAGTTTCTTTATCTTGTCATAAACTTCTTCATAGTTAGAAATATTATTCCATAACGCTATAAATATATCATTCGGAACAAGTAGTTCAGCAGCTACCGCATTACACATTACTTCATCTTGACTCAAGTTTGTTACTTTGTTATATCTGTCATTATAAAAACTATTAGCTCCAATCCATATGTGAGAGACTTCATGTAAAAGAGAAAATAACTTTCCGCTCTTAGAATCATTCGAATTAACAAAAATAAGTGGTGCATAATTGTCTAGCAATGTAAACGCTCTAAATTCCTCAATATCAAGTGTTCGATGTGTATTTTGTTCTACAATACCGCTCATCATTACAATAATGCCACTAGTTTCCATTTTGTTTCTTAATAATCTGAACGATTCTGCAGCATCAGAACATGTACTATACCATGTTTTTTCTAATCTCAGTGTTTTGCGAATATTATCTGCTATGTTTTTAGAATCTCGATTATTTTTCATAGAACCAATAAAATCCAACTCTGCGTAATCCGATTTTATCAAATAATCTCTCATCCATTCCTGAATACTCTCCATACTATTAATCGTATCAATCAGGTTTCGACTAGGATTACTTGTATAATAACTATCTATAGTTCTAAATTGTAAAATAGTCACATCCTCAATAGGTGGTTTCTGCAGAAAAAAATATCCAAGAGGTATATTTGTTGCCTTACTTACATCTTCGATCTGATTGAAAGTAGGTATCTTTTCACCATTTTTCCAATTTAGCATTTTTTCATATATAGATGCGCTAATTTCATCAACTTTCGTACGATCCATAACCCAGTTTATAACTTCTGGTGCTATATTTACTGTAACAGACGGCATAAAAGATTTCCTCCCTTCGTCTTTTATTCATAACATTATTATAACAAATTAATTCTTATTTTATCAACTTAATTAATATTCTTAGTATTATATTCATATTTTAAATAATAGTATCCTAAAACTCTCCTGAAAGTAAAACCGTAAGGATGCCTAATAATCATATATTAAATTTAATTTCATTGTCTTCAAATTTTACTATCTTAGATTTATTGTCATCGATATTCAATAACTTTTTGTATTTCTGATATCCATTAATAATATTGCTTCTGATTTTCATTTCAATTTTTGTATATTCATCACCATCCACATTATTAGGTATTTCATTTGCAATTTCATATATATTCAATAATACCAATAAGTCATTCGGTACTAGTCCAAAATTCAATTCCTTGGTAACTTTTAATAGTTCATCTCTGCTTAAAAACTTCCTTTTTTCCGTTATGGTTTTTTGATTTTGAGTCAGCATGTCGGTTGTTATAGTTTTTTCATGAACAATTTCGATAATTGGATATTTGTTTATTGGAAGCTCATCTGCTTTCTTGCTTCTTACATACTCTTGCTTAATGATATATTGATATAATGGCGCATATACCCCATTTAATATTTTTTCATTAAAATCTCTATCTTTTTCTTTATAATACTTAATAACTCCAGCAATAGCAGTTCCAACAAGAAGTAAGGTTCCTACTATCGGTAAAATATAATTTACAGTATAATCCATCCAGCTTATAGGTTGCTTAATACTTTCCAAATACTCACACATTAGATTAATAAGCTTATTCATAATACATTTCACCTCCTCGTTTCCCTTTAATCATACACCATTTTCCATTTTTCTGCAATAAAAAGACACCTGCCGGAGTGCTTTTTTAGTGCCGTGGTGACTATTTGGTGACTATTTTTTTGATTATTAATAGGGAGAAATATTGCACTTACTTATTTCTTTACCGAAAGTACTTATCATTGAATATTTCTCTGTTAAATGGTATATTTTGTATATACTGATATGGAGGAATAATTATGTTCAAAATACTTAAAAGAGGTTCAAATAATTCCGATCTTGCTTTAGAATTGTTCAGCACCCTTGGAATTGGTAAAAATTCCGAGTTATCACCTAAAGCTACTAACATTTTAAGACAGTGCTCTCATAGAACGGACGTATTAAAAGAAATGATAAATCTATGCCAGAACCCAGCAACTCCTAAGGAATTATATATTGTATCTACTGCTTATGTATGGCTTGGTGCTTCTTATAGGCAATTGGCAATTGAATATCTTAATAAATACATAAATGTAGGAGCCTATTGGGATGGGTTTCCGTCAGGGGATATTGATTTATTCGGATATGAAGAGAATCAAAAGGATTTAAATATTGCAAGAGTTTATTACGATTTAGGGCAATGTTATGAAAAAGAATACATGCTTTCTGAAGCTATTATCGCCTATAGTACAGCATCAAAATATGAACCCCATTTTGCCTATTATAAGGTATGTGTATCAAATGTGTATGTAAAGCTTGGTGAATACAATCATGCAATTGTTAATCTTATTAATGCCCGAAATTCTAAGTATTACACTACTTATACATATAAGACAAGTGATGGAGTAGTTCATGTAAACAAGGATTATATTAATGCTATAGATTCAGCCATGATTGATGTTGAAAAGAAGCAAAAAAGAGGATACAAATATAAGCCAAAACCCATGAGAAATTAAAGTGTGGGCTAAAAGTAGGGGTTAATCATTGTCATTTTCCTCCCCATATATCTGAAGTATCTAAAACCCATTCATATGAGCGGTATCTATTCAGAGAACACCTTCAAAATTACCAAAGTGGGTGTTCTGAAATTTTCGAATGACACTTTCACGCACTTCATCAAAAACCCTCCAGATTATCACCTGGGACTCATCTGAGCTCTGTTTATGTTGTCCATTTTATTGTATTCATAAACAACTATTTTATCATCGCTTAGAAATGTTACCCCATCTGATGCACCTATCAATGAGTAAAGTGGCTTATTTTCCTCATCGGCGCTTATTCCCTGATCACTAAATGCTGTAATGAAATCCGTCTAATATATGATTTCGTATTTTCACCATACAACCATTTACATTTCTAATTAGTAATCTGCTTACATATCTTTTACTACCTAACAATTTCTATTAAAATCATATTATCAACGAGCTTACTGTAATTCGTAATTTAATGACTGAATTCCGTAATAACTTTAATACCGGTGTCGATATAGGAAGTATCTATACCATATTCTTTTAATGCAGCCAGCGCTTCAGCCATACCTAAGTATCCCATCGTATATGGATTTTCCACCATAACTGCTTTAATATATCCAGCTTTTATCATTTCACGTATTGCAGCTGTGCTCTTATATCCGATTCCTATAATTGGTTTTTTACTGTTTTTAATAGCATTTCCAATACTTAAGGTTATGTTCTCATTTGTACCAAATAAACCTACCAAATCCGGATTATCATTGATGAAAGCCTCTGAAGCTTCCCGGGCAATTGTTTCATTGCCCATTGTATATTTGGTATCGAGGAGTATGAATCTTCCATCCGCTTTTATTGCGTCTCTAAAACCTTTTTCCAGATTCATATAATCCATATCTTTCTTCGATACATTCACTATTCCTATTGATCCACTTTTTATCCCGACTTCTCCTAATTCATTAATCATATTTTCTCCTGATGTAACGCCTGCTTCATAATCATCTGTTGCCAGCGTAATTATTCCGTCTTCGTTCGCTGGTGAATCTATATAGACAATCTTAACACCGGCTGTCTTCGCATCTTTAATAGCCTCCGAAATCTTTGCGGGGTCAATTGCTGAAATCATTATTGCATCAGCACCGGCACTAACAGCATTATTAAATATAGTGATCTGTTCATCAGAATTTCTTTCCTGTGGGGCAACCCATTTATAATCTAATCCTAACAGCTTAGCCATATCAGATGCACCTTGATTTACAGTTTTTCCAAAATCATCGGCCTTTTCCGTAGTAATCAGGTAAACTGTATAATCATTCATTGACGATGAGGTTAAAACAATGTCTCCATATCTATTCTCATACCATAGAACGAATAGGACAAATAAAATTATAATCACAAATACATCGATAAATATTTTCTTCTTATTCATTATTTTTCAACCTCTTTTTAACATATGCATGAAAGGTATTTTAACATGCTATTCTAAAATATATTCAGCTGGATAGAGTACTATTCTTTATCCTATGGGTATACCAAGCTTTCAGTACCAGAGTTTTGGCAGGGAACCGCATACAGTGGAGATCAGCTGGGGCAGGTTGTAGAGCTCTGACAAAAATAAGCATCAGACATCCGGAATGGACTATAGATAACCCACATTACTTTGATGGTGTAAATAAGTTACATATTTCACTCTTGTATTTTATCATAATCTGATATATAACTATTCCTAGATAAAGGAGGTGCATTATTTTATGCTTATATATGATTTCGATACGGAAAAAGCATTTTCCTATCGGTGGTGTGGAAAATTCCAGTCACCCTCTCCCGATTGGATGCATCTTACCAGGCGTCTGATCGATTATGAATTAATGGTAGTAACCGATGGAACTCTGTATATTGCCAATGACAGCACCAACTATGAAATTCATAAAGGACAGTATCTGCTAATGAATCTTACGGATTATCAGCATGGCTACAAAGCATCGGACTGTTCCTTTTACTGGCTTCATTTTACCTATAATAAGAATCTGAATGATCCTGATATCTATGACAGTGAATCCATAATAAAAACCTACAGCCAGGGGCATCTCTTAATTCCCGAATCTAGCTATTTGTCTTCTACTGAGCGCATTATCATACTGATGAAACAGCTTCAGGATTCCGAGAGACGTTATCATGAGGTAAGCTTGAACAATTTTCTGGCTTCTGCGGTTCTGGCGGAAATTTCAGGACAAAGCTATCTTTATAAGAAATACGGAGAAGGCAACATCAAGAAGCAGCTATACAATGATATCTGTGATTACATCACCAGGCATGTCAGCGAAAATATTACGATGGATGAGCTGTCTGCTTATTTTGATTATAATAAAAAATACCTGACTACCTTCTTTCGAAAGCAGTCAGGTTATACCATCAAGCATTTTATCCTTCAGACGAAGATGGATCATGCCAAGGCTGAGCTTACCGATACGAACCATTCCATCTCACAGATTTGCTATAACATCGGCTTCAATGATGTCCATAATTTCAGCAATGCCTTTAAAAGAATTACCGGTTTATCCCCCAGCGATTATCGTGACAGCTTCAGCAAAAGGTTCTTAAACCATAATTAATCTGAGAAAAATACTGACATGGATTTGACTCGTGCCAGAACCCAACTAATATTAATGAATTATGGATTACTTGTTAATTCTCTGCTACATATTTACCTATTTTTACACTGTCACTTGTTGAGGTTACTTTCACCGGCGTAATTTTAATGTATGTTACATTGATAGCCTTATCCTGAGACTTTATATTCAGAGTCAGCTTGCCATCTTTTACTGTAACCGTAGCCTTTGCGGTAGTTTTCTTATTCAAATCAAGAGAGTCAACAATCAGGCTCTGATTTTTAGTACCGTAATTCGCGTATACGGTGGGATGATTTGAACATTTCCAGGGATCAACGAAGCCTATCTCAACAGTATATTTACCATTCTCCAGTTCAAAGCCATAATCTAAATGTCTGTCTATACCGGATTCAAATTGATTCTTGGTATAACGGTTAGTAGCTTCTTTATCAAGTCCATCCTTACCATTATTAAATTCATAGCACCAGGTATTCGCAGTATAGAGTCCCTTACTGATGGAGGAACCGCCATACTGGTCTTCCGGATTATCGATAAGACCCCATTTGTATCCGGTTGCACTGTCATATCCATAGATCTGCTCTGTCACACTGTTATGGGTTCCAAAGCTGTCTCCCTTGGTAACCGTCGCCGGATTATTGTCACCACAGTCTACAAAATAGGTTACCTTCTTATCTACATTCTTTCTGGCCGTTTTCTGATCCTTTGTAACGACAAAGGAGTAATCCGTATAGCTCTGATGATCTTCTGCAAATACTCTGATATCAATTCCGGTATAGGTGCCTGTCAGTGTCATCTCATATTTGCTATTCTGTACAATGTCCTTATTATTGATAATTACATAGCCGTAAGGTGATGCGATACCAAGATTAAGACTTACCTTCTTCGTATCAGCTGCTACGTTAAGGGTGAACTTTTTCAGGCTCTTGCTGTAATACAAGGTACCCTTATCAGCGGAAAGAGATTTCAGACCACTGTTCGTATCATATTTGGTTATTGTATAGAGGAATTCACATAATCTTGCGGATGCTTTTCCCTTAGCTCCTGTAAATGTGAGGGTTACAGCCGATACCACCTTACCATTTACCGTAACTTTTTCTGCATTCTTTTTCAACGCATCGGTCGGTAACGGAATTAATACATTGTACTCCTCAGCGATGGAATCGGATTTCAATACCTGATTATATACTACAGTATCGCCAATACTGATGGTCATCGTCTTTTCATTATCTTTCGTATTAAAGGTTGCAAGTAAATTCGTTCCCTTTACTGTATCAACAATCATTCGGTAGGAGAAGGAGCCATTGGCATTGGCATATCTGGAGGTTCCCTGTGAGGTGTCGCCTGTCGATCCGGCACCGGATTCTTTCATGCTGTGAAGCTTATCATTTTCATATTGTCCATATCCAGGCTGAACCGTATCCAGACGGAGCGCTTCCAGTCTCTCGCCTTCCAGTGCGGATATCGTATCGGCATTGGTGATTCCGGCAGAGATATTCCAGTAGATACCGTATCTTTGTTTGTACTGGGAATAGTGGGTTACAAAGGATAGATTCGTGTTGGAGTTCTTCAGCTTAAATGCTAATGCAAAAGCTGAGTTATCCCTAACTATGTAGTTGTTAATGTTATCTATGAATTCCTTAACTGTCTTCGTCGGAACTAAAATGGTATCCGTTCCTGTACTCGTATAGGTATTCTTAACGAGCTTCTTCAAAGGTATTGTAACATTTACTCCTGTGGTTGAGGATTCCATATCCTCCGTACCAAGCAATGCACTTAATACTACCGGCCCGTACTTAAATCCATATACACTTGTCTTGTCCGGTAAGCTGTATGCCTTTACTTCCATCGGAAGTGTAACCATAATCTTGGTACCGTCAGCAAAGGGTCCGCTGACAAAGGCATAACCATTCTTAGAGGTATAGTTATATCTGGTTCCGTCAACACTGATGACAGCATCGGAAGCTAGCCAGTCAGGCAGGCGGAAGGCTATTGTAATATCGGACTTTGTTCCATCGGTAACCTTGACTGTGAATTCTGACGTATCCTTTTCCGGGATCTGAGATTCTTGAATTATTTTTACATTTTTCTCAGACCAACTCAGTTCAGAGCTTGTGTACTGGTTTACAACCAGAATATTGTTCTTATGGTAATAGAAGCTTTCGCCAAGCTTAGTGAAGTTCTCCATACCCGATCCGGTATCGCACCAGAAATTTGTAAACTCCGTGCTATAAACCTTGAAATATCCGGTTGCCATCGGCTGGAAGTAGGTGGACATTCCAGTCTCAGGATTCTCCGCTGATAAAATGGTATTGAGTAATGCATTTTCATAATAGTTCGCATACTTTACATCACCGGTCAGCATAAAGAGCTGTTTTGTCATCTTCAGCATATTATATACATTACAGGTTTCATCATTACAGTTGGTTCTTTCGGAATTTAACACATCATCCAGGCCAAAATGCTCCCATTCGCTGTTACCACCTGTAATATAGGTATGATCATTAATTACCATGGTCCAGAAGGCTTCGGCATATTTGAGATATTTATCGGCACTCACGGATTTATCATCCTTATAGGTTATGTAGCGGTTTAAAGCTCCCAGGAACTTAGGGATCGTTGTATTAGCATGTAGGTTATTCAATACGTTATCACCGGATTTTGCATTCAAGATCTTATCAAATAAGGTATCCTCATCAAAAATATGCGCTGCTGCTGCATGCTCCTTCTTATTCGTCAGCTTGAATAATTCATACAGACAGTCATTCATGCCGCCGTATTCAATGCCAAGCACCGTATTTCTCGTGGAAGCTGACCACTTGCTGACTCTGTTATAAGTCCAGTCTCCTAGCTTAGAAGCTACCTGCAGCGCTTCTGCGGCAATTTTCTTAGAATTGTCATCGGACAACTGAGCGATGGATACCAGACCTGCTATCAGCTTATGCATTGTATACCACGGAACCCATGCCTGACTTGATATGTTCGTCCTATTTTTCTCCACATTGTCAAACTGGAGCTCAATATTATTCTTATCCAGGATTGTTGCACCGAAGATAAAGCCGGTGCCTATCTTATCCTGACATTCCTTTAACCCATCAATTACTGTTGTGATATTAGCGAGCAGCTTCTTTCTCTGTGCGTCGGTAGTATTAGCCCCCTGATATGCCTGAGCTAAGGCTGACATATAATGACCTAAGGTGTGTCCGCCAATCAGGGAGTTTTCCCAACCGGAATATCTGGTTGCACCTTTGGTATCAACTCCGGCCGTCTGTCGAAAGCCTGCAAGCAGTTTATCAACATCCAGCTTCAGCAGGTATTCTATTTCCTTCTGATCCGCATTCACAAAATAGTCATCGGTCAAAAGCACCTGATCAAGCTGAAAGGCTGATAATCCAGTCAGATCATAGGAAGTTTCTCCTGCTGCAGCTGCTTTTACCAGGCTTACCCCAGATATGCTGGTCAGTAGCATAATGACAGACAATGATATTGCTGATACTTTACGGTAAACATCGGTTAATCTCTTTCCCATAACATCCTCCATGTAAAATATTATTTGCTTATATCCTACCAAAATACGGACAGCCAATAAATGCCAAAAGGTTTGATTTTGTGTAAATAAGTTATATCTGTATTAAAATAGCTTATCTTTTTGGTAGTATTATATAATACTCTACCCGGCCACCATTAAGAAGATTATCTATTCCAGGATAGATAACTCCTATTCAAAGAAAGATAACTCTTATTCAAAGAAAAGCCCTCGAATTACAAGCTAATTTACAAGCTAATTCGGGAACTTTTCTTCATAATTTATTTTGTTATTATCTTTATATTGTTTGAAAAACATTGTCTGTAAAACAGTAAACTTAGATCTATATATGAATTTATCAGTGATCTGTAATTTTATGAATCCAATCTAATTTTATATGACTAGCTACAACAGCAGCCACTCTTACAGTTCTCTGCACCAACCACAGAGCTTCTTCGTTCCATAAGAACCGTATTCTGCCATACTCCGTTAACATCCTTTGCTATTCTCTCACGGAACCCTACTATACGAAAGCCTGCCTTCGTATGTAATGCAATACTCGCTTTATTTATCTCAATAATTCCGGACTGCAGCATCCATAGCCCTTGCTGTTCTGACGCCTGAATTAAATCTAACAGAAGCTTCTCTCCAACCTGCTTGCCGCGGTTATCAGCCTTTATATAGACACTGACTTCAGCCACTCCTGCATATACACAGCGGCTGCTGACGGGTGTAAGGGCTGTCCAGCCGATTACTTCACCCTTCTCCTCCGCTACCAGACGACAGTCTTTCATATGTGCTTTATCCCATGCCTCATAGGAAGGCACCTCAGTCTGGAAGGTCGCTATCTGGGTATCAATTCCTTCTTTGTAAATCGAAGCTACAGCATCCCAATCGGTCTCTTGCATTGGTCGTATTAATAACTCCATAACATGTCCTCCTTAACTTGATTTTTGCCCTATGTAAAGGAAATGCAAGCTGCATCCTAATATATTTTTATCCTGACTAAGTGCATATCCTAATTCTATACATTTATCATAGTCTTTCTTAGAAAGAGCATATATCTCTCTTTCCTTACAGCTTAATATATTCTCAACACCTGCAAATACTAACTGCTTTAAGTCATAATCTGCCATGATGGACTGTGCTTCTTCAATTCCAATAAAATAAGCCGTCGTAAACCCATTCCCATCTTCATTATAGCCATCTTCAAGATAATGTAATAATCCTTTTACCTCTTCCTCATTTTCATCGAATTCCAGATAAGAAAAAGTGTCCAGCATAGGAGCATACCGGGATATGAAGGAAGTTATCAAAATTCCACCCTTTTTTAGCAACCTCATTGCTCCCTCGATTGCTTTGCGCCTGTCCTCTTCCTTGGTCAGATGATAAAGCGGTCCCATCAATAAGATAACATCGTATTTTTCAGACGGAAATGCCTCCAGTTCCAATGCATCACCTTTGACATAATCCACTAGTGGAATACCAAGCTCACATGACTTTTCTTTTGCAATATCAATATGGTGCTGGGATAAATCTAATAAAGTAACCCTATGGCCTTTCTCAGCCAAATAAAGCGAATACCTTCCGGGACCTCCGCCAATGTCCAATATATCCAGAGGTGCGTCAGGAATGTATGTATCCATGTATCTTTTGGTTATTTCAAACTCAATTTTGTGGCGGTCAAGTCTGCTCCATTCATCATATTTATTAGTATACCAGTCTTCTATAACATTCATGATAATATCCCCCTTGATTATGAATTTCCATACATAATATCATAATCACTTGGAATATTCCACCACTTTCTGATTAATCTAATGTAATAGTTTCATACAGCAGCAATAAGACCACCGGATATCCGATGGTCTTATCTAAGGTAAATCCTTATAATCGAGGCGACGGGATTCGAACCCACGGCCTCTGCGTCCCGAACGCAGCGCTCTACCAAACTGAGCCACGCCTCGATATAAATTGAGATGAATAATTTATCATTCCCTCTGTTGCTGTGCCGTTACTCAAGCACCGCATTAGATATTATCTAATAAAAGCATCAAAAAGTCAACTACTAATTTTACTTTTTTCTGTTATGATTTTTATACCAAAAATCGGTAACTATATCCATTTGCAACTCCAACACATCTTCTCTTTTGATAGAATTCCCAATCATCGACTTCATCAGCGCAATTATCTCCCCAAGCAAAACATACTAATCCGAAATATCCGCCTGGTTTATGAATAGCCCTTAGTAATTCTATGTGTGTTATTCATCTATGAGGGGGGTAAAACTAAGAAATAAGTAAATACCGGCCGTTATAATAGTAGAATATAAGCTAATTCTTCTGGTTTTTCGATACAACCTCTTTCACTCCAATAACTTAATAAACTCCATAATCCTCCGGCAGAATAGGCAAATTTACAATTAAAAATATGTTCATTGAAAGTCTGTGTCATATCATAGTTGCAGATGAAGGGAAGATTCATCAGACATTTAATGTATTGCGTGAAAATAATATAGCTTAATCCATTTCTATTAAGAAGTCTAAGAAAGTCTGCATACTTTAGCCAAAATGCAAAGTATGCTGTTACTATGATACAATACTCTTCCGTTGCATGACTTAACATTTCTGATTCAAAATCCTTGATGAGGTTATTGATATAATATTCTAGTAATTCGTCAATGGAATTAAAATTATGATTACCGGTTTCATCGCAGGGTTTATACAAGCCTATATAGTCTGGGGAATGCCTTACCAAAGAGCAGTTAACAATTGGATGGTAATGCTTTATGCATGGCTTATGATACTTGGTGTTATGGGATGTGCAAGGCGATGGTTCAATCAGGATAACCAGTTGACACGTTATATGACGAAAAGAAGTTTTGGAATATACCTGTTCCATTATGTACCAATGATGTATATAGCCTACTATTTAACGACAATCTTTGAATTTCCAGCTTTAGTTAACTATCTGTTCGTATTTATTTTGTCATTTGCAGCCTCCATTTTAATATATGAAATATTTAGCCGGATACCTATTTTGAATGTACTGTTCGGATTAAAGAAGAAAAATTGAAAAGTGCGTGAAAGCCCTAATGAAAAAGTAAAGTTTTTATTGAAAAGAACATATCCACATGGGGTGGAATGGCAGCTTCATATCCAATAAACAAAGATAAAGATAATCTGAAAATCTGGTTTAAAGTATTAGTGCAGGACCTGATCTTCTGGGATTTTTCTATTATGACTGATATAAGTTACGCTGAGCCTGATATGTTTTGGGTAAAAAAATAGACCTGAGACGGGGCGGTTAGGCCCTAGCTAGAATATGGATTTATCTACTATTGATTTTTCAAGCATATCTCTCAAAACATTTAATGAAATGTACACACATGTTTTGAATTTTTCACATATAATATTTCATAATTACTTTTTTATGAGGTGCAGAATTTGGATATGTATAAAGGTTATGACAGAAAAATGTCCGATGAAATGTATGAAATGCCAGGAATGAGCCAAATGTATGAGATGCAGCCAATGCAGTCAATGTATGCAATGCAGCCGATGCAGCCAATGTGTGCAATGCAGCCGATGCAGCCAATGAGCGCAATGCAGCCAATGCAACCAATGA
>DATMUM010000060.1:0-22697 GCA_035564175.1 Mobilitalea sp.
AGTTAGGTTATCCGAAGGTATCCACCTTAGAGGATTGGATTGACGTATTGGCTCAGATGAAGGAAATCTGTCCGACTTCCGATTCTGGACACGAGACCTACGGCGTATCCTTATTCAATGACTGGGATAAGAATATGGTTATGTTTGTAAAAGCAACCGCAGCCTTATATGGATATGAAGAGCTGGGTATTGGTCTATATGATGTGCAGAACCAGACATGGCAGGATTGTCTTGCAGATGGGGGAATGTATTTGCGTTGTTTGAAGTTCTACAATCAATTATTCCAGAAGGGTCTGCTTGACCCGGATTCCATGACGCAGGGTGCGGATGGCGCAACAGAAGACTATACCGGTGGAGTTGCCTTCTTTAATATTTTTAATTACGCCGGTTCTTTGCAGTATAATACCCCGGAGCATCTGAATGCAGGAAAGGCAATGTATCCGGTTATCATGGAAGATCAAAAGACCTTAATGTATGGATTAAATGTATTCGGTGGCAGCAGGGTAATTACCATTGGTGCTAAGACACAATATCCGGAGCTCTGTATGAAGATTATCAACTGGTTAAGCACACCGGAAGGGAGAATGGTATCTGGATATGGTCCGAAAGGTGTTACTTGGGATTATGACGAGAATGGCAAGACTTATTTGACTGATTTAGGACTTAAGACGGTTACGAATAAAGATACGGAGATGACCGGAGATTATTCCGGCAAATACGGAGATGGTACTAATCAGATGAACTTTGAGACCTGGATCTTAGATGCAAGTAATCCGGATACCAGTGGTGATACTTTCAATTATCAGTCCTGGGCTAGCTATAATGAATCATTAAAATATGACATCCTTGACGAATGGAGAAAATACACTGGCTTTACAACTCAGGACGAATACCTGAATGCAAAGAATCATGCGGTTGTATTAGGAATTAATTATTCAGAATCAAAGCGAAGCGATGAACTGGAGATTCAATGGCAGCAGATATCCAATGCAATCTGTGATTATTCCTGGCAGGCAATTTATGCGGCAAATGATGATGAATTTGATAAGATTGTTAAGGAAATGAAGGATGCTGCAGCCGGATACGGTTATGATGATGTATGCGATTTTTATCGTAGTGAAGCAGCTAGGAGAAAAGCTATTGAAGAAACTGTAACAAATTAATAAAGCGGCAAAACAATGGAGTAGATGCCGGATTTCGTGACTTCAAAGCATGATAACAAAATATCAAAATAATAATTTATCTATAAAAATAATATGGACGCACTGAATTCTAATAAGCTTTACGCTAGAATTCAGTGCGTCTTTATTTTCGGATTATTCCTGCAGGCGGTCCTTATTCTTCCTATTGGAGCTTATTTGACGGTTCTAATGCAGGCTTCGGGAAAAATACCAAGGGTATATTTACCAATGCGGGTAATGTTAGTATTGCTGCACACATGAATGGTTTCTTGCTGGAGGCCGGAACAAGAAGCAGTTTTGCTGATCCTACTGCAGTTTGTCATCGGTTACATAAATTGATGCTGCTTTATCAGATAATTGATAAATCATATTTGCCAGATATTCACATGATAAATCAAAATCAGCTTCAATCCACTGCTTTATAATGCTTAAGCATCCCATAATCAAATAATTATAGATATAATATGAAATGTTTTCCGGACAATTTAATTTAAGACTAAATTTGAGATTTTTAATGGTTGCATCAATAAAAGTTGACTGAAATGATAAATTTTCCTGGTGGCATAATAAAGTTTTAAAGATATCTGCATTATCTTTTATATATCTGAGTAATTCAATTAAGAAAGATTGACTGTCTGAGCTGGAATCAATTTTCTGCAAATGCTGCTGGACTCGTAAAAGCAGTTCTTTTTCTATCTCTTCCAGCAGTGCAAACTGATCAGTGTAATATAAATAAAACGTTGAGCGGTTAATATCGGCATTTTCACACAATTCTTTGATGGTTATTTTATTTATTGGTTTTGAATGCATCAATTCAATGAGACTTTTCTTTAGAAGTACTTTTGTCAGTTTTATTCTCTGATTTTCTTTTCCAATCATGGCATGATATCCTTTCCAATTTAAAGCATTTATCTGAAATATAGCGGATTTACAACAAATTCGTTCGAAATATTCATTGCGCAACAATTTAAAAACATCTGGTGGTTGTAAAATAGACACTGTGTCAGTATTATAAAACTGCAGGGTAGATAAGTCAAGCTTAAGGTTTTGATTAGATAATTGTGAAACTCCATATATGTAGTTGTGTGGTAAATCCCAACAATTACTTATAAGGTTTTGATAGCAGAAAGGAGATTTTCATATGAAGATTTTTATGATAGGCGATACGGGTTTACTTGGGAGCGAAGCTGCAATGGATCATAAACTACAGGCAATAGGAATGAAAGGTGAATAGATATGAAAAAACAACGTGTTTTATTAACAGGAGCAACTGGTGGCATGGGATTTATCGGACTGAATGAACTCCTAAAAGACACTGAAATACAAGATATTATTATATTAGTCCGCGACACAGAGCAGGATAGACAAAAGCTCAAGGGTTATGAAGCCGTCAAAGGACTTACCATCCATTGGGGTGATTTGACTAATTACGAAGATGTATATGAATGTGTGAAAAAATCAGATCTGATTTTGCATGTCGGGGCTTTCGTATCTCCGATGGCAGATTATCATCCGGAACTGGCAATGAAAGTGAATTATGGATCAATGAAGAATATTATACAGGCAATCAGAGAGCAGGACCGGATGGATGACGTAAAGCTTGTATATATAGGAACAGTTGCAGAGACGGGGGACCGTATGCCTCCAATCCATTGGGGAAGAGTAGGTGACCCGATAAAACCTAGTATTTATGATTATTATGCGATATCTAAAATTGCTGCTGAACGGCTTCTGATTGAATCAGGCTTAAAATACTGGGTAAGCTTACGACAGACGGGAATTATAGGACCTGCGATGAGTAAAATCAAGGATGCTATCATGTTCCATAATTGTCTGGATAACGTATTGGAATATGTATCGGACAGAGACTCAGGAATACTATTAAGAAATCTATGCAGCAGGGAATTCTCCGGAAAGCTGTCAAAGGATTTTTGGGGACATATCTATAACATCGGCGGCGGTGAAAGCTGCAGAGTGGATACGTATTCCATGTACAAGCAGCTTTATAGTACGATCGGTATCACAAATCTTAACTATGTAATAGATCCGAAATGGTATGCTACACTTAATTTCCACGGACAATATTATCTTGATTCGGATAAGTTGGAAGAATATCTAGAGTTCAGACATGATTCTATGCAATATTTCTATGATGAATATCTTAAGAACCTTGGCGTCACAGCTTCGATATCCAGAGTTATCTGCAAAATTCCTGGTGGACAGAGATTGATGGGAAGCATCTTAAAAAGGGTATTTCTGAAGGTGGCAAGAACGGAGCATGGAACAGTCAGGTTTATTGAAACTGATATGAAGGAGCAGATAGATGCATACTGGGGAAGCAGGAAGAACTGGGAAGCCATTCCTGAGGATATCAACGATTTCAAGCATTTTAAGGAATGGGATAAGGTTATTCAATTAGATCATGGCTATGATGAAACAAAACCGGAAGGTGATTTGGATATCGATGATATGAGAGGGGCTGCAAAGTTTCGCGGTGGTGAATGCAGGTCTACTGCTATGGAGAAAGGCGATTGGAATAGTAAATTGGAGTTTACCTGTGCCTTCGGTCACCAGTTTGAAGCAAGTCCCCGCCTTATCCTGGAAGGAGGGCACTGGTGCCCTGTATGTGAACGGGAAAGCTGGAATTATGCTGCAAGAGCGAAAGTAGATCCTTTCTTTGCTCAAGTGTGGGATCCGCTTCATGACCAAGAGGAAAAGGGACGGGAGTACTTGAAAAAGGTTTCAGAACTGGATGCTTAATTCTTAACACTGGGCTGCTGCGGCCTGAGCAATTATGCACTCTTGATTTATCGAAAGTAAAAATAATTTACTGTTGCTACCAATCGACATTAAATGCTAGAATAGATTGATAACACTTAACACTTTAAGAGGGTTAAATCAGAAAAGTGCAATATTCCAGGGAGATCCAATGAAAGAAATCTTAAAACTACCGCAGCAGTTCTGGAGTGTGTTCAGCTCCAGAAACCGCTATATTTATATGGAAGCCATGTTGACAATTTATGATGAATATCTATATAATGACTACTTTCTCACGAAGGAGACCTGCATTCAGTTGATAGCGGAGCATTTTTCAGACCGGATTGTGGATATTTCAGCCGATGACGAAGATCAGGAGGCGGATCTGATGGAGCCGATGGCTTCCAAGATATTGAACCGTCTGATCCGGTTTACCTGGCTAAAGAAGGTGGAGGATTACAGCTCCTTTAAGACGAATATCATTATTCCGGATTATTCGTCACTGTTTATTGAGACCATTAAGCGGCTGAATAACCCTGATTCGGATGAGAAGGATTTGTATATACAGAATGTTTACACCAACATCTACTCCTTTTATTATGATATGAAAGCCGGGTTGGAGCTTTTGAAGGCTGCGATGATTAATACGGCGAGATTAAATCGTTCCCTGCAGGACATGCTCCATAATATGGATCAGTTCTTCGGAGCCCTCCTGGAGAAAAACAATTATGAGGATTTATTGCTGGAGCATCTGAATGTCTATGTAGAGACAATTGTCAACAAGAAGTACAGCTTAATAAAGACCAGTGACAATTTTTATATCTATAAAAATGATATTAAAAAACTTCTTCGGGCCATTGGCGAAGATGAGAACAGATTAAGTATTCTAAAGCATAAAATGCTGGCGGAGGGTAAGAAGGAAGAAGATATCGAGAATGAATTCGCAGATACCCTTTATGAGATAGAGCGTGGTATGATCAATATGGAGAAACGAATTTCCCATATTGATACGGAGCATAGCAAATACATCCGGGCAACGGTAAGCCGACTGGAGTACCTGCTAAGCAGTGACGACAGCCTCAAGGGCAATGTAGTAGCCTTGTTAAATCTGATGTCCCGGAGGAAGGACAATGACCTTTCTGCTCAGGTTACTAACACGATTCAGATTAATGATCCTACGGTAATTTCCTCGGACTCACTTTATAAAAAAAGAGGGAAGCGTAAACAATTCGAGGAAACGGTGGAAGCAGAGGTAGAGACGGAAGAGGAATTGTCCAGAGAAGATATTCTGCGTATCAATCGGAATAAGAACCGTTACAGTAAGGCTCAGATAGAAGAATTTATCATAGATAAAATGGAGGACGGAATTTTCCGGACGAAGGATCATGCCATTCAATCGGATGAAGAATTCGAGCTGTTGATTCTGGCTTATGATTACAGCATCCGTAAGAGCAGTCCCTTCCATGTAGTACCTGGAGTAAAAGGTACGATTACCAATGGTAAATACTCCTACCCGGATATGATATTTGAGAAAAACAGTCTTGATTGAACGGATTGATAGAAAGGATACCCATGTTCCCATATTACAATGAACTTCTCGACGAAGAGAAAGAGGAGATAAAAGAAGCAATAAAAACACTATATCATCAGACCTACATACTGGAAAGAAAATACGATAAGAAAACGGAGCGATACCTGCCAAACCGCATGTATCGTACCTGTGAAAGGCATCTGGATTTCCTGAAAGAGTACTTTAAGATTGCGGATATTGATTTGATCGAAAACAGACAGTTTGGCATCATGCACATCATGACCCAGAATTTACAGGGGGATAAGTTAAGCAGGCTGACGACTGTATTTATCCTGCTGTTGAAGCTGATTTTTGACGAGCAGATGAATACTGCCTCCAGCTCCATTCATGTATATACTTCACTGAATGAAGTATATGATAAGATACAATTATTCCGGTTATGGAGCAATAAGTCCATTTCTCCTACGGAGGTTCGTAAGACGGTAGCTGCCCTGAAGAAATATCAGGTGATAGAAATAACCGATGAAATGGGCGACCTGGATGGTGATACGAAGTTCATTATCTATCCGACGGTTAACCTGCTTCTGGACAACCAGTCCATCGGGGCAATCATAGAGCAGTATCAGGAGGAAGAGGAGGTGACCGAAGATGGACAGATATCAAGCACTTTCGAAGATGTGTCTGAATAATTGGCATTATATTAATGAAAAACTGCTTACTTTCCATGACGAGATCAATTTCTTTACCGGTCATTCCGGCAGCGGTAAATCGACAGTCCTGGATGCGCTGCAGATCGTACTATATGCGGACAGCAACGGCCGCGGCTTTTTTAACAAGGCAGCGAAGGAGGATTCGGACCGTACTCTGATTGAGTACCTCAGAGGAATGAAGGTTGTTCAGGAGAACAATGATATCAGCTATCTGCGTAATAAGAACTTCTCCACTACGATTGTACTGGAATTCCAGGATACGGAGACACACAAATACCAGAGTCTGGGCGTAATCTTCGATGTGGATGTCTCCGTTAATGACGTGAGCAGGATGTTCTTCTGGCATGCCGGAGAGCTGGCGGCAAACCGGTATCGTGAGGGCGATAAGGTATTTTCCATCAACGAACTGAAGGATTATATTCAGGAGCATTATGCGAAGGAGGATTATTACTTCTCAAGGACCAACGAGAAATTCCGTAATGAATTATATAGCAATTATTTTGGCGGATTACATCCAAAGCATTTTCCGGCGCTTTTCAAGAAGGCAATTCCTTTCAAGATGGATATGAAGCTTGAGGATTTCGTTAAGAATTATATCTGTACGGAAAATGATATCCATATGGAGGACATGCAGGACAGTGTTGCCCAGTACACCAGATTGAAACGAAGACTGGAGGATACGAAGAACGAGATAAGGCTTCTGACCGACATCAAAGAGCAATATGGGCGATATACTGCGAATACCAATCAGATTGCACAATATCAGTATAATCTGGATAAGCTGGATATTTCCACGATAGAGGCAAAGCTTGACAAGCTGCAGCTTCAGCACTCAGAATATAAGGAGGATATCAAATTACTGGAGCAGTCTATCTCTGACTTGGAGCAGGAGGTTAAGCAGCTGCAGGAACAAAGGGATGAGGTAGCCTTTGCTATTCAAAACAGTGGTTATGAGCATCTGGAAGCAGAGCTTGGCAGCTTAAACCAGATGCTGGAGCTGTTATACCGAAGCAAAGCCTCCTATGATAAAACGGCTGAGGGCTTAAGCAAATGGCTAGATACCGAGTTAATAGATACTACAACCAGAACAGAAATAGAACATATTAAAGAATATTATACCAGCCCTGCGGATTTCGTCAGGGTTAAAACCAATCTCGCAGAGCTTAGAGGTGAACTTGAAAAGGGGAAAAATGAGCTGGCTGGTAAAATAAATGAGCTCAGACAGAAAATATCTGATATCACCAAGCAGATGACGATTTTAAAAAATGGCCAGAAAGCTTATCCTAATTATCTTCTGGAAGCTAAGGATTATATCACGCGGGAACTGGAACAGGCTTATGAAATGCCGATTCGGGTAGATATCCTGGCCGACGTGATCGAGGTTGACAAGGAACAATGGCTGAATGCCGTAGAAGGTTACATGGGTAACAATAAGCTGAACCTGATCGTTCCTTCGGAGTATGCAAAGCATGCGATGGAGCTGTATCGAAGCCTTGATCCGAAAAAGTATTATAAGGTGGCAGTCATCGATACGGAAAGCGTTCTGCGTGATGGCAGACCAAACCTTAAGAATTCCCTTGCAGAGGAAGTAGCCGTAGCCTCCGATTATACCAAAGCCTACATCGATTATCTGATGGGTGCTGTGATCAAATGCAGCACGATGGAAGAGCTTCGTAATAATAAGAGCGGTATTACTTCGGACTGTGTGCTTTACCAGGGCTACAAGCTGCAGCATATCAATCCTCGTAATTACACCGAGGAAGCCTATATCGGCCGCAGTGCTATTGAAAGAAGACTAAGGCTGCTGGAGAAAAATCTGAAGGAATTGCAGGAGCAGAAGGAGCCGCTGGACCAGCAGGTAAGACAGCTTGGAGAGCTGCTGCAATTAGAATATCTGCAAAATGACGCCGAATATTATAGCAGTAAGTTTGAGGAAATCAGGCAGATACAGGCGAAAGAGCAGCAAAAGGAAGAATATAAGCGCAAAATAGCAGAACTAAAGAAATTAAATATCGATGAATGGAAGGCAAAGAAGCTTCTGTTAGAACAGGTAATCGACTCCAAAAGTAAGCAGAAGGAAAAAGCAAGTGTTGCATTGCAGACAAAAGAAAACGATATCAAAAGCTTCCAGGAAACGATTTTACTTCTCAATGAAGAATTGCTAGAAAAGCAGAAAGCCTATCAGTATGACGATCTGCGGGATGAGGCATATCAGCTTTTCATGAAGGAACAGGAGAATAAGAAGACAGAAAGCATCCGCAGTGATCTAATTTACCGCAAACAAAACTGTGAAACACAGATGACTTATGAATTTGATAAGCTGCTGAAGAAGAGGGAATTATACCGTGATGCCTATGCTTACCGGGGATTTTCCCTTACCGGTAAGGATAATAAGGAGTATGATCAATTATTAGATAATCTGAGCAGCGACAAGCTGAATGAATTTACACAGAAGGCAAATGAACAGGCGGTTCAGGCCATTTATCATTTTAAGACCGACTTTATCTATAAAATCCGTGACTCCATTAAGGAAGTCATGCAGCAGAAGGAGGATCTTAACCGAATCCTGGCTCAGCTGGACTTCGGAAAGGATAAATATAAGTTTATCATCACGAAGAATAAGGGTGAGGACGGCAAATTCTATGACATGTTCATGGATGAGAACCTGGAGATCAACCCTCATCAGCTGACTGGCAATATGAATAACCAGATGGATATGTTCAGCATGCAGCATGAGAAGGATTACAGCGATCTGATTAACGAGCTGATTGACTTATTCATGCCGCCGGAGAGCAGCGATCCCAAAGCGCTGGAGGAAGCCCGTGAGAATATGGAGAAATACTCGGATTACCGTACTTATCTGTCCTTTGACATGGAGCAGCTGGTAGAAGGAATGCCGCCGATGAGGCTGAGCAGGATGTTATCCAAGAATTCCGGTGGTGAAGGTCAGAATCCTCTGTATGTAGCACTTTTGGCAAGCTTTGCCCAGGTATACCGGATTAATCTCAAATCAAGCATACGAAGAAGACCGACACCAAGACTGGTCGTTCTGGACGAAGCATTTTCCAAAATGGATGCGGAAAAGGTAGGCAGCTGTATCGGATTAATCCGTAAATTAGGCTTCCAGGCAATCATCAGTGCGACGAATGATAAGATCCAGAATTATGTGGACAATGTCGATAAGACCTTTGTATTTGCCAACCCGAATAAAAACCGTATCTCAGTCCAGGAATTTGAGAAGAAGGAGTTTGCAGATCTGCTTACCTCACAGGAGGGTGGAGAAGATGACGCTGATTGATTTAATCCTAGATCTGTATATGGCGGTATTCGTATCTTTCAATATATCAGGAAAAGGATTTTTCCTGAAGTGAAGCCTTATCATATGAATTTGGAGACATTTGAGAAGTACAAAGCTTTTGGAGAACCTATTGGGAATGGGTCGTTGGAAAAGCTGACTCATCTGGAGGAACCTTTATTACAGCCTTTGATCAACCGGATCTTAGAGATAGGTCTGGTGATAGAGCAGGAAGCTTATCTTTAATCTGAAAGTTCGCTTAGTATACTGGAACTCTTGCTGAAACATTTGCAGAGCTCTGTCGTGCTAAGGAACTTTCAGATTTTAGCCATACATACAGTGTCAGGTGGTACATCGATTATACAACAACATCTTAATCAATTTAGCTCCAATATACTTTCAATGCCTGACCGATGAATTCGGAGGCTCCCTGACCGTATATTTTATCTGCTGTGGCGATTATCTCAGGTGATGAGGTATACCCCTCGATTGCAAGAGCCCAAAAATTCTCGCCCATATTAGTATCCTGATAGAACTCGTTGAATAAGGACACAAGTTCCTCTACGATCATCTGGATCTCGTTGGATGAAGGATCTTTACTTAGATCTGCAGTCAGTCTTTGATTGATTGCAGTATTTTTTTGTATATAATCATCAGTATTAGCGTGGATAGAGTCCATGCTTTTCATATGATTCATATTTTCCTTCATGGCTTGCGTATACTTTTCGATACTGCCATATTGCTTTATGGCCATTTTAGCCATCTCAGACTCGTTCGTTTTGAATGTATCAACCATTTTATCGAATTTTTCCAGGCTGCCCCAGCGTTTCATTACTTCCTCGCTATGATTTTCTCTAAATTCATCCAATACCTGAAAATATTCGCTCATATCAAATTCTTTAAAACTCATACACTTTTCTCCTTTCACAAGTTTATCCAATAAACTTAGTAAACCGTCCAGCCGGTCACGTTTCGCTTGAATCAGTTTTTTCTGGTTATCAAAGGCCTTTATTTTATCAAACATAGGATTTAACATAATCGCTTTGATATCTTTTAAAGAAAAATCCAACTCCTTAAAGAAGAGTATTTGCTGTAAAGCCTCCAAGGCATCGTCATCATACAGACGGTATCCTGTATCGGTTAATTTACTAGGTTTGAATAAACCGATTTCATCATAATAATGCAAGGTCCGAACGCTGATGCCAGTCAGTTTGGATACTTGGTTCACAGTTCTCATCGCTGATCCTCCCAGGTTTGATTGTTTAGTAATGGAAATAAAATGAAATTTTGCCGGCGGATGAACTTCATCTATCTCAATCCCTTTATTTACAATACACTATTACGGGACGTGAGAGTCAATAATTTTTTTGCTTTTTATCGTTGTTTTTTATTTTTTTTATTTTTTTCCAAGATGCCAAAATAATTTCTAAGTTGCAAATGTAATCTAAATTCTTAGGCTAACAACTATATTAACAGCCATATTTCATTTTATGGATGAATTTTGTCGGTTCATTTAATTGCTGTATTTAGCTGTATTTAGTTATATTTGCTTTCTGTTACGAAGCATAAATTTTTGCTTATCCGACATAATTCATAGTAAAACGATGAAATGAAATTACTTCATAAAACTTCTTTAAAATACAAAATGTAACATTAATGTAAAGAAAAATTAATCAAATTTGCCTTAAAGAAAACATTTTTTTATGTTATGATAGTTACATGTGGGTTCGTATTATGTTGAAACAAGCCTAATGATTACGGATACCATAAAAAAAGGGAAAGTAAGTAGACAAAGTCGGGGATCAAAAATGAAGAAGAATAATGCAACTATAAAATCCAGGATAGCTGGAGCTGGAGCTTGTATCATCATACCGCTTCTGTTCCTATATCTTTATATCGCTTTCTATTATCACACCCATTTTTACACCAATACAGTAATCAATGGGATAAGTACCTCCAATATGACGGTGAGCCAGGCGGAAGATGCCATTACTGCAGAGGTAAAAGCGTATAGTCTCACGCTGGAGGAGAGAAACGGAGTAGAGGATACCATCAACGGTAAGGATATTAACCTTCATACCGTATTTGAAGGCGGAATATCAGGCCTGTTAGGTAAGCAGAATTCACTGATATGGCCAGTTTCTTTATTTCGGCCGCAGGAATTAACCATTAACACAATGCTTGATTATGATGAAAGCTCACTGCAAAAGGTTTTTGACCATCTCAATTGTTTTGACAAGGCGAATGATATAGAACCGGTAAATGCCTCTATATCAGAATTTGGCGAGAATGGTTATGAGCTCCTTCCGGAGAATCAGGGAGCTAGGGTAATATCGGACAAATTATATGATTCTGTCAGCAATTCCATTGAAAATTTACAGACTACATTATCAATCGAGGAAGCCGATTGCTATGCCAAACCGGAGATAACTTCGGATAATCCTGCTTTGATAAAAGCACAGGAGGAAATGAATAAGTTAGCCGGTGCGAAGATAACCTATGAATTTGGCGATGCCACCGAGGTTGTGGATGGTACTAAGATCAGTCAGTGGATTACGGTTGATAAAGATTTTAATGTGAGCTTTAATACCGATGGTATTAAGGAATTTGTTGATTATATCGGTAAAACCTATAATTCCTTCGGCAGGGTCCGTACCTTTAAGACATCTTATGGCAAGACAATCAATGTAAAAGGCGGCGATTATGGCTGGTGGCTGAACCGGCCGGAAGAGGTGAAGGAGCTTACCCAGTTAATACAAAATGGAGAAAAGGTAGAGAAGGATCCGGTTTATTTCCAGACAGCGCAGCAATATGGCGCAGATGATATCGGCAATACCTATGTGGAGGTCAATCTGACTGCACAGCATTTGTTTTTCTACAAAAATGGGAAGTTAATTCTTCAATCGGATTTCGTATCAGGTAATGTATCCAAGCATCTGGGCACGCCTGTCGGAACATATCCGGTTCAGTATAAAGAAGAGAACGCAACCCTTGTTGGTGAGGATTATTCAACGCCGGTGAAATACTGGATGCCCTTTAATAAAAATATCGGTCTCCATGATGCGTCCTGGCGAAGTGCATTTGGCAAGGATATCTATCTGACCAACGGCTCCCATGGCTGCATTAATATGCCACCGTCAGCAGCGAAAAAGATGTTCAAATACATGGAAAGAGGTGTGGCGGTCGTTGTATATAAGCTCTCGGGAACGGAAAGCTATGATGTAAAGAAAAATAAAGCCAAAACAGATAATACGAAAACAGATAACACGAAGACAGATAATACAAAGACAGATAATACAAAGACAGATAGCACGAAAACAGGTAGTACAAAGACTGATAGCACCAAAACAGGTAGTGCGAAAACTGACAGTACCAAAACAGGTAATACCATAACGGATAGCACCAAAACCGATAGCGCAAAAACAGATAGCGACAAAACAGTCAGCACGAAAACAAATTAATCTCTGCTACAATCGTTTATACCATCCGACTGCTTCTGCAGCCGGCAAATAAAGAGATATCAGGTTAACCTCTTAAAAATGAATATGATTATCCTAACGATGAGAGCTGTCAATTTGACAGCTCTTTTGGTTGTATTTATTTTTATCCGTTCATATTCAGTTCATATTCCTATATTATTTTAAGTTTACTTTATTAATTGGAGGAAAAAATATGAGTTCAAAAAGAAAATCAAAATTAAAAAAACGTATCTTTATGATTGTTGCAGTTGTTATTGTACTGCTTCTTGTCGTAGGAGTAGCCCTGCAGCCCAAAAAAACAAGCTATGAAAGTGTTGATGCGAAAACCGGTGATATTAACACCTATTATACCTTTTCTGGAAATGTTGAAACGAAAAACCGTGAAACAGTATTATCAGAAAGCGTATTGCAGATGAAAGATATAAAGGTAAAAGAGGGTGATATCGTAAAAGAAGGGGATGTACTCTTTACCACAACTACGGATGATAAGATAAAAGCAAAGATTAATGGTGAAGTATCCAAGATTAATGTAGAAGAAAATGCACAGGTTATGGCTGGCACTTCCTTAATGGAGATAGTAGATTATGATAACCTTCAGATCAGCGTAAAGGTAGACGAGTATGATATGGCGGAATTAAAGGTTGGAGAGGAAGCTACGGTTTCCATCGGAGCAATTGATAAAGAGGTGAATGGTACGATACAGAGTATCTCCAAAGAAGGTCAGGTAGTGAATGGTGTAACCTTCTTTACTGCTGTGATTGATTTGGCAAAGGATGAAGATGTCAGAGTAGGTATGTCGGCTGAGGTAAAAGTCGCTGGAGAATCAGCGAAGAGCGTAGTGATATTGCCTATGAATGTGATCCAGTTTGATAATAATAATCAGCCCTACGTATATCTGATGGATGATAAGGGCAAAGTGGTGAATACCACCATAACAACCGGTATTAATGACGGAACTAATGTAGAAATCACAAGCGGTATCAATAGCGGTGATGTTGTTTACTATAAGGATAATTCCTCTACAACCTCCGGTGGTTTCGGCTTTGGCGGACGTAACGGGGGGAATAATCAATGACGGAAATCCTTAATATGAAGAATATCAGTAAAAGCTACTATATGGGTGAGGAGGAACTGGAGGTTCTTCATCAGGTCAATCTGACGGTCCATTCCGGTGAGTTTTTATCCATTCTTGGTCCCTCCGGCTCCGGCAAATCTACCATGATGAACATCATCGGATGCCTGGATGTGCCGACTTCGGGCAAATATCTTCTTTCCGGGAAGGATATCGAGGATCTGGATGAAGCTGATATGGCAGCTGTCAGAAATAAAGAGATTGGCTTTGTATTCCAGAGCTTTCAGCTTCTGTCCCGTTTGTCGGCTTTAAAGAATGTGGAGCTTCCGCTCATTTATAGCGGTGTCACTGCCGGTGAACGTAAAAAGCGTGCCAAGGATATCCTGGCTAAGGTTGGCTTGTCGGATAAAATCCACAACCTTCCCAGTCAGCTCTCCGGTGGACAGCAACAGCGTGTTGCTATTGCCCGGGCGCTGGTTACGGAACCAACGATACTTCTTGCGGATGAACCCACAGGTGCCTTGGATCAAAAAACAGGTGCACAGGTAATGGAGCTTTTTGAGGAATTACATCGGGATGGAAGGACCATTATCATGATTACTCACGATCATAAAATCGCCAGTCACGCGAAACGGGTTGTGAATATCTTAGACGGTAATCTTACGGAACAGGAGGCATACTGACATGTTATTGGAAAGTATTAAAATGTCATGGGAAAATATCATTCATAATAAATTACGATCTTTTCTGACCATGCTGGGTATTGTCATCGGCGTAGCCTCCATCATTGCCTTAATTACCATTGTACAGGGTGCGACCACCAGCATCAGTGATCAAGTCAATTCCCTGGGTGTTAATAAGATTCAGGTAACCGCCATGGGTACGCCTCTGAAGCAGGGTCTAACGGATAATGATATTAATGCAATTGCTCAGGTGGATAATATTGAAGGCGTATCACCGACGATCTCCGGAAGGACGAACATCGTATATGCTGGTAATGTTATGGAAGATGTAACTGTCCAGGGCAAGAATGAAGTATATTTTAAAATGGATACAAGCATATTAAAATCAGGAAGAGCAATCAATATCCTTGACATCAACAGCAAGAATCAGGTAGCAATCATCGGCGATGATATCGTGAAGGAGCTCTATTACGGAGTGGATCCTGTCGGCAAAGAACTGATGATTAACGGCACCACCTATACCGTTATCGGTACTCTTGCATCATCCAGCAGCTTTGGTATCAATTCCAAAAATGATACAATAGTCATCCCTTATACAACCGCTTTGCGTAATCTTGGAGTAAAAAGCGTTACCAGCCTGGACGTCTATCTGAAGGATACCAATACCGCAGATCAAACCGTGACTGATATAAAGGGTGTACTTAATCCAGCCTTTAATTATAATGAAGATGCCTATTCGGTATTTAACATGGGAGACATGATAGCAAGCTTTCAGACTATGATGTCGATGATGTCCTACCTTCTGGCTGGAATTGCCGCAATTTCCTTAGTAGTAGGCGGTATTGGAATTATGAATATGATGCTGGTATCCATTACGGAACGTACGATGGAAATCGGATTACGCAAAGCCCTTGGAGCTACGCCGGGCAGAATACAGCTTCAGTTTATCATTGAATCCATCTTCCTGTCCATGATTGGCGGAATCATCGGATTATTACTTGGAAGCGTGATTGCATATGTTGCTTCACTTCTGATTGGGGTAGGCTTCACACTTTCTGTTTCCACAGTAGCTCTGGCGGTAGGTTTCTCCTCCGCAGTCGGAGTTGTCTTTGGTTATATGCCTGCACGCAAAGCAAGCAGACTTAATCCGATTGACGCTTTGAGAAGCTTGTAATATCATTAAGGAAATAGAAAAGATTATGTTAAAGGAGGTTCCACATGTTTCAAATTCTGATTGTAGATGATAATGAAAGTATCAGAAATCTGATGAAGGCCTATCTGCTCAGGGACGGGTATCAGGTAGTAACTGCCTCCGACGGAGTAGAAGCTCTAACTGTCCTGGATAAGGAGCATGTGGATCTCATGATAGCGGATATTATGATGCCTAATATGGATGGCTATACTTTGACAAAGGAATTGAGGGATGCGAATTATTATTTCCCCATTCTGATGGTAACCGCCAAGGAAAGCATTGATGACAAGAAAAAAGGCTTCATTGTCGGTACGGATGACTATATGGTAAAACCGATTGATTTTGATGAAATGCTGCTTCGGGTGTCTGCTTTACTTCGCCGGGCAAAGATTATGAATGATCATAAAATCGTTATTGGCAATATCACCTTGGACTATGATACCCTGACTGTAACAACGGATACCGAGGAAATTCTTTTGCCAAAGAAGGAATTCCAATTGCTTTATAAGCTGCTTAGCTATCCGAAAAAAATATTTACAAGACAGGATCTGATGGACGAAATCTGGGGCTTTGATAATGAAACGGATATTAGGACGGTGGATGTCCATATTAAGCGGCTGAGAGAGAAATTTGATGAGCTGGAGGAATTTAAAATCATTACAGTCAGAGGCCTTGGTTATAAGGCGGAAAGGCTGGTATGAGAAAGAAATTTCGAAATAAATCAATCTATACGAAGTTTATTCTTATCTTTATTGGTATCTGGTGGCTGCTTAACACTCTGACCTATAGCATGATAATTCATGTTATTGCCAGCAGTTCCATCATAGATATCTTGAAAGCGGAGATGCAGTCTGCAAGTCATCAGCAGCTGCTGGAGGAAATGAAAAGAATTCGAATATTGACTGGTCAGGCATTCTTCATCAGCACAATGACCGGTACAATATTAATCATTTTGGCAGTCAGAGGTATCGTAAGACCGATCAAACGTCTGTCCAATGCCTCCAAAGAGGTTGCTCAAGGTAATTTTGATATTGAAGTTAAAGTCAAAAGCATGGATGAAATCGGGCAATTGACCACGGATTTTAATCTAATGACGAAGGAATTGAAGAACATCGATATTCTGCGTAAGGATTTTGTATCCAATGTCTCACACGAATATAAGACACCGATTACCTCGATTATGGGCTATGCCAAATTAATCAAGGAAGACAGATGCTCGGAGGAGCAGTTGAAGGAATACAGTGAAATCATCATAAATGAAAGTGAACGATTATCTTTGCTGTCCTCCAATCTGCTGAAAATATCGGAGTTAGACAGTAAGGTGATACGGGAACAATCAACAGCATATTCCCTGGATGAACAGATTCGCAAAGCAATCCTTTTGTTAGAAGTGCAATGGTCGAAGAAGAACCTGGAGTTCGACATTGATCTGGAGGAGCTTACAATCGTGGGAGATAAAAATCTGTTACAGCAGGTGTGGTTGAATCTGATTCAGAATGCGATTAAATTCTCTAACCAGGAGGGCTTGATTACCATTCAATTATTTCAGCAGGATGAAAATGCGGTATTTCAAGTTACCGATCAGGGTATTGGAATTGCAGAAGAAGATAAGAGCCGGGTCTTTGAGCGCTTTTTTAAGGGAGACAAATCACGTTCCAAGGAAGGTAACGGATTGGGGCTTGTCCTGGTAAAAATGATTGTTGAATTATCGAATGGTAAAGTGCATTTTGACAGTAAGCAGGGGGAAGGATCAACCTTTGTGGTTGAGCTTCCGCTGCAGGCTGTATAATAAATGGTATCTGTTTCACTGATTTAAAAATCTGCATATGAATTATTTATGATAAAGCCTGGCTGTTTTCCTAAGAATGCAGTCAGTTTTTTTGATCGTCTGACTTTTTTACACCAATTCATACCTTTTGGTATTTCTATTAGAGGGGTCCATTTGTTATAATGAGAATGGATTAAGATAACTAATTTCATAGGTAATTATGACGGAGGGAAAGTATGAAAGATAGTTCAACTGAAAAAGTATCAGATATTACAGCAGATACAGCAAAACAGTTAAAAAGGCTGGAAGCCTTTGAACTGGATCGGGTTTATCTGACTGATGGTTATTACATTAACGCGACACAAAAGGAGATAGAATACCTTCTGTCCTTTGAGTCTGACAGGCTGCTTGCCGGTTTTCGTGAAACTGCAGGAATTGACACCAAGGGTGTTAATCGTTATGCCGGCTGGGAATCCTTACTGATTGGAGGACATACGCTGGGACATTACCTGACTGCCTGTGTCCAGGCTTATCAGAGTGCTAATTCCGGGGAAGAGCAGAAGCAGCTGTTATTAACCATGGTTTCTGAGATTATCCAGGGCCTGAAGGATTGCCAGGATGCTCTGGGTACCGGCTTTATCTTTGGTGCGGTGATCCTGGATAAGGATAAGGTGGAACTCCAATTTGATAATGTTGAGAAAAATCAGACGAATATATTTACACAGGCCTGGGTACCGTGGTATACCATGCATAAAATATATGAGGGCCTGATTGCCGTAGCGCATTTATCCGACGAGAGGACGAAAAAGATTGCGGATATGGCGTTACAGATTGCTTCCCGACTTGGTGACTGGACTTACCATAGAGTCAGCTGTTGGACCTCTGATATCCGCCGGACGGTAATCGGAATTGAGTACGGCGGAATGAATGACTGCCTCTATGATCTGTATCAGATGACCAAAAACAACAAGCATGCCCTGGCAGCCCATGCCTTCGACCAGGTTGAACTGTTTGAGAAGGTATTAAAGGGTAAGCCTGGGGATCATATTCTGAATAATCATCATGCGAATACCACCATTCCAAAATTCCTTGGTGCATTAAACCGCTATATTACCTATCGTGATACTGCGGAGGATGTAGAGCTTTATCTTGATTATGCTAAGGCATTCTGGGAAATGGTCGTGAAAAACCATACTTATATCACCGGAGGCAACAGTGAATGGGAGCATTTTGGCTTGGACGATATATTGGACGCGGAGCGGACCAATTGCAACAATGAGACCTGCAATGCTTACAATATGCTGAAGCTGACCAAGAAGCTTTACATGATAACGGGTGAAGCAAAATACACGGATTATTATGAGAACACCTTTTTAAATTCCATCCTGTCTTCCCAGAATCCGATTACAGGCATGACAACTTATTTTCAACCAATGGCTACCGGATATTTTAAGGTATTCGGTGAGCGCTTCAATAAGTTCTGGTGCTGTACCGGTTCGGGTATGGAGAATTTTACGAAGCTGGGAGAAAGCTTCTATTATCATAAGGGAAATGTTCTGGTCGTAAATCAATATATCAGCTCTGAGCTTACCTGGTCGGAGTATAATATAAAGTTTATCCAGAATTCATCTCTTCCGTTAAAGGATAAAGCGACATTCACAGTGGAATCAAAGGATGGCGTAAAAACTGACGTTACATTTGCCTTCCGCCTTCCTGACTGGCTGGCTTCAAAGGCAATCCTCTGCGTTAATGGTTCGGAATATGATTATCAGGCAGAAGGCGGATATGCACTGGTTCATGGGCCCTTTGCCAATGGAACAAAGCTGGAGCTTACGCTGCCTATGAAGGTTCAGACTTATCATCTGCCGGACAGTAAGAATGTCTATGGCTTCAAATACGGACCGATTGTACTCAGTGCGCTGCTGGGTGCAATGGATATGGAACCGTCTGTCACCGGTGTAGATGTAACCATTCCGCTTGCCAAGGTAATCGAACCGGGCTATACCCGTAGCGGTGATGATGTTATCACAGTAATGACGGATGGTGTAGAGGAGTTCCTGGAGAACATAGATCAGTATATACTTTCGTCTTCGTCTGGAGATGAATTGTCCTTCCAATTGACCAATACGGATGCCAATCTAACCTTTGTACCGCATTATTCCCAATACACACAAAGGTATGGTATCTATTGGAGATTTATAAGCAAGGAAACGCCGGAGCAGATGAAGCAGGAGAGCGACAACCGGAAGTATTCAGCCCTGCGCCTGGATACGGTACAGCCGGGATATGGTCAATATGAGAATGATGCTCTTCACAACATGACAGAGTATGGCACCGGTTCCACAGGTGATACCTCCGTCGGAACCTCAAGATTTGCCAATGCAATGGGAGCCTTCTCCTATCGGATGATTGTTGATACGGAAAACGGAACGAACCTGTTGGCAACCTTCAAAGCAGCGGATCAGGGGAAGACGCTTCGAATTAAGATTGGAAATACAGTGGTTTACGAAAAGCTCCTGCAGGAGGCTGAGAAAGAAGAATATGATGTAATCATTGAACTTCCGAAGGAATTACTCGCCGCCAATGCCGATGAGCTATCTGTAAATGAACAGACAAAATCTGCAGTGACTTTTACCTTTGAAGGCGCCAAGGGAGAAGCATCGGCACGTCTGTATAATTTCCTTTACAGCCTGAAAGTTATGAGTAGGTAACCAGGCTTTGAATCAGCAGGCCTTTCCTCAGCTCGAAGGCATGAATAAGCTGCTTTCAAGCTTCAATGTGAGTTTATTCCTTGCAGTAATAATTTGACGCCATAAAATTACCTTTGCTTTTTATGATACCTATAGTAAGATATAATTAATATATTCAGACCGTATGAATAAGAAGCAGAGGTAATTATTTGATGTATCCGGATATCGGTTTTTTCGGCTTTATTAATATCGATGTCATTGCTGAGCAATCACTTTGCATTCACGATTTGGGATTGGAGCTGCGACAGAACGAAGTATACCATTACCAGAATGCTAACAGGGATTATAAGGGCTATCTGTTCCAATACACTTTGGAGGGTTACGGCATCTATGAAACGCCGGGAACAAGTTATCGAATGTCAAAAGGCAAAGCCTTCTTTATCACCTTTCCGGACGATAGCCGGTATTATCTGCCGACGGAGCAGTCTGAGAGTTCCTGGAAATACTTCTATATTCACTTTAGCGGGCCTGCGGCTGAACCATTCTTCAGGCGGATCAGGGAACTGACAGGCCCCATGGTTACACTGGAGCTGGAAAGTCCGGCAATCCGGTTATTTTTTGAATTATATGAGGTCTTAAAAAGCGGTATCCAATTAGAGCGCTACAGGGGAAGCGAATGGTTGTATCGTTTCCTTACAACCTTACTGCGAAGCATCGAATTTCCTGCGGATAAAAAAAGCAGCCCCCACGTGACAGCTGCCGCCAGCTGGATGCAGTTGAATTATGCAGGAGCGCTTAGTCTGGAAGCCATGAGTAAGGAAATCGGAGTATCTTTTTCCCATCTTAGCAGACAGTTTTATAAGGAAAAAGGACTTACGCCGATCCAATACCTGACGCAGATTCGTCTGGAGCATGCGATGCAGCTTCTTCTAGGCACTGACCTGACAATTCAGAAAATAGCTGAGGAATGCGGCTTTTCCTGCGGTAATTATTTTTCCAAGGTATACAAAAAGGTACTGCACCTTACTCCGGAAGAATACCGGAAGCAGCATAAAGTTTAGAAAAGATTAAAAATAGTAGCTGCAGTCTAGGCTTAACGGTTTTGATTTTTGTGTGTAAATTAAAAATAATATAAATCACAATTGTTTTCACACCTAAATTGATATAATTCTAAGTGATTTTTTTATTGATGATAAAAATTAAGCTGTCCAATCTTTAAAATGTCCTTGACATGAGGAGCACTTTAACTTTTGGACAGCCTTATTTTACAATTGTGTAATAGATAGAAATTACGAAATTATTATTTAATTTTTAGGGTTGTTCCATACTTTCGTTTCCGAGATAAACTTCTGTTTTATTATTATGAAAAAGATTAATTATTTGAGAACGAAGTTTTGATGGATATAAAGGTTCATTAAGCAGATTTTCAATAGAAAGCCATTCAAATCCTACTTGGTTTATATCCTTATGTATTTCTGCATTTTCTATTTCTCCAATAAAATCACATAAGAAAACTAAGTCAATACGATGAAATGGTTCTCCGTGTAGACCTTCAACCACAAATACGAGTGATTTCGGTTCTACAATTATACCCATTTCCTCTGCACATTCTCGTTTTACCGTATCTGGAAGTAATTCTTCTACCTCTTGTCCACCACCAGGCATAATATAGAAAACATCGCCATTATCATCGATTTTGGATGCTAACATTTTTCCATCCCTAATTATTAACGCCTTTGCAGAATTGCGTATTTTTCGTTCCAACATCCTTCTCCTTCAACATATTATATATAAATACAGTTAACTCAGTATAAAACAATTGTTTATAGTGATATCATAGTATAAAGTCGATTTATCTACATATAAATCTTATAAAGCTTTGCACCATGCACCGAAACCTCAGTCTCGTATACTTCATCATGTCCGGAAATAATCTCACCGCTCCAGAGATCTTCCAGCTTCTGACCCTGGAAGGAAGTCAGCTCAAGCTCTTCGGCTGATACCGATATGGATCTTACTTCATCACTGATATTGAAAACTGCCAGATAATAAGCATTCTCATCCGTATCCTTTGAGAACCACACAGCCTGCTTTTTATTTCTCATGATCTGCTTTGCACCCTCGGAGTGGGATAAAAGATGCAGCACCTTCTTATTGGTAAGAATGTTCGTGGTCCATTCATCAAGCTTTGGCAGTTCCGCTCCAAGTATCAGAGGAGAACGGAAGATGCACCATAAGGTCATCATGGTAATCTGCTCGTCTTTGGTGAAATTGGTACGTCTTTCATCGTTGAAGCCTTTTCCTACGTAACCTACAGGAAGCATGTCACAGTCCGGATA
>DATMUM010000061.1:0-6075 GCA_035564175.1 Mobilitalea sp.
CAATATTTTTCGGAAGTTAATGAGGAACCAGTAATTTTCCATTGGAAATATAATCTTGATGACGTTGATGTATCAGAAGAAATCATAATAGATACATTACCGGTTAAAAAGTCCAGTTAATTAAAGGACGAAATACTAGTATTGTCAGCGGCCTAACGATGGGCTGCACCGTATTAATCGGACAAAGCATCGGTCAGAAAGATGAGAAAACAGCTGCAAGAACCATTGGCTCTGCCTTGTGGTTATTTGTTCTGATAGGATTGACCATCTCTGTTTTACTCTATCTATTTTCCGGTAATGTTGCCTCCGCAATGAATGCACCATCAGAAGCTCTCGGACAAACTAAGGATTATATTAGAATCTGTGCTGTCGGAATGGTATTCATCGGCTTATTCAATGCTGTGTGCGGTATCTTCCGTGGTATGGGTGATTCCAAAACTCCATTAAAACTGATGCTGATTGCCTGTATTCTACATATCCTTGGGGACATCGTCTTAGTAGGCTTCTTTCAATGGAATTCGAATGGTGCTGCCATTTCCACTGTCGTAGCGGAAGCAAGTAGTGTTATCTTTGCTTTTATTTCGATTGCCAAACGCGGTTTTATCTTCCCAGTAGGCAAGAAGGATCTCTTACCGTATAAAAGAGAGATTCAGCGCATTTTGCTTTATGGATTACCGATTTCTGCACAAGAGGCATTGACCGGTCTTTCCTTTATGGTTATTCTTGCCATACTAAACGGATTCGGATTAATTGATTCTGCTGGAGTAGGTGTTGCCGAGAAAATCTGTGCCCTAATGTTCTTAGTTCCTGGTACTTTTATGTCAGCAGTCTCCGCTTTCACTGCCCAGAATGTGGGAGCAAGAAAATACGGCAGGGCAAAAAGTTCTATGTATTGTGGCATGTTATGCTCGTTTGCAGTTGGCTTAGTGGTATTTTTTATCAGCTTCTTTCATGGTGATTGGCTTTCCGGTTTTTTCACCATGGATCAAGCGGTAATCCTTGCTTCTGCAGATTATTTAAAATCCTATTCCATTGACTGTATCATTGTAGGCTTTCATTTCTGCATGATGGGCTATCTGAATGGAAATGGAAAGACCTTCCTAACCTCCCTAATTGGAATCCTAAGCACCTTTCTTATCCGCATTCCATTTGCCTATATAATGAGCAAAATGGAAGGAGCCACGCTGTTCCAAGTAGGGTTCGCGACGCCTCTCGCATCGGTATTTGCTATCTTAATCGCTACGGTTTGTGTCAGAAGTATTATAAAGCAACAGGAAACATTAGATAAACATTCTCATTATTCACCGTTAGCCCCAGAACGCAGAATATTGATTCATTTGTCAGGATTTTCCCTCTTTCCGACAATTCAACCGCATTGATTACATTATCCTTATCAGAAGGATGTGGTGTGAGCAATGTTTGTAATACGTTTGTATTCTGTCTGCGTAATCTCTGAACTGATATTACCGCTTTATGAATTGCCTCTGATAATTCAGATATATTAATTGGCTTTTCTACATAACTAATTGCCCCCAGCGAAATCGCTGCCTTCAAATATTCTTTGTCAGAATATCCGCTGATAAATATAATCTGACTGTCCGGCAATGATTCCCGGAACTTCTGGCATAATTCTATTCCACTTAAGCCAGGCATTTTTATATCAGAAATAATGATATCAGGACTAAATTCTCTACATATTTTAAAGGCTTCTTCCGCATTTTCCGCTGCCCGGACCTCATTTACCCCCATGTCCTCCCACGGAATATGCTTTTCTATCCCTTTCCGGATTACTTTTTCATCTTCTACAATAATCAGACGTATCATAAAATACCTCCATGCTGCCGTCAGGCAGCCTAAATCTTAAATGATAAGCTCGCTCTGTGCTTTTAGCCGGTTGAAAAATGATATACTTCTTGGCTTCCATGAATAACTCAGCATCAGATAACAACATACCTCATAAATCTTAAAACGGCGTTTTAACACCACTCCCAGTTGTTAAAACGCCGTTAAATTAATCATATTATCTTTCGAATTTATTATCTTTACAAAAAGGTGATTAATCACTTAGCAGCTGAAATGTGTGAATGCTATGCGCTTTAATGACAGCTGAGAACGTTTTTTCACCATATACAAAACTAAACTCTCTATCCCGGTTCATATTGCTGGCAACTATCAGTATTATCGATCCATCTTGATTTTCAAACGCTACTGTATTAGAAGTCCAATGCCCTTTTGTTTGTAATAATCTGGCTCCCTTTTTTACGAAATGTGAAAAATGTTTCATTAAATAAAACTCAGGCTGTAATATAAATTCTTTTGTTTCCGGATTTATCGTACATAAGGAATTCTGCTTCCATCCCCAGGAAGAAATCCCCCCGTCTTCTAAGGCCATATTCCAATATGTATAACGTTCTGCACCATGACGGAAATAAAACCACATCTGATTAAATATATACTCCATATGTTCCCAGGAATTTAAACCATCACCACATTCGCTTTCTGTCTGCATATAATGCATTTCCGGATAACTAACCGCAATCTGCTCCATAACATGCTTCCCGCCCCACTGTAATCCCACTCCATGAAGGTATCCGCGAGCCTTTTCATCCGATAGTATGGTATTTGCAAATTGATCATAAAATTCAGAAAATGGAGCAGACATTCCAGGCATCATAAAATCAACAAATGGTCCGTTAATGGTTCCAAGCCACAACTGCGTATCCAGCCTGGCTTTTTCAAACTGAGGTCCCAGGTGATACTTAATAAAATCACGCATTTGTTCACCGTTCCACATACAGGACGGGAATTTCTGGTCAGCCATCGGTTCGTTTTGTACATGGACTTGCGATACCAGTACATTTTCTTTTCTATATTCCTGAACAAATTTAACGAAATAATTAGCATATGACTGAAGTACCTCCTCCTCTTTTCTTATTACGCCATAGTTATATGCTTTTTTTGTTTTCATCCAGATTGGCGGGCTCCAGGGAGAAGCAAATACACAGAATTGCTGCTGCCTTTTTTGCGCTTCTCTGATAAATGGTATTGTGTATTTTTTATCTCTCTCAATGTTAAAATGTTTGAGTTCATAATCATCCGTCACTTCATCACAGCTGTACCATTCTAAACTAAAATCATTCGCTCCAATCGGAACTCGTCCATAATTAAAATTACACTTCTCTTCTAAAAACAATTCATCCAAAAATTCATTTCTCTTATCTTCCGGAATCAATTGTAACGCTGCCCATCCCAGCTCATTAAAACATCCTCCGAAGCCTAAGATTTCCTGTACTTTTTCACCTGTTAGCTCTAAAGTATCTTTTGAGATAATACCCTTTGTGAACGTCTCTTCTTGCCAGCAATTATTTTCATAACTAACAACATGCTTTATTTTCATTTTTATTTCCTTTCTATTATTGGCTTAAAGCCGGAAATATTTACAAAATAGCCAATATATTCTCCCTAGTGATCCTTTTATTATGATAATAGTCTATCATGAGGCAGATATTAAGATAAGTATTTATAGTAACTAAAATATAGGTTAATAGTATCTTTATATTGCTGCTTCTTACTAAAAATGTTAGAATGAATATTATATAAGATACCTCAAACTTTATGCCTAACATGGAGGAGCAAATGAAAACTAGTGAAAATTTTATCTTATCCCATGAAGTTATTTTACCGCAGGCTGGAAGAGATGTTTATTTTCGAATAACAACCGACAAAAGCAGTTATGTCACCAGTCATTGGCATAATGCATTAGAAATCATATATATTATTTCCGGTGAATTAGAAGTGACCACAGCGAATAAAGTAGAATTATTAAAGCAAGGGGATTTTACGTTAATAAATTCAAAAGTAGTTCATTCCACCAAATGTCTTCATGGAAATGAGGCTGTTTTATTACAATTACCTTATTCCTTTATAAAGAGATACATTCCAAATATAGATTCACTAATATTTGAAATGAATAATTATACACTGAATGATTATGAAAAGTCGGAGCTTATGCAAATGAAAGAAATAATTAATCGTATGCGTATCTTGCATGAAGCTGGCTCAACCAGTACCTATCTCCAATTCCAAAGCCTATTATTCGAATTAATATATCATCTATATCAAAATTTCTCTATCGAAATTAAGCATATGGATTACAACCAAAGAACGAAAAATTTATCAAAACTGGAGCCTATTATAGAATATACGGAAATGAATTACACAAAGCCAATTACAATTGAAGAAATCTCCGGCATTGCTGCACTTCAGCCCAAATATTTCTGTCGCTTTTTTAAAGCAAGTATGGGATCTACCTATATAGAATATCTTAATGAGTTACGCTTATCCTATATTTATCGTGATTTGATATCAACAAATATTCCTCTAGTTCGATTGTTGGAAATACATGGATTCACAAACTATAAACTATTCCGGCGCATGTTCCAAGAAAGATTTCATGATACCCCAAGCCATATCAGAAAGATGAAAACGCCCGTCATCACCCCTAAAATATATTCCCAATTATAGAATTACGATTGGAATATGGGGAGCTTTGAATACAATCAATGGGTAAACTATACACTGTAAGTTATAAAAATTCAACATGGCTAATTTTTGTTATAACTTATAGAGTACAATTTACCCATTAGGAGTGGGGCATTTCATATATATATGAATTTAGAATCTTAGGATTTATAACCTTGTATCCCACATACCGCAATATGCATCCACAGGGCTCTTTCCTTTAAATTCAGATCTGCCTGTCAGCTTATCCATCAATGTATTCAGAACAATATCTGTTGAACTATAAGTGTTGATGTATGTCTTAACCCTTGGAACATCGATCAGGTGATATGGATTTTCTACAGATATAAACACGGTTGGTATAGAATTAATAAAAACAGGCACATTGGCTCCCATTGGCTGTGTCCATTCGATACGTACGATGGTCTGATTGCTCTTCGTAACCATATTCGCAAGATAAATAATCAAATCGTAATTATCTGTCGTATCACTGAATGGTCTCATTTGCCCTTCCATGCCTTTTGCCGGATCAAACTGGTCTACAGCGAAGCCTTCCCTCTCGAGCATTTGCTTTAACAATTCAATAACACCGCTTCTTACGGAATAGAAATATCCCTCACTACTTTCTATTCCGTGTAATAATACTCTTTTATATCTGTTCGGTGTTAACGGAAGTACATTCTCCTCGCTCTTTACCAATGTAATCGCTTTATCAGCACAGTTTTTAGCCCAGGCTGTATGTTCATCACATCCAAGGACTTTCTTTGCACTTTCTACCGATGGTACAAGCATTCCATTTTCTTTCTTGATATGTAGTTTAAGCGAGGCTTTCAATGCCAATATACGTGTCACTGCTTCGTTCAGACGTTCCTGTGAAATTATACCGTTTCTGACGCCATCTTTCATATATGTATAGTCTTCATCTATATTTCTAGTAAACAGGAACATATCACATCCGGCAGCTATAGACATAGGAACCGCCTTTGATCTCTCCATCGGTATGACCATCCCGGCCATGGTTGTCGCATCGGTCACAACTAAACCATTAAAGCCCAATTGTTCTCTCAAAAGTTTAGTAATCAGTTCATGCGAAAGGGATGCCGGCAATATGTCCTGATCCTTAATGTTTGGATTAAACTTTCTGCTGTAAGCCGGTTGCATGATGTGTCCTATCATAACGGTCTTCGCACCTGCAGAAATACATGCTTTATATGCAGCCCCGTAAGTCTGATCCCACTCTTCACAAGATAAGCTGTTGATACTGGTAACCAGATGTTGATCTCGTTCATCAACACCGTCACCCGGAAAGTGCTTGATGGACGCTGCTACACCCTGTTCCTGTACACCTTTGACATACTGCACGCCCATACGGCGAACACGATCCGGATCAGATCCGAATGTACGGGTATTCGTGATTGGATTTCTAAAGTTATAATCAATATCTATAATCGGTGCAAAAGCCCAGTTACAGCCTACTGCTGCACCTTCCCGTCCACAGGTAACTCCTAGTTTATACGCCATATCATCATCATTTGTCGCTGCCACCTGCATCGG
>DATMUM010000062.1:0-13706 GCA_035564175.1 Mobilitalea sp.
CCGTATATTCTGGGATCACCCGTAATGCAGGTTATGGTTCCGTATTGGTGTTGATCATCGTTAATGCGAATCCATGACTGACCTGCATCATCGGAACGGTAGATACCGTAAACTCCATCAATGGTAGCAGAGGTATAGAGTGCCATATAGGTGCTTCCTGTAGCAGCCATGCCAAAACCGATAGTTGCAGCAGAAGATACACTGCCAAGCTTTGTGAAGCTCGTTCCGGAGTTCGTGCTATGATACAATCCACTTAAGGAAGTATTCACTTTATCCGTACCGGCAAGCCAGATATCTCCCTCTACTCCGGGCATTGCCTTGATATAGGCTGATGTCGGCAGCCCGGTAACGGCTGCGGTAAAGGTAGCACCCTTATTCGTACTTACATAGAAGGTACCATTATAAACAGCATAAAACTTATTCGAATTTGCACGATCAGAAATTACCTTGGCTCCTGCCGGTACACCGGAGCTTAGTGTCCAGGAAGAACCGGAATTTGTTGAATAATAAACCGATTGACCGTTCGGAGCCCATACAATGGCGTTGCCATCCGCAGACATTGCAACCATACCGCCGCCGGTTGTGTCGGTGGAGCTGGAGGTCCATGCATTATTCAAGGTGTACCAATTGCTTCCGGTATCCCAGGATAAGCCGATTCTCGGGTTGGTACCTTTATCCGTATTGCCTACCCGGACATATTTGGTAGGATTAAGCTCTGCGTAATCAATTGAGGTAGTTCCAAAGAACGGTGTCAGCATCATCATACTTGGAACTGCATCCAGATTCGTATGTACGAAACCGCACAAATCATACATACCACTGATGAGATGAGCTGTTCCGCTTGTCGGACTTACTAATGAGTTTATCGCGGTCTGCTCAATACCTTTGGCATATACAGAGAGACTAACGGTTCCTCCACTGTCAATAGCAGTCAGATTCGTCGTTCCGTAAACAGTAGCTCCGGTACCATACATCATGCGGTTGGAATTAAATGGATCAATGGACAAATTACCTATCATCCAGCCTATCTTTACAGCCGGTTCGGGAGGATTATCATTTTTACCAAAGGACAGCCAAGGAGAAACTGTTATGCTTTGAGTATAACGGAGTGTTCTGCTCGGATAACCATTCCAATCCCAGAATCTCGTCCAGGTACTGCCGCCATCCGTACTTCGAAAGATATTCGCATCCGGCCACCAGGAGTTTAAGGTTGAGACCATGACAACATTTGGATTGCTGGGATCAACCGCAAGACCTCCATAGCCGTAATAATTATTGCTGTCAGAGGATAATACCGGTGAAATTTCCGTCCAAATACCTGTTAGGGTATTGTACTTCCAAACTTCTCCTTTCGTACCGTCATAGGGACCTACTCCATTACTATAGGAAATGTAAAGCATTCCATTGGAAGCAAGGACACCATGATGAGGGAATAGGCCTGTAGTTACCGTCGGATAATTCGTATCCGCAACGACGGTTTTCTTCGGTTGTCCGGAAACCGCTGACCAGCTTGTCCCACCATTCGTCGTGACGTATACCATGTCTTCTCCCTTTTTATTAGCAACGCCAATATAAATGGTCTGACATGGGCTTCCCTTTGTACTCGAGGTGGAATCAGGTGTAACCCATACTACACCGGTTAAGGTACTGTCATAGGTATCGGTATCATCAGTTGGAGCATAATCGCCTACAGCAGTAAGCGTGGTTACTTTACTCCAGGTTGCACCATAATCGGTACTTTTCCACAAACCGTTACCGCAGCGGGCGCCAAAGTAAAGCACGTTATTTGCGTTAGGGTCAACGATCAGACGCTCACCCATGGATCTGCCAAGCATGTTGGCTCCGTTTTTAAATGGAAGCGCAGTAATCTGCCAGGTATTTCCGTAATCTGATGAACGCAGGATACAACCGTTTGAATCAGTCCAATCATTGGTATAAGTACCAGCTGCAATATACACTCTGCGTGTATCTACCGGATCTACTGCAAGACTTTCACATCCTAGATAGTTCCAGTTCTCAGCTGTGATCCAATCTGTGAGCGGAATCCAGGTACTTGTAGTGGAATTCCAGCGATATGCACCCCCCATATCAGACCTAGCATAGATCAAATCTTTCTCACCTGGATTAAATATTATATTGTCAATATATCCCCCACCTGCAATCTGTACATTTTTCCAGGTGTATGCCTGGCTTTGGGTAGAAGCATAAGTATGTACGAAATTGACCGGGTATAAGGTGATAAGTGACAAGGCAAGTATGATACTCAATATTTTATAACATCTTTTTCTAATCATTTATAAACCCTCCTTTTCATCTCAAATAAAAATTACATAAAAAACAAACTATTAAACCTCATTCATAATCATCACCCGACCTTTCATTATTGAACAAATTCGTGAACTAGTGTCCGTAATGCAGCATCGTATACCGGGTATATGTTGAGTAAATAGTTTGTACACTATATTAATAACATATTTAGAAATAATTGTCAATATTATACAATATTTAGATGCAATTGAGACTTAATAATGTTGAAATATCCTAACACCACTATTTTAAGAAATTTCTGAAAGGTTAAATAGTCACAGTTACTTATAAGCATAATAAAAGGGTTTGTGCATGTTGACACAAACCCATAAAATACCTTACTTGTAATTAACTTACAGAACATTATTCTCTGATATTGATATGCTTCAGTTTTAATAAATCAACTCCTAAGAAGCCTTTAATCGCTACACAAAGACCGCCAAGAAGAATTGAGGTATCCTGCAGTACCGATGGAACAATTCTTATGAAGCTGTTCATCTTGCTGGATAAGGCTTTTTCAATCCGTTCCGTAATAGCAGGGAAGTAGATGGTAAAAGAGCTGTTGATGATTACAATGTCCGGATTATAAGCGTTCAGGATATTATTGACACCAACGGACATGTATTTCACGAAATCATCCATGATTTTTACTGCATCCGGATCATTCGCCTGATATGCTTCACTGAACTGCTCGAAGGTTGCTTCCTCTTGATTTTTCGTTTTTGCAAATTCTCTGAGTAAGGTTCTTTCGGAAACATATTGCTCCAGACAGCCTTTATTGCCACAGGGACACTGCCTGCCGTCGATTTCGATGATTGTATGGCCGAACTCACCTGCTCTGCCGTTGTATCCGGTATACAACTGATGGTTTATGATAATACCGAGACCAATACCGGAATGAACGCTGATATTAGCTATATTGGAATAATCGTATTGGAAGGTCTTTTCTCCAATGACGGATAAATTCGCTTCATTTTCCAGATAAACGGGAGCATAGAAATGCTGTTCCAAGCCTTCGGCAAGATTAATACCCGTCAAGTTGTAATATGGTGCGAAGGAAACCTGATTATTCGAGGTTACACCATGAATACCAAGGGTTATTCCTACCAGACCGTAAGGAGCATCCTTTGGAAGCTTCATGGATTCGATTAAATCGATCAGGACATTCACCATATTCGAAGTATTTTTCGGTGTCTTAATCTGCTTCAGGCTGCAATCCTCACCAATCAGGTCGGACACTAAGGAGGAGATAGTATCTACTCCGATATCGATACAAATAACATAACCGGCCTTTTTATTAAGGCTCAATAAAATTGGCTTTCTTCCCAGACTGGTGTCGTCACTGCCGATTTCGATGACCAGCTTCTTATTCATTAATTCCTGAACGATCGCCGAAATAGTAGCTTTCGTCAGACCTAAATGCTTAGCAGTCGCAGCCCTTGATATAGCTGTGTTATTTATGATGGTTTCTAATACCAGATTCGTGTTGATATCTCTTATGAGTTCTTTACTGCCTGTTACCATTACAGTCACCCTTCGTAATAAAATAATGAATGATAGAAATGTTTGTTCATCTCATATCATTATGTTTCGAAAATATAGTAAATACGGAAGCTGCGAGCTTCCATTAACCTTGTTCTATGGTAACATAAATTTACTTTTTTGGGAAGAGTGATTTTTATTTCGTAATATGCTCTTATACGGACTTTTTGATATAGTGTAATCGCTTTCTCACATTTTTCGTTAAAATGTAGCGTAGGTGTTACAATCATTTTCATACTCATTGTATTATTGTGGACATTTATTTAAACATTACTATTTTAAATGAAGGAATACTATTTATGACTACTAAACTACTTGATATTAATGCCTTCCATACCATATCAAAAGTTAAAGTATTATCATTTGTTAACACAATAACAGCTGAATCCCTCAAAGGATTTCCACACTTTCCTTCCAATACCAGTAGGTATAAAAATGGCTGTTTTTCCTGATTTTTTGAACTAGAATCAAATAAATAATAATATCCATCATTATAAAATAAATCTAAGAAGAACGATCCTTCAACTATTCTAATACCTATATTTTCTTTTCGCAAAGCGGTTTTTATAAAGTTATCCCACACATTCTCATTTGCTACGACCTTTAAACCCTGTATCACAACGCATCCATCATATTTTGCATCCTGAATAGTATAATTCGTTGGCAACTTAGAAAAGCCTGTATACTCCCCATTTTTATCTAGTGAAAATTCAAGTGAATCATTATTATTTACTTTGTTAAAATTAAAAATCATTAGTGCCAAAATTGGTAGTAATATAATCATGAAAATAATTTTTTTCATATAATAATTCTCCTTTCATTCGCCCTAGATAACAATTGTAAACCGATTGCATGGTAATATTATACAATAAATATTTACTTAAAATCAATATCCCTCATTAATAGAAAGACAAAATAAAAATGGGTATAGAAAATAAAGGGTTAGCTTTATAACCCATGGGATTAAGACCATCATCCGATTTCGCCACTGTATAAAATTGCGGTTAGTTACTTGACATTAAGGTTCCTTGTTGCTATATTAATCTTAATATAGTTTATTCATCAAATCAATTACCCAAACAGGTAATATACCGGTTTTTCAGATGATAGAGAACCGATAAAATGAGTAATATTTATTAGTAAGCATTACGAAAGGAGGAAACTCCTTTCGCAAAACCTGAAAGGAGTTAGAGCTATGTTATATGTTGGTGTGGATTTAGGTACTTCCTCCATGAAATTACTGTTAATGGATGAGGCAGGAGATATTAAAAGTATTGTAACAAGAGAATATCCGTTATATTTTCCTAAGCGGGGCTGGTCTGAACAGAATCCGGAGGATTGGTATACAGCTTTGGTTGATGGTATGAAGGAGCTTACAAAGAACTGTGATAAGGCTCAGATTGAAGGTATCAGCTTCAGTGGTCAGATGCACGGAATGGTAATCCTGGACGAGAATGATAAGGTAATCCGTCCGGCAATTCTCTGGAATGATGGACGTACCCAGGCAGAATGCGATTATCTGAATAAGGAAATCGGAAGAGAGAAAATCTCCTCCTATACAGCGAATATGGCATTAACCGGCTTTACTGCACCTAAGCTGTTATGGGTTAGAAAGCATGAGCCGGAGAACTTTGCGAAGATTAAGAAGGTTATGCTTCCTAAGGATTACATTGCTTACAAACTGTCCAGTGTACACTGCACAGATGTGTCCGATGCTTCCGGTATGTTATTATTTGATGTTAAGAATAAGCGCTGGTCCAAGGAAATGCTTGATCTCTGCGGCCTGAAGGAAGAGCAGATGGCGAAGATCCATGAATCCTTCCAGGTAGTTGGTACCTTAACAAAGGATACTGCGAAAGAGCTTGGTTTATCAGAGAAGGTTAAGGTAATCGCAGGCGGCGGCGACCAGGCAGTGGCTGCTGTCGGTACAGGAACCGTCGGCGAAGGCAAATGCAGTGTCTCCCTTGGTACCTCAGGCGTAGTATTTATTTCAACAAAGGAATTTGCAGTGGATGAGAATAATTCACTCCATGCATTTGCACATGCAGACGGAAGATATCATTTCATGGGTGTTATGCTCTCAGCAGCAGCTTCGAATAAATGGTGGATGGATGAAATCATCGGAACCAAGGAATATGGCAAGGAGCAGCAGGCAATCAATAAGCTTGGCGAGAATAATGTATTCTTCTTACCTTATCTGATGGGTGAGAGAACACCTCATAACAATCCGAACGCCAGAGGAACCTTCATCGGTATGACCATGGATACCACCCGCGCTGATATGACCCAGGCGGTATTGGAGGGCGTAGCTTTTGCACTTCGTGATTCCTTTGAAATAACAAAATCCCTTGGGGTTACGATTGAGAGAATCAGAATTAACGGCGGAGGTGCTAAGAGCCCGTTATGGTGTAGGATTATCGCGGATGTTCTGAATGTTAAGGTTGATAAGATCAACTCAGAAGAAGGACCGGCCTTCGGAGCTGCAATTCTTGCAGCAGTTGGCTGCGGTAAATATGTATCCGTAGAAGAGGCAACCAGCAAGCTCATTAAGGTAATTGAGACAACGGAGCAGGATCCTGCAGAGGTTGAGCTTTATAATAAGAAATACGAAGTATTTAAACAGCTTTATCCGACATTAAAAGAAATGTATAATAAAATGGTATAAGAACAGATAGAAAGGCTGGAGGAAAGGATACATGCATAATCAATATTATGCTGTAACCTTTCCTCCAGCCTCTTTATTACTCATTAACAGATACGAGCAAAGTGAATAAGCAAAGGTGTTCACTTAATACAAGCTTGTTTGAGAAAATAGGAGCGTGCAGATAAAATAAAAGCTGCAAGCAACCTTGGAAACTCGCGATGCGTATTTCTTCGAGTTGCGATAGATGAATTGATTTCAAAATGTTTATCCTTTCTTTCCTGACATTTTACGATGTATTTGGTAATTGATAACACTTTATATGTATGATAGAATAATGAAGCGGTAAATAATAACATTACTGACTGGCAGGAACAGCTGGTTTTGGTTATGGAAAAGCAGATGAACTGAACTGTCAAACTATATTTATATTAATATTTCGAATAGGAATATTAAGAAAAGGAAAGGAGCTGCGTAACATGCAGCCATACACCGGTTTTGCCTCCGTCTATGATTTATTTATGGATAATGTACCTTATGGGGAATGGGCGGATTATGTACAGAAATTATTGAAAAAATATAACACAGAAAAAGGTTTGGTACTGGAACTGGGCTGCGGAACAGGGAGTATGACCAGACAGCTGGCCTCCAGAGGCTTTGATATGATCGGCCTTGACAACTCGGAGGAGATGCTGCAGATAGCAAGAGAAAAAGGAAATGAAGCCTCCGACGGTATCCTTTATCTGTGTCAGGATATGAGGGAGTTTGAATTATTTGGTACGGTGGCAGCAGTAGTCAGTGTCTGCGACAGTATGAATTATATCCTTTCGGAAGAAGATCTTCTTCAGGTATTTCACCTGGTAAATAATTACCTTGATCCGCAAGGAGTCTTTATCTTCGACCTGGATACCGAATATGCATACAGGGAAATACTCGGTGATAATACCATTGTCGAGAACCGTGAGGAAGGCAGCTTTATCTGGGAAAATACCTATTATGAGGATGAGTTGATGAATGAAATCAATCTCACCCTGTTTGTTCCTGAGGCTGAGGAAACTGATTCAGATAATTCCTCCTCGTTATTTCGAAGATATGAGGAAACCCATTATCGTAAAGCATATACCCTGGATACTATGAAACGACTGATTGAGGAAGCCGGTATGGAATGGGTAGCCGCTTATGATTCCCTGACGGTAAAGAAACCGAAGAAGGATTCCGAACGTGTCTATATCGTAGCAAGAGAGAAGAAACAGGCAGATAAGCTCTATTTATAAAGGATTTCCTGCAATAATACTGAACAATAATATTATCGTAAAGTTATCAGTATCATAAACAGATGTGATATAAGGTACTGGCAATAATGTACTGATCAGCTTTATATTTATAGGTAAAAAAAGAATAATTATCATAGTATCGCAAATAATGAAAGATTGATAATATTAAAATGTTTGACAGGGCTCGCACTTACTTAGCTTTACTGGAAGTATCATCACAGCCCTTGATTCATATGGAGGTTCCATGACAGATTATATTATACGGGCAAGTGCGGCGGATAATCAGATCCGCGCCTTTGCTGCAACGACAAGAGAATTGGTTGAATATGCGAGAAGTATCCACGGGACAAGCCCGGTTGCGACAGCAGCCCTGGGAAGGTTATTGACAGCAGGAACAATGATGGGAAGCATGATGAAGGGTGACAATGACCTCCTGACCTTGCAGATGAAGGGCAGCGGTCCCATCGGCGGACTTACGGTGACGGCAGATTCTCGTGGAAGCGTAAAGGGTTATGTTTATAATCCGGAGGTGCTTCTTCATGCGAATGACAAAGGAAAATTAGATGTCGGTGGGGCATTGGGAGCTGGCATTCTTAGTGTCATTAAGGATCTTGGTCTGAAAGAACCTTATGTAGGCCAGACGCATCTGGTCAGTGGCGAGATTGCTGAGGATTTGACCTATTATTTTGCAACCAGCGAGCAGGTGCCCTCTGTCGTGGCTTTAGGTGTACTGATGAATAAGGATAATACGGTTCGAAGAGCCGGAGGCTTCATCATTCAGCTTATGCCCTTTGCTGAGGACGGTATCATTGACAGACTGGAGAAAAAGGTTAGTGAGATTACCAGCATCACAGCTCTGCTTGACCAGGATATGACACCGGAAATGATACTTGAGCATATTTTGGGTGAATTTGGTCTGGATATCATGGATAAACTGCCAACTGCATTTGAATGTAACTGCACGAAGAAAAGAGTTGAGAGAGCGATTGTATCCATCGGACATAAGGATATTCAGGAAATGATCGAGGATAATGAACCGATTGAAGTGAACTGCCATTTCTGTAATAAGCATTATCACTTTTCCGTTGATGAGCTGAAGGAGATTATCAAACGCAGCAGATAGTAACAGATATCACAAAAAGAGGATAAAGTACACCATTGTTAAGCAGGAAAATACATTATAGAATAATAAAGATTTTCATAGGGTAGCAGGGGAGCTAAGGAGTTTTGACTTAGAAAAATGCCAACCTTTCGAGGTGAAATCTTAAGATAGCATTTTGAACAATCAGGAACAGACTGCAATAGCCCTGTGTGGTATCAAGTTATTGCATGTAATTAGTAAAGGAATAAATAATTAATAAGGAGTGAGGGTACTATGAATTACGGTTATTTTGATGAGAAAAACAAGGAATATGTCATTACCAGACCGGATACACCGGCACCTTGGGCTAACTACCTGGGTTCCCCGGAATACGGTGCAATTATCTCTAACAATGCTGGTGGATACAGCTTTGTGAAGAGCGGTGCCAACGGAAGAATTATCCGTTACATCTTCAACCAGGAGGATAAGCCGGGTAGATATGTATATCTTCGCGACGATGATGCGAAGGATTATTGGTCAGCTTCCTGGCAGCCGGTAGGCAAATCACTGGATGAATATCAGAGCCAGTGTCACCATGGTACTGCCTATACGACAATCAAGGCACAGTACACAGGAATTGAGTCTGAAGTACTTTACTATGTACCCTTGAACAAGACTCACGAGGTATGGAAGGTTAAGGTTAAGAATACCAGCGATAAGCCCCGTAACCTTTCTGCTTTTGGCTTTGTTGAGTTCACCAACGAGAGTAATTATGAAAATGATCAGGTTAACTTACAGTACACCCTGTTCATTACCAAGACCTATTTTAAGGGCAACAAGATTCTGCAGATGATTAATGAAAATCATTATAAGAACGCAGAAGGCTCCAATGGAAGAGAGCGTTTCTTCGGCCTTGCAGGTGCACCGGTTGCATCCTATAATGGTGACAAATCCCATTTTATCGGAAGCTACAGAAGCTACGGCAACCCGATTGCAGTGGAGAAGGGTGAATGCGATAACGTATTGAACTACAACTCCAACGGCTGTGGTGCCCTTCATACCAAAATGACCTTACAGCCCGGCGAAAGCAAGGAATTCGTATTCATTCTGGGACAAAAGAACGATAAAGAATCCAGGCAAATGCTTGATTATTATGATAATCTTGGCGTAGTTGAGAAAGAATTAAAGGAATTAAAGAGCTACTGGCATGGGAAATTAGCGAACTTCCAGGTTCACACACCGGATGAGAAGTTCAATGCCATGTTAAACACCTGGAATGCTTACCAGTGCTTCATTACCTTCATCTGGTCCAGAGCAGCATCCTTTATCTATGCAGGCTTAAGAAACGGTTATGGTTACCGTGATACCGTTCAGGATATTCAGGGTATTATCCATCTGGATCCCGCAATGGCAAAGGAGAAGATTATTTTCATGTTATCTGCACAGGTAGATAACGGCGGCGGTCTTCCGTTGGTTAAGTTCAATCATAACGCAGGACATGAGGATACTCCGGATGATGCATCCTATGTACAGGCAACAGGACATCCCGCATATCGTGCAGACGATGCATTATGGCTGTACCCGACTGTTTACAAGTATATGGCTGAGACCGGTGATAAGAAGTTCTTAGACGAAGTAATCCCTTATGCGAACAAGGACCAGGGTGATGTATACGATCACTTAAAGAGAGCAATCCAATTCTCCATGGAGCGTCTTAGCGTTCATAAGATGCCCGCAGGTCTTCATGCAGATTGGAATGACTGCTTAAGACTTGGTAAGAAGGGTGAATCTGTATTCGTGGCAATGCAGTTATACTACGCAATGTCCGTAATCCGCAATATTGCTATTGATAGAAATGACAAAGAATATTTAGCTTATTTGGATCAGGTTCAGAATGAATTAAAGGAAACCATCAATGATAATTGTTGGGAAGGCGACCGTTTCATCCGCGGTTTCAAGGAGGATGGTCAGGTTATCGGCTCCAAGAGGGATCCGGAAGCTAATATGTGGTTAAATCCTCAGTCCTGGGCTGTTATCAGCGGCCTTGCTTCCAAGGACCAGGCAGAGAAGGCTCTCGAGAGCGTTCACAGAGAGTTAAATACTCCTTACGGCGTAAGATTAATGGCTCCTTCCTACGTAGATCATGCATTTGAAGGCGCACTTGCAATTCTCTTCAATCCTTCCACTAAGGAAAACGGCGGTATCTTCTCACAGCCTCAGGGATGGATTATCCTTGCTGAAGCATTAATGGGACATGGTAACCGTGCTTATGAGTACTTTACGGAATCCAGCCCGGCTACACAGAATGATCATGCAGAGATCCGTGTGCTTGAGCCTTACGCTCACGGCCAGTTTACAGAGGCTACCGACAGCCCGTTTGAGGGTAGATCGCATACCCACTGGTTAACAGGTACCGCATCAACGGTTATGGTTGGCTGCGTGGAAGGTATCCTCGGTATGAGACCGGATCTCAATGGCCTTACTGTTGCACCTAGTATCCCGAGCGTATGGAAAGAATTTTCTATTGATAAGACTTTCCGTGGTAAGAAGCTTAACATCAAGGTTCAGAATCCGGATGGTGCAGAAGGCGGCTTTAAAGAATTCTATGTAAATGGTATTAAGCAGGATAAGAACTACATTCCTGAAATGATCCTTAAGGATGAGAATGAAGTCTTGGTTGTGATGTAATAGATAAGTGAAATAGATAAGTGAAATAGATAAGTGAAATAGATAATAGAAATGGATAATAGAAATAGATAATAGAAATAGATAATAGAAATAAGAGAAATAAATAAGAGAATTAATAACAGTAATAAATAACAGAAATAAATAACAGAAATAAATAACAGAAGTAATATGGAGAGGTTATCTGCATCTTGGCGGATAACCTCTCCATGCTATATTGTTAATATAATTTCTAATTTGTAGTTTGTAAGTATTCCTATGATATGCAGCCTGGCGATTCAGTATATTCCAGAGCTTATTCTGATACTCCGATTTAACTTTTACTCATAGATATATTACTATAGTTTGTCTCTGATAATGAAGCTAAGGAAGTATGAATCATAGTATGTGAATTCATGTAGGTGTATAGATAAAATATCATTATGAACTATCGGATGCTATAACAATTAGGCATAATTATAAAGAAGAAAACCGGATCTTTAATAAATCAATTTAAGTTACATTTATTGGTATTCACATATATCTATACATTTATTGGTAATTACATATATCTAGCAATGAATAAGGCTATAAATCAAATTGTAAATTATTCCAGCAGTGTTATAATTAGGGTAAGTAAGATGAATGAAAAAATGAATGAATTAGGGGGGTACAAGCATGAAGATGTTTCCAAGAACGGAAGTGGCGGGTGTTTCTTTATCCAGAATGATTATCGGAACGAACTGGATGCTGGGTTGGAGTCACAGAGGAAAAGCAGCTGATGACAGAATCAAAGAATATCACAACTCAAGTGAGCAGATTGTAGGTATGCTGGAAGTGTTTCAACAATATGGGGTTGATACGCTGATGGCACCAATCAGTCAGACACCGCTGATGATGGATGCCATCAGGTTAGCTCAGGAAAAGACGGGAAAGAAATTGATTCTGATTGACACTCCGATTATTAATGTGGATGATTCGTCACAAGGAAGAAAGGAAGCTGAGGCTGCTATTAAAAAAAGTGCTCAGACCGGGGCAACCTTCTGCCTTCTGCACCATTCCTGCGTGGAACAGCTGGTTAATAAGAATAAAGGTATTATTGACCGTCTGGGGGATTATACCGGCATGATACGTAATGCGGGCATGATTCCGGGATTATCTGCCCATATGCCGGAATTGATTACCTATAGTGATGCAAATGGATATGATGTTGAGACCTATATACAGATCTATAATTGTCTTGGGTTCCTGATGCAGGTTGAGATTGAGACGATTAGTTCAATCATCCACAATGCAAAGAAACCCGTTATGACGATCAAGCCTATGGCAGCAGGAAGAGTAACACCCTATGTAGGCTTAAATTTTGTATGGAATACAATCAGAGATTGTGATATGGTGACCTGCGGTTGTTATACTCCGGATGAGGTATATGAGGATATAGAGATATCTTTAGCAGCGATAGAGAGGAGATTTCCGGATATCGAAAAAAGATCGAGCCCGAATAATAATCAATCTGCATTCGGTAACGCAAATAAGTAGTTCACAATGATATTATCTGGTTCACAATTTTATTGGTATTATTATAAGATGACAAGGCTATCCATATTCTTGGATGGTCTTTTCTTTCGCTATAAGTAATATGGAACCTGACGAAATCCACAATCGTCTATTATATAAAGTAAGGAGGTTAATGTGAAAAATCTTGATTTTTCACAAAGTGAATTGTTTACAATTCACATAGCATATATTGTGCTGACACCCAAATTCACGGAGTTTCGACGGATTGGAGATTTATATGAAAAAATTAAAATTAGTTATTATGATCTTGATTATTTTAAGTATCGCAGGCGGCTGCGGTACCAAGGATAATATTCAACCAGACACTCAAGGAAATGATAACATTAACAACATCAATACATCCGAGAATGAAACGGATTCCACAGCTGCTAGCCAATCTGTATTTCAAGCTGAGGTCATAAGTGCCGGAGATTCACTATTCATAGCACCGGACAAGGACAGCCCGGAATATAAATCTTCCGATAAAATGTCTGTTAACACAACAGATGCTAAGATTACAGATCAAAAAGGCGCAGAAATTACCTTACAGGAGCTGAAGCCAGGTGATATTCTTGAGATTACTTATAACGGAACTATCCTTGAGTCTTATCCCGCTCAGGTCGGGGCTTCTGAGATAAAA
>DATMUM010000063.1:0-25106 GCA_035564175.1 Mobilitalea sp.
GGCTTCCGGTCTGACGGCTGTTATAAAAGCCGATGGAGAGACGCCCCATGGACCTAAACACCTGGGATTTCATCTCCTTGACCACGTTTGGCACAATCTTGGCTGTCAGAACACCCTGAAGTATACCGACTGCCTGAATTGTAATCTTCGTCAGAAACATGACAAGAATAACCACTCCGAGTACCGCGACGAATTTCATTCCGGGATGTCCGATGAACTTTAGAAAGGTTTCATCCTTCGCAAGAATTCGGTCATATAATATGGTTCCTGTCAGATAAGGCCAAACCAGATTAAGGCCAGCTGTCACTATATAGCATAAAACCATAATCGCAAGCTTCCCTGCATACGGCTTAAAATAAGCCAGGGAGCGGACGAATACGGAACCGTGATTCATGCATTTCGGACAGATTTTACGCTCCTTATCCGGATACATGGCGCCACATTTCGGACAATACTCTTCGGTCTCCTCTCGTTTCAGATCCTCCTCCGTTAGTTCTCCCTTTTCCTTAAGTACCTGGAAAAGCTTAACCACACGAAGGACCTCGCCGATCTTCATATTGGTAAAGGCGGCCAACTGGATATCCGGCACCTCTTCCGTCTGATCCTTCTTTGAGGTTGAATATAAGATACCTCCGCAGACAGTCCGAAGTACCTCCAATTGTACCACTTCCTCAAAGGTCAGAAATCTGGCATCCCAAGACTTCTCCTTCTGAGCATGAGCCTCGTGTATGCTTCCGACCCCCTTAAATTGATATACTTCAGTACTATCTGGTTCAGAGGTAATTACAATTAATCTTTTCTTCTCTAATACCACATATCCTCTGGCGAATTCACCCTCCAGAGTCATATCTGTCTGGGCATATGCCAGTATGTCTTCTTTCTTTACATGATATCCCACCAGGAATTTGCGCACTCCTGCAGGTATTTCATTCATTTTGTCCAAATCGATCCCCCCAGTAATCAGCCTGTTATTGCATTGTCAATATGATCCTGTCAGTACTTTTACATCAAATATACGTACTGATGTTCACCCACATTTCCTAATATACTACAAACTGGTTTGATTATCCAGTATAAATTTAAAAAATTTACATATTTCGAAGGTATCTTCTTAAATGACCCTTTTTAAATGATTCGAGAGTCAAAAGTCTTCGTGATACTTTTATGATGAATATGTGTGTATTGTATTCAGATGGCGCAGACCGGCATCTAATGATGACCTTCTTTTCAGGCAATTATTGGATGGTAAGGCAAGTCCAGATGAATGTATATGCATACATATTCATCTCTATAGCTTAATCAGACTTTTGATTCTAAATCAACTATTTCATGAAACGACAATGATTTATCATTGCAGGGAATTGACGAATAATTCCATAGCAAGATCCCCGTACTCCTAAGGAAGGCGGGGACATGATCATACATGAAGCAGGAGTTTACCCTGCCGGTGCTTAATTCCTAAGTATGCCTTTATTCTATCCCTTTCAAACGGAAGGTAAATTCCAGTTTTTTCGAGACATCCAATAAATATTCCTCATGGGTTCTTGCTCCCCAGCTGTCATCTCCTGCTATTCCCATCTGCATTTTCGATGCACGTATTACGGTAGAATGAATCTCAGGCAGCTCATAGGGATGTTTTGCATTCTCCAATTCGTGAGGCGTGTAGGGTAATGCTGAAAATTCCATTCCATCTCCCTCTAATCTCAAACCTCTTCCCTTACTGTCTGTTATTTCTGCATATCTTACGCCGGTTTTATTGCCGCACTCCTGGGGAACCAGATATTTTGCCAGGTTATCCTTTACTTTATTACGGAATATTCCCAGACGTGCTCCCTTATTGCGGTCGCAGTAATTTTCCTCAGGTCCATTGCCATACCATTCGAGATTATCATAGTCCGCATTCATTTTGATTATTACGCCAAATTCGGGCATATCCTTTAATTCTGCTACAGGATCATAGGAGAGAGTGATATCAATCGTGCCATCGCTGTCGACCCGATATTTTAATTCACATTGGCTGCCGGGCTGAGTACATAAATAATAAGTATAAGCAATCGTTGCCGTATGATTCGTTACCTCGAGTCTGGGATTTTCTCCGGCTGCTTCTCCCTTGGGATCCTGCATCTGCTGATAAAGACTTGCAAGCTTCCATTGACTGTAACGAAACATCATTTTATTCCCATTGTCATTATCCGTAGGAGCTCTCCAGAAATTCGGCTTCGGTATATCCTCCAGCATTTCTTTTCCTCCAAACCGATAGGAGGTCAGTCCGCCCTGCTTTGAGAACAAGGCTTCAAAACAATCTCCCTTCACCCCGATACTAAATAAACCGTTTGTTACCTTTATTTCACCCAGGCACTGAACGGGCAAAGCTTCTACCTGATAGATTCCCTGTCCAAAGGCTATTTCATGTCCCTTCAAGGCCCATATGGTATCTTCTTTTAACAAAAACGACACTGTGACTGCATATTCACCGGGATCCGTGTATTCCGTAACCGGCAGATCATAGGAAGCCTCAGATAGTGGCTCAACACTGGTTTCTAAAGTCTTTTTGGTCAGCATTTGTCCATTTCGCAGGACAACCACCACACAATCATACTCCGATGTGTTGATAAATAAATGCTTATTCTTAATATGTACCTTCGTTTTATCAACCTTGAGACTGATATTCTGGTAGTTATATTTCACCTCCTGCATCTTCGGAGATGGTGTTCTGTCGCCATAGACAATTCCATTGCCGCTGAAATTATAATCGCTTGGACGATCCCCAAAATCACCGCCATATGCCTGGAACTCCTTTCCGTAGCGATCTCTTTTCAGAATACTTTGATCGATATAATCCCAGATAAAGCCTCCCTGGTACAGAGGTTGCGTATCGGTTAAATCCGTGTATTTATGCATTGCACCGCAGGAATTTCCCATCGCGTGGGTATATTCACAGCAGATGAATGGTTTACTACTGTTTTCTGAAAGGAATTTTTGAATCCCTATAACAGAAGTATACATCTGGCTTTCGATATCGCTGGTATCAGGATATCTGCGGTCATGTGCGACACCTTCATAATGAACCAGTCTGGTCTTATCCATGGAATGGAACTTTTTTGACATTTCATATATATTCTTACCGCCGAAGGATTCATTTCCACAGGACCAGATCAATATCGCCGGATGATTTTTATCCCGCTGATAGATGGAATTAACTCGGTCTAGAACGACCTCCAGCCAGTCCGGATTATCTCCGGGAACAGCGTTATCTAAGGATGTTTTCCCGCTCATGACAGACTGCCAGATACCATGAGTCTCCAGATTTGTCTCATCAATCATATACAGGCCATACTCATCGCATAATTCATATAATTTGGAGCTGTTCGGATAATGACTGGTACGAATGGCATTAATATTGTTCCTTTTCATGGTAATAATATCCTGCAGCGTTTCCTCCTGGGATACCACTCTGCCTGTTTTGCAGCTGAATTCATGACGGTTGACGCCTTTAAATACAATCCGCTTCCCATTGAGATGCATCATGGCATTCTTTAGTTCAAAGCGTCGGAAGCCTACCTTTTGAGTGACAACCTCCTGCACCTTTGCTGTAGTATCCATAAGTGCAATGGAAAGCTCGTATAAATTCGGACATTCCGCACTCCATAATTCAGGTGATTTCACTGGAATCTGAAGCTTCATTTCTTTCACAACGGTTTCAGTTTGCTTAAGAAGAACCCTTCCTTCTTTGCTTAAGGATATTTCTGCTTTTCCATCTAAATTGCTTATAAAATCAAGATCAATGACCAGATCCGCATTCTGATAATTATCGTCCAGAAGGGTTTGAACTGTCATATCATAGACATGAATATCCGGAATGCCATACAGATATACATCGCGGAAAATCCCGGAAAACCGGAAGAAATCCTGATCCTCCAGCCAACTGCTGCTGGTCCACTTGAAGACCTGAACAGCCAGCTTATTTTCTCCTTCTGTCAGGTAATCCGTTAATTCAAATTCCGAGGGAGTAAAGGTATCTTCGCTGTAACCGATATAGGTTCCATTCAGCCAAAGCGCAAAGCCGCTTTCAACACCCTGGAAGGAAATAAAAAGACGTTTTCCAAGCAAATGGGAAGGGATTTTAAAATATTTCACATAGCTTGCGACGGGATTAAATTCCGTCGGAATTTCACCCGGTTGTATATCCTCATGACCATCCCAGGGATATTGAATATTCACATATTGAGGGATATCATAGCCTTCCATCTGAATATGGGCGGGAACTTTAATATCATCCCAGTTTTTACAATTGTATTCGGCTTTCTCAAATCCTTTCACTGCTAACTCCAGATTTTTAGCATAGGCAAATTTCCATATTCCGTTAAGGGAATAGATAAAGCTGGACTTTTTAGCAGCAGCTTCTGATAAGGAGGCATAGAATTTATGATCTGAATGCGCCTTCCTTCTGTTTTCCTCAAAATAGGTGGGATTTTTTAATTTGTTATAGTTAAACTGCATATTGAATTTGAAAGAACAATAATATGTTCTTTTACTCCTCTCTATAAATGGTGTTGGAATCTTTTAAACTAATTCATTAATATAAAGCTGTATTACTTTAATGTAATTAAAACATTAAGCATTTATAAAATTTGCATAATAATGATATTGTAATAAAATAGAATATTCAATTGAAGAAACGGTATTATTAATGTCAAAATTGGTACACGCTGCAGTCATTGAGTCTCTATAATGCTTTATTGTGTTAATACATTTCCCATTACGGTATTTCATCATGATAATCGTAATATATACAATGTGGGTGTTGCAGACTAACGTATCCGTTAGTCTGCAACACCCACATTCCTTCGTTATTATATTTATTAGCAGCAATTAGCAAATCGTTACTAATTCATACTATAATCATTCTACAAAACAGCATTTTTAGGCGTCTGGTAACTTATCACACGCTCCGTTAACAATTCAATTATACCAAAAACGAAGGTTTCATGCTTTTTAACTGTCAAATAATATTGAATTTTCAACTTGCAGAGGCACCTTTATATATGCGAATTTTCAGCTAATTTTTTACAGTATTTTATACCTCATAAAAAGGATTAGAAATCAGCTTTCCAGAAGCCCACTCTATCTTACCGTTATTTCGCAAGTAGGGCTTAAGCTTTCTTTGTAAGGAAGTATCTTCTGGCAATTCCTCTAGGGGAATATCTTTGCTTCCATATATCCAATCCATAAAACCTAAACTATCCACATCCATATGCCCAATATCAAACGCTTTCTGGAATTGCATAATTTTAGAGCTTTCAGGTAAAACATTCTTTAATGATGGTGCAAGTAACCATGAACTGCAAACCATATCAGCTCCTATAAAATCCGGATAATACTTCTTAAAAAAATCTAATGCTTCTAGATAGGAATTGCGTAGCTTGCCTATTGTCATATCAGCATCCGCCGGAATATGAATATCAATCAAATGTCGATCGTTTTCCATTCTCATTTCATATTCAAGCTCTCCAATTCGATATTCCACCATAGAAATCTGACGAACTGCCCACCACGCCCAGACATAACGATAACTACCATGTCTATCTTTATGATCCTGTAGAAATCTCGGGAAAAACTTCATAGTAGCAATAAATATTTCTTTCGATATACCAAGCTCCTCGTACCTAGCATAAGTATCACATGCACATCGTAACTGGCAAGTTAAAATTTTCATTCCATCCTCATCAGATCTTAACAAACATTTCAAGCGCTCGAGCGCACCCTCCCAACATTCTGGGTGCTTCATTTGCTCTATCTCCTGTTCCATACCCTTAAAATCTATATGTTTCTCACACTCTATTAACTTCTCCTGAACTTCACTTTGTATCTCTAACATGTTACAAAGCTCGATTATTTTCATTACACTTTTCCTCCTATTCCTTTGTATCCTTAATAAAAACTTTTTTGCAACATATTCATAATACAATTAAAAATTGCATAAAGACAACTTTTTAAACTTAAAACATCCGGATAACCATGGCTTAATCGTGTTTAATAACCTGAAGCTTATACTCTCTGTCTTTAATCATTCCCCGATATTTTCCTATTGGCTCATTAATATGAAGCTTCTGATTCTTTTCCGACCATACTAATTTTGTTATGGCATATGCTCCTTCTTCATAACGGTAGCTGTTTCCTTCATCCTCATATAATTCAAATTCAGAATCCTTACCGGCATAGACACGAACCTCAATCGGTGCTTCCGGTATCTCCTCCACATAATTCTTGAACTGGGTCATAGGTAGAATACTACCAGCTTTCACATAAAGAGGGATAATATCAATCGGAGCCTCAGCAATTATAGTCTGTCCCCCTTCGTAGTACTGATTTGTCCAGAAATCATACCAGTCGGTTCCCTTCGGAAGATATACTTCCCTAGATTTAGAAATTCCCTCCATTGACTGTGAATCCTTCTCATAATACATCGGCGTAGTTACCGGACATACCATAAGGCTATTACCAAATAAGAATTGGTCATCTATCTCTCTGGCTTTAGAATCTTCTGCAAAATCAAAGGCCAACATTCTGAGCATGGTATAATCATCCTTCCATACTCTTGCTGCTATGGAGTAGATATATGGCATCAATTGATATCTTAAGTGATTTACTTTTATAAGTGCATCATAGAAGGGTTCTCCTTGCTCACCAAAATACTTTAATTCTCTTCTAAAATCAGTTCCGTGACTTCTGAAAATTGGTAAAAAGCATCCATACTGGAACCACCTGGTAAATAGCTCCCGGTATCCAAGATCGTCATAACCCTTATCATATTCTCCGTCCCAGAACCACTGTATTCCTCTTTTCACGAAAAAGGCTCCAATGTCCAGAGTCCAGTAAGGAATACCACTGACACAGAAATTAAGACCCGCTGCAATCTGCCTTTTCATCGTTGTCCAATTCGCAGATATATCACCAGACCACAAGATTGCTCCATATCTTTGCTGCCCTATATATCCATTACGGGTTAGGTTAACCACTCGTTTTTCACTTGTCACCTCACGCTGCCCTTCATACATCGTCCTCGCATGATATAATCCGTAAGAATTGGTAAACTGTGCTGGAATATACTGTCTGCAGGTGTCATAAAACTCATGGTACATAGTAATCGGTTCCGGTGCATTGAGATGATTCCATTCCGGAGTAAAGGGTTCACTGGAATCGCACCACCAAGCATCAATACCATGATTAAACAAGCCTTCCTTTGCTTGCTTCCAGTAAAGTTTCCTACCTTCTTCTTTGTATGGATCATAGATACTGCTCGCTTGCAATAAAAGCTTCTTTTCCTCAAATTCCTTATAATTATCACAGTCCTTGCTCATATTCGGCCAGATGGATACCATCAGATTCGCATGGTTCTCATGAAGTTCATCCATCATAGCGTTAGGGTCTGCAAATCTGACTTTATCAAAGGTCTTTTGTCCCCACAGGTCCCCTTCCCAGGAGCACCAGTCCAATACAATACAATCAAGTCCGATATTTCTTTGTCTGTATTCCTTCACAACGTCATTAATTTCCTCAGCTGTTTCATATCTCTCCTGGGATTGAATAAAGCCGAAAGCCCACTTGGGTAGCATAACTGCTTTGCCTGTCAGATAACGGTACCCATGAATCACTCCATCCAGGTTGTTGCCGTTGATAAAGTAGAAATCCATCTCATAATCTGCTTCTGTATAGAGATAGGAGCCATAATTATTATCATTAAAAATCATCGGACTATAGGTGTCCACCAAGATACCATAACCTAGACTGGATACCAATAGAGGAATTGCAATCTTTTTATTCGCCTGATGCAATAAAGCAGTCGTATTACGTAAATTTAGATATCCTTCCTCCTGCTGTCCAAGTCCGTAAAGTGCTTCTTTCTCCTGCCAATCTAAGAATAGCCTGGTTTTATAAAGCTTCTGATCAAAAACCTTCGCAGCATCCTTCACCACTTCCTTAATACCATCAGGGGTAGCAACCCGCACAATCTTGGAATTTTCATCTGCAACTGTCTTAAAGGAAGCAAATTCCTCAAGATTTTTACTTTCATAATCCCTCTCCTTAAGAAGCAGTTTTCCGTTCCTGTCATAATACTTTATCGATGCAGTTGCTTTATTCACCTGCAGTGTAAGCATACAGGTATGAAGTCTTATCTCATTCTCTGTCTCGTCATAATTCCATTTACTATAAACATCTTTACATATTACCCCTGGTTTCAACTGATCAGAAAAGCTATCCTTGAGGGTATAAATGACCCGAATAATTTCAGAAGATTTGGGTTCCAGCTTTATCATGCCATGTTCAGAATGTAAGACAAGAGCATCTTGAATCCGATTAATTCCAGTAATTTTTTTATCCGGTCTTTTATTTACAACTAACATACTTTTTAACCCTCCAAAATTTATATTAATAGGAATACAGGTTTTCTTTCAATATCGTAATAACTCTGCTATTATTTTGTTATGAAGATATTTTACAAACACTCAGTATATAGATGCTTCAATTTGATATTTAGTTATTTAAATATCATCTGAGCAAAATTGTATAATCCATTTTGCCATTCCGGAGATGAGTGACTTACTGTAGTTGGCATTTTATAGTATACATAGTTGACGCTATTTTCCTCAAAATAATTCTGAACATCGTCCTTTTCAAGTGCTGCTTTTATAGAATCTGTTGAGGCACCGGCTACTGTATCGGCTGATCCTACAGAAAGCCAAATCACCTTGGGTGGATATTTTATATGCCTCTCATCATTTAGTACTGCTGTGAAATTAGTTACGGCATCTGAAGTTGGTGCAGGAGAAAACATGCCCATATAGGCAAATAAATCGGTTCTTTTCAATCCAATATTACAGGTTTCACGCCCTCCCATAGATAATCCGGCTATAGCTGTATGCTCCCTTCCTGTGTATACGGAATAATTTTTTGCGATATATGGCATCAGAGCTTGCTCCAATTCATATTCGATTCTCCTTATTATATCAAATAAACACTATGTTGATTTAAAGTTAATATTAGTGTAATATATTACTAATACGTTATCAATAAACACATTTTTAAAAAGTGTTGAATTCATAGAGGATTACCACATGGCTCATACAAAAATAGAAAATACACTTCAGAAGATTAAAGACGCCTTTATTCTATTGGTGAATGAAAAAAGTTTTTCTAATATTAATGTTTCAGACATAACCAGAGCTGCAAAAATAAATAGAGGTACTTTTTACCTTCATTATCAGGATAAATATGATCTTCTTGAAAGACTCGAAAATACCATATTAGATAAGCTGCAAGAAATTCTTAAGAAAGGTATTGAGAAAACAATACCCAGGAAAGATGAAATCAGTGAACTGTTCACATATTCTTTAGCATTGGAAACAGCCAGGCTTTTATATGCAGAGAAAAATATTGTTTGCGTATTATTTAAAGATTATAGTACTTTTGACTTTATCTTAAAAATCAAAAAAATTTTTATAAAAATGCTATTGAATGCTTTAAAGGAAGCAAAAGGGAATTTAGCTTTTAAAGCTGATATTCCACAAAAATATGCGGAAGAAATAGTTTTTAACAACGTAATATCTGTATATCGTTTTTGGATTGCAGAAGATCAACCGGAAACTCCGGAAGAAATTGCAGATATTATTACGAAATCCAGATACATCTCTCCTTTTGAGATACTTGATATAAATAATACCCTAGTCATTGAAAGTAGGGGGAATCTTACATAAGGCTCAAGCAGAGACTTATTATTGAGCCAGAGACCGACTGGAATCAGCTTTATTACTTAAGGTTACCGAAAGGTCTGCTCCGTGAAGTCCTCCCATATTACGTCCTATATGTCATAGGCTGCTTCCCATAAACAAAGTGGCTATGAACATGGGAATGCAGCTTAATCTAATTATTTTATATTTGAAAGTATATTTTTTTCTATAAGTACCATATAATGAAATAATTAGATAAACTGAGGTATAAAAAATGGACATATATGTTGTTCAACCTGGTGATACCGTCTATTCCATAGCTGATAAATATGGAGTTACCGCAATAAGATTAATTCAAGATAATGGTATAGATAATCCAATTCACTTAGTTCCTGGTCAATCTATAGTAATAACATATCCTGAAAAAGTCCATATAGTTCAAGAAGGTGATACCTTATCCAGTATAGCTGATTTCTACGGCGTAACGCTTATTCAATTATTGAGAAATAATTCTTTTTTATCGGGCAGGGAATATATCTATCCAGGTGAAATATTAGTAATTAGTTATAAAACTAATGGTAAAGTATCAACAAATGGCTATACTTATGCTCATATTGCCAAGGATACACTTATTAAATCTTTACCATATCTTACTTATATCTCCGTATTTAACTATCAAATTACAGAAGATTTTGCTGTCACTTCCCTTGGAAATGATTCTGAAGTAATAAAATTATCAATTGATTACGGAGTTGTTCCGCTACTAATGATTTCTTCTATTTCACCTAAAGGAATACCTAATTTAGAGTTGATTTTTACAATCATGACTAATAAAGAATTACTTGATCGCCTTATCAATAGTTATTTAAATATTCTTCAATCCACTGGATATTATGGGATAAATCTTTTATTGAGCGGTCTAAATGAAAATAATCAAAAGGTTTATATAGATTTTTTAACCACAGTATCTGATGCTTTAAAAAGCCGTGGATATCTTTTAATTATCACAATAAACCCAGACTTTAAATTAATTGATGATAACTTACAATTTGTTAAAATAGATTATTCTAGCTTTACTCCATTAGTTGATAATATAATTTTTTTAAAAGATGTCTGGGGCACCTATGAAGGCCCACCTGCTCCCGTAAGTTCAATCAACTACATACGAAGATTAATTGAATATGTAATATCCTTAACACCTCCTGAGAAGATCACATTTGGAAATCCGCTTATCGGATACGACTGGATAATTCCTTATACCCTAAAAAATTATTATGCTTATTCACTCACTCTAAATTCAGCTATAACATTAGCCAATGATGTAGGTGCTATAATACAATTTGATGAAATATCACAGACTCCTTTTTTTCAATACAGTACAAATTATCCAGGGGGATCCACAAATCATATTATTTGGTTCATTGATGCAAGAAGTATTAATGCTTTGTTAGAATTAATTAAAGAATATAATTTAGCTGGATCCGGTATTTGGAATATTATGATTTATTATCAGCCCTTATGGACATTAATAAATTCACAGTTTGAAATAAATAAGTTAATTCCAGATAATATAATGTAAATTACAAAACCTTGGATGATGGTTGATAATGCACTTGTTACCGACATACAAGCTAATTTCTTAACAATAAAAGTGCTACAGCCCTTGAATTTGCTGCGGCATTTTTATTTGCCTATTAATATTATTACTGCAGAAGATAGTATGAGACTTTTCATTATTTGGGTTTTGTTCGGTACGGAAATCTAGCCTTTCATGGTCAATTTGTAGAGCTTGAAGGCGATGTCGTATTTACTGTGGAAGCCTCTGTGCGTACTGCTAAGATAGCAGTTTATCGTACGCTGCATCTGGACAAGCCTCAATACAAAATACATTCCAGTACAGGTTTCTTAATCAATTGCTATATTATAAGCAAACTCCCCTACCTCAATGTTTGCATCCTTAAGTGAATTTACCTTCTTTCCATTGATCAATATGTTATGTAAGCCTACCTCGTTAACAATATACTCAGGATTGAAACCCTTAATTTCAGATGTAACTTCTCCGCTTCCAGTATACCTGATCTCTTCAAATTGAATATTTTCGATTCGTTTTCCCGGTGCAGGATTATAATCTGTATTGCATTTTACCTGTATGTCAAGAAGCTTGCCATGCTTGATCGGCTCAATTCGAATGTCTTTATATCTGATATTTCTGGCTGTGTTCTTGTCACCAACATTAATAGCCATGCAACCCAGATAGCCGGCCTGATATTCATTATGCTCCAGGATATCGATATCTTCAAACTGAATATTCTCAATAATATCTCCGTTATTTTCATAGTCTCCGTGGGTTCCGATATTCAATGGATGTGCCACATCTGCCCAAACGGTCAAGCCTCGTATAAAGATATTCCATGCATTGCTCAAGCGGATTCCGTTGGTTCCGCCGTAGCGCTGGAAATCAGCCTGATAAACGATACCTCTTCCATAGATACGTACATTCTCAACACCGGAACATACAAATGCTCCAATGATAATACATCCTCCGGCAAGATAAACGTTCGTATCCGAAGGAAGCTTCATCGTGGACTCCCTTATATAATGGATCCCCGGTTCAATATACAAGGTTCTTCCTTTCGGCATGGAGGCCAGTTTCTTCACTACTTCATTTCCAAAGCTGTTCAGTCTCTCCATACCTCCCTGAATAACCAAAGTATTCTCACTTTCTTTATCCGGTTTATCGTCTTCCAATTTTCCGGCAAACAGATGCAGGTTATGATTTCTGTCCTTATTAAGCTCAATGGAGAGATTCACCGGCTCTTCAGTGTAAAATGAACCTTCTTCGTATCGCAGCTATAATTAATTTCTTTTGAAAGAGGTCTGATATCCACCTGATAAATATACCAGGGTCCTGAGATTTCAATTTCAACTTCTCCCTCAAAATCAAAATATGCCATGGATGCATTATGTACATCATGCATATCAACCTTAACACGGTAAGTCGGCAAAACTATCCAGCTTTCCTCCCCGTTAGGCCTTACTTTGACCATATAATCATTCTGCAAAACAGCATTTTTCGGCGCCGGGTAACTTATCACACGCTCCATTTTTGTTTTCCTCCTACTCCTCATCATCAGTCACTTTCAATAGTTTATGTCCTTGCTCAGAAATCTGGCTTATAAAGAGTTATTACATCAATATACTCGTCGAAATTCACTTGGAGATATTCCTACGCTTTGCCGAAATTGCTTAGAAAATGCATATGCATCCGAAAATCCAAGCTCCACAGCTATTTCTTTTACACTTTTACTTTTTTCAATTAAATAGGTCTTGGCAACATCCATACGTTTCTGCATAACAAAGCATCCCGGAGATACTCCCACCTGCTTTTTGAATAATTTACGGAATTTCTCATAGCCAATCCCCAGCTCCCTGGCTAAGTCCTGAATCGAGCAATCATAGGAGGAGGGCTTTGTTAAGATTAAACAGGCCTTATGAACAATTTCTCTGTCCTTTGAATTGCTGATGTTTTCTTTATGAAGACTGTGCAGCATCAAAATTATCTTAAGTGCTTCCGGTATCAGCATATTAATCTCTGTTGGATGTGTATGCTTCATCAAATCCAGGAATTCATTAAAGCGATCAAAGATAGCACGGCTTAGACCCGGATATAATACGTTCTGCCTGCTGTCAAGCAAATCCATCGATATTAAGGCATCGTACATGTTTTTACTAATGCATATAAAAAACTCCAGCCAGCTGCCATCCGGGTGAATGAATAATGACTGATGCTTTTCGGGAATTCTTTGAATCAGGCAACCGGGAAATACTTCGGTTTCATTTCCCTCCTCATCAACATGCACACCTTTACCGCTTAAGACCAGCACTGCACCATAATGACTAAAAACAATATTGGCTTCTTTACAGGAATTATTTTTTTTATTTAAAAATCCACAGCCCAAAATATTGGAACGATAATCTGATCCAAATTGATGATATATTGTATCATTTCGAAAAGCTTCTACCGGTATCTCGAATGGCATAATATTCTCCTATTTAAAAAATACCAAGTTTCACATTGTTAATATTCTTTAATTATACAGCACACTCTATCATTACGCAATTTAAATAATTACAAACCTTTTATCTGATAAATACTTAATTTTTATTATACCATTTTTGACATCCTTTATACCAATTCATCGATTGTACAGTTATCGCAATTATACTACCATTAGGGAAATGATATTGATAAACGAAGGAAATATACAACTGAATACAAACGAATATGAATGAAGGAGAAATCTATATGAAACTATATTATACAAAGCCCGCCACACAGTGGGAAGAAACACTCCCCATTGGTAACGGCAATCTTGGAGCAATGATATGGGGAGGATCTACCCTCGAACAATTGGGATTAAATGAAGACAGTCTGTGGTCTGGCTATTACCATGACAAAAATAATCCTAACGCCTTTCGGTATCTGGAAAAAGCACGTGAACTGATTCAAAATGGCAATTATCCTATGGCAGAGGAATTAATACGCGAGCATATGCTCGGTGAATACAACGAGTCCTATTTACCGCTGGGAAACCTGTTATTTCATTTTCAACATAGTGCAGAAATCACTGATTATGAAAGAATTCTGGACATAGATCATTCCATTGCAGCCATCACATATACAGCTGATGGCAATCGATACAACAGAGAGTATTTTGCCAGCTATCCCTCGAAAGACATATTTATAAAATTCACCTGCGATAAGCCTATCATGAATCTATCCGTAGCTTTCGAATCCCAGTTTAAAAACGAAACAATTTTCACCCGAGACAATATTAAGATAATGGGTAAATGTCCTGAGCATGTTGATCCTAATTATATTAACAGTCTTAACCCGGTTATTCAGGGCGAGAAGGGGATAGAGTATGATGCTGAATTAAAGGTCCTTTTCTCTGATGGTTCGGTAACTGCAAATAATGAATCCTTACAGATTAGCAATGCTTCCACTGTAATATTTGCCTTTCATGCAGTGAAGGCATCTGATTTCGATGCAGCCATGGATTATGACCAGATAAAAGCAATGCACATGAAAGATTATAAGGCCATCTATGATAAGGTTGATTTATATCTTGGTGAACAAATAGATATTCCTACTGATGAAAGGCTGGAAAGACTTCGCCAGGGTGAGAAGGATAATGGCTTATTTGCCCTCTACTTCCAATATGGCAGATATCTGCTCATCAGCTCCTCCAGAGAAGGAAGCCTGCCTGCAAATCTTCAGGGTATCTGGAGCTGGGACTTTAGAGCTCCCTGGAGCAGCAACTGGACTACCAATATTAACACCCAGATGAATTACTGGCTGGCACAAAGCTGTAATCTTAAGGAGTGTATGCCTCCTTATTTTGATTTTCTAAAGAAGATATGTAAAGAAGGTAAAAAAACAGCAAAGTCTCATTATAATTGCAGAGGCTTTGTACATCATCATAATGCAGACTATTGGTGCAGCACGAACCCCGTAGGCCTGGCTTATGGTCAGGAGAAGGGTGAAGGAATTTGCGTTACCTGGTCCTTCTGGCCAATGGGAGGCGCATGGCTGACCAGCGAATTATTTAAGCACTACGAATATAATCCGGACAATAACTTTCTAAAGGGCACCGTCTATCCGATACTAAGGGAAGCAGCATTATTCCTGATTGACTGGACCTATGAGCATGACGGCTATTATATCACCTGTCCTTCCACTTCACCGGAAAACAGATTCAGGATGAAAGACGGTTCCACCAGCTGTATAGCCATGTCCTCTGCCATGGACCTTGCTTTAGTCAGAGAAGTATTTATAAGCTTTAAAAAGACCTGTGCGCTTCTTGCGCTTGAGGATGAAATTCTTGAGGATATAGAAAAGAGATTGATGCTCCTTACACCCTTTACAATAGGAAGCAAGGGACAGATGCTGGAATGGCATGAGGAATTTGAAGAAGTAGAACCGGGACACAGACATATCTCCCACTTATATAGCCTTTTCCCTTCCGAGCTTTTCGCCGGTAATCATGATTTAGCGGAAGCCTGCCGCATATCCTTAACGGAACGTCTTAAGAACGGCGGCGGATACACTGGTTGGAGCTGTGCCTGGATCATTAATGTTTTTGCGATTCTTGAAGATCGTGATAATGCTTACAAATACTTAAAATCCTTACTGACACATGCTACTCATAAGAACCTGTGGGGCGATCATCCGCCGTTTCAGATCGATGCTAATTTCGGCGGAACGGCAGGTATTGCAAATATGCTGGTACAGGACAGGAACGGCGAGGTAAAGATATTACCTGCTTTACCTAAGGAGTTTGATAGCGGATATGTCAAAGGACTTAGGATAAAAAACGGTAAATCCGTTGATATCAAGTGGAGCAATGGGAAATTAGAGAGTTACAATATCTATTAATAGGTGAATATGGAGGATATCATGTTAACGCAAATTAAACCTAGAATTCAAATATTGCAAAATGACAACTGGACCTTTATGTATGGAGACTTAAATATAGCAAAATCCTTTGCTTTTGACGATTCGGACTGGTATCATGTAGGGCTGCCCCACTCCTTCGGTATTCCGTATTTTATGGAAAATCATTTTTATGTCGGTTATGGCTGTTACCGCAAGACACTGGATATGAAAAAGGAGTGGCTTGGAAAAAGACTTACTCTTGAATTCCAGGGTGTATTCCAGGAGGCTGAAATCTACTTAAATGAAGCTCTTGCCGGCAGCCACCTGGGCGGTTATACCGCTTTCACCGTTGATATCTCCCATCTGGTGAAGGAGGGAGATAATCAGCTTTTTGTCAGAGTAAATAATCACTGGAATCCCAGACTGGCTCCAAGAGCCGGAGAACATGTATTCAATGGCGGAATCTATCGTGATGTCAGCTTAATCATCACAGAGCCCATACATATCTCCTGGTACGGTACCTTTGTTCAGACACCGGACGTTTTCGAGGATATAGCTAAAATACTTATATCCTCCGAGATTGAAAATGATACGGACCTTGAGACAGAATGTCTTCTTACTTCCACTGTAGAGTTTGAAGGTAACGATATTTTCACTGTATCTGCCAGACAAACCTTATCGCCACATCAAATTGCCGAGATTACCCAGCGCCAGTATATAACTCATCCTATGCTGTGGCATCCTGATAATCCGAAGCTGTATGTTTTAAAAAGCCGGGTATTTGTCGGTGATCAGTTATACGATGAATATGAGACCGTATTTGGAATCCGTTGGTTCTCTTTTACCTCCAGGGAAGGATTTTTCCTGAACGGAAAGCATTATGATATTCTGGGAGCCAATGTCCATCAGGATCATGCCGGCTGGGGTGATGCAGTTACCCATGCAGGAATATACAGAGATGTTAAGTTGATAAAGGATTGTGGAATGAATTTTATCCGAGGCTCCCATTATCCGCATCATACTGTATTTGCAGAGGAATGTGACAGGCAGGGAATGCTCTTCTGGTCTGAGTTATGCTTCTGGGGCATCGGCGGCTGCAAAGGGGACGGTTATTGGAACAGCAGTGCTTACCCCATTCATGCCGAGGACGAAAAGGAATTCGAAGAAAGCTGCATAAGAACGCTTAAGGAAATGATCCGGACCAACCGTAATCATCCCAGCATTATTGTATGGAGTATGAGTAATGAAGTGTTCTTTTCCCATAAGGAGGTACTCGATAAAGCACGCATTTTAATCAAACGTCTGGTAACCGTATCCCACGAATGCGATCCTACCCGCCCTGCTGCCTCCGGAGGCGCGCAGCGGGAAGGTTTTGATCTTCTTGGCGATCTTGCCGGCTATAATGGCGATGGTGCGTCCATCTATATTGATCCAGGATTCCCAAGCTTTGTTTCCGAATACGGCAGTAAAATCTCTGACCGTCCGGGAGAATACATCCCAAGCTTCACCGACGGTGTGGAGAAAAATTATCCCTGGCGCTGCGGCAAAGCCCTCTGGTGTGCTTTCCATCACGGCAGTATTGCCGACAGGATGGGACATATGGGTTTTATTGATTATTACCGCTTACCGCTTCAGAGCTGGTACTGGTACCGCAATGAATTATTAGGAATTGCACCACCAAGACCGGTGAAGGAAGGTGTTCCTTATGCCTTAAAGCTGTCCGCGGACAGAAGCAGGATTAAGACGGATGGCACTGAGGATACCCAGCTAATCGTATCCGTAACTGATAGGAGCGGAAACCGTATCAGCAACTCCATGCCCGTTACCCTGGAGGTGATAAAAGGCGGAGGTATCTTCCCAACCGGAAGAACCATTGAATTATCCCCTGAAAAGGAAAACCTGATAGAGGGGCTGGGAGCAATTGAGCTTAGAGCTCTGTATTCGGGTGAGATTATTGTCACTGCAAAGGCGGAGGGATTAATCAGTGATGAAATCACTATTACTGCCATAGGAGCCGAGGAATGGAAGGATCAGAAAATTAATCTTCAGCCGTCATCCCCTTCTATATTAATACCGAAGGATGATGATACAAGGGTTAATATTGCAAAAAACCGACCCGTATTCTGCAGCAGCTTCGCGGAAGGCTTCTCACCACGGTTCATTAACGATGAAAATATGCATACCTTCTGGCGCGCAGCGACTACAGAACCGGGCGAATGGATCAGACAGGACTTGGAGGGCCTTAAGGCTGTTAATCAAATAATTATAAGCTTTGCCGGCGGAAACGGTAATCCGGTTGAAATAAGCGCATCTGCAGACGGAACGGATTATAAGCTTCTGGCTGCCTCCTGCATCAACAGTAATCATCAGGTGTTATCTCTCGATTTAGCTGGTACTGAGTATCGCTGTGTGAAAGTAGCTTTCCCGGAAATTCCGTTAGATATAAAAGAAATAGAGATCTATTAAACAAAGTAGTGCGAAAAGAATTTTGAAAGAGCCAAAATTCTTGGAAAGAACTCCAGAATGAATTCCATAGGAAATTCATTCTGAATTTCTTTCAGGTTTTGTGCCACCGAAGAACGGCGGAATGTTAGTTTGTGCGAAAAGAATTTTGAAAGAGCCAATAATTCCAAAGTGAGATCCATTGGAATTTGGTCTGGAAAGTTATGAGGTAAATTTATGGATGCACCGTATCATCAGAAGCATATGAAGAACTCTGCAGAGGCTTACAGGAATGGAAGCTTACGGATATGGCTGAAAGAGCCTGCCAGGAATTTTATAGAGGGTCCTCCTGATAATCCCAGTAAAGTGAATCCAAGCGGGCACCTTGGAGAACAATCCGATTGGATTACTGCCCTGCCTATCGGAAATGGTCGCTTGGGCGGTCTTATTTTCGGCGGTATCAATGAAGAGTTGATTAAGCTGAACGAAGAGACTCTTTGGTCTGGAGAACCGAAGGAAACAAATAATCCACAATGGTCAGAATACTTACCTGAGGTACAGAAGTTAATTTTTGAAGGCAGGTATGAAGAAGCGGATAAGGTTGCACAAAAGATGCAGGGACCTTTTAATGAATCTTATATGCCGCTTGGTAATTTACGGCTTCATTTTAACCATGATACTTCTGCTGACGATTACTGCAGGGAGCTGATGCTTGACGATGCGGTTGCGAAGGTCAGCTACAGCGTGGGCAATCGCAAGTATATCAGGGAATATTTCTGCAGTCAGCCTGATAATGTTATGGTAATCCGTATCTCTTGTAATGAAGCGGCAGGAGTGACCTTTGATGTAACGATGGACAGCATGCTTCGATATTCCATGCTGCCTTCAGAAAATAATGGTGCTATACTGAAAGGGAATGCTCCCAGCCATGTAAAACCAAATTACATGGGCGAAATACCTGATGCAATTGTTTACGATGATATAAAGGGTATGAGTTATGAAGCACACCTTAAGGCAATTGCTGATGGAGGAAGGGTCTGGACGGATAATGCCGGACTGCATATAGAAGCATCAAACAGTGCGGTTCTGTTACTTACTGCTGCTACCAGCTTTAACGGCTTTGATAAAAGTCCCAGCCTGGAAGGAAAAGATACAGCTGCTTTATGTATGGATACTCTTTCAAAAGTAACAGTCAAAAAATATGACGCATTGAAAAAGGCCCATCTGGAGGATTTTCAGGAATTGTTTGACAGGGTAGCACTGCATCTGGATACCAATGAGAATTCTTCTCTTCCGACAGATCAGCGTCTTGCAAAATTACGGAATGGGGAAACTGACTTAGGCCTTTATTCTCTGTTTTTCAATTTTGGACGCTACCTTCTGATCTCCAGCTCGCGTCCTGGTAACCTTCCTGCTAATCTGCAGGGGATCTGGAGTGATGAGGTCAGGCCGCCGTGGAGCAGTAACTGGACGCTTAATATCAATTCACAGATGAATTACTGGCTTGCTGAGGTATGTAATTTACCGGAATGCCATACGGTATTCATAGATTATATTGACCAGCTTCGTATTAACGGAAGAAAAACAGCAAAAGCATATTACGGTGCGACAGGATGGGCGACCGCAACTAACGGGGACATCTGGAACGCAACAAGCCCTGTGGGCGGTAACAACGGTAATCCCTCCTGGGCCAACTGGTTGATGAGCGGTTCTTGGCTGTGTCAGCATCTCTGGCTTCATTATGAGTATACACTTGACCGGAGCTATCTTGAGCGAACTGCATATCCTATCATGAAGGAGTGTGCACAGTTTTTACTGGATTCTCTGATCGAGAATAACAGCGGATATCTTGGTATATCCCCTGGAACCTCACCGGAACGTACTTTTAAAACAGTGGCTGGACAGGAGGCAGCTGTTAGCTTTGGAACTACGATGGATACAGCTTTAACGAAAGAATTATTCAGTAATGTTATGAAAGCCTGTTCCCTGCTTGGTATAGATGAACCCTTTGCAAACCAGCTGAAAGCTGCATATGATAAGCTGTTACCCTACAAGATAGGTCGGTTAGGGCAATTACAGGAGTGGTTTGAAGACTGGGATGATCCAAATCTCAAGGACTCACATTGCTCCTTCCTATACGGTCTGTATCCAGGATGGCAGATTACACCGGACAGTACACCAAAGCTTGCAAAAGCGTCAAGTATCTCTTTAGGTTTTCGGGATTTTGTTCTTCAGGGCTGGGGGCTTGCATGGCGTATCAATCTTTGGGCCAGACTTTATGATTCAACGAATAGCATAAAAGCGCTTAATCTGCTTATTACAAAGCTGGTTACACCTTCCTTGCTCGGTAAGATATATCCGGACGGTATCTTTCAGATTGATGCCAACTTAGGAGGAACGGCCGGAATTGCTGAGATGTTATTACAAAGTCATGAAGGCTGCATTAATATTTTACCGGCATTACCAAAGGAGTGGAGCAACGGCTCTGTAAAAGGCTTAAAGGCTAAGGGCGGCTTTACTGTAGATATTGAATGGATGTCCGGGCAAGTAAAGCAGGTATTGATCAGGTCTGAGCTTGACAGCGTATGCAGGATAAAAACTGCAAAAGCAATGGAGGTAAGCTGCGAAAATCATATTGTTCCTTCTGTTTCTCCATATAAATCTATGTTAGAATTTAACACAGAAGTAGGAAAAATCTATTCCTTGAGATAGAGTATTGATGCTTCCGATAAAGTAACGATGCCTTAGATAGAGTATTGATACCTCAGATAGAGTTTTAAAGCTCTGGCAAGCTATTAATAAATTCTCTAAGATTTCGTATACCTCTTTGAATTTATGATTATGCTGCAACAATAAAACCACCTTTTAGTAAACATATCTTTACTAAGAAGTGGTTTTATTGTAGTTAATCAATATATTCCTTTTCATCTATTTGTAAATAATATACTTGGTTGTGATATCAGATAGCAGGATGTTTTTCATTTTCCTTAATTCACATTGTATTTCAACTTATGCATCCTGTAATAATACGCTGGTATAATCGGTATTAAAGCTGCTACCCAGGCAACCGGATTAGCCATACAGATTCCCAGATATCCGAAGGGCTTAGCAAGTATCAGAATAACCAATCCCCTTGCGAACAACTCAAAAATTCCGCCCAACATAGGCAACAGGCCATAACCTAACCCCTGTAATGCATTTCGATAGATAAAGATAAGGCCTAACGCCGGATAAAATCCTGCTACCGCAAAGAAATAGACATTCGCCTGCTTCACTACCAGATCGACATTCTCAGTAACAAATAGCTTAACTAATACTTCGCCAAATACCAGGACTGATACCATTGAAAATACGGAACAGATTATAGTTAAGATAATATCTGCCCGTACCCCCTCTTTTACCCTATCCATTCTCCCAGCTCCGGTATTTTGCCCGACGAAAGTAGCCATACTGGCTCCCAGAGACGGAAAGGGCTGTGTAATAATATTCTGAATTTTTCCGCAAGCGGTAAAGGCTGCTATGTATACTGGTCCAAGGCCATTTAGAGCCACCTGAACAATCATAGTACCAATCGCTGTGATAGAGAACTGAAGGCCCATGGGAGCTCCCATTCCGACTAATTTCTTCACACTGGCTCCTGAGAAATATGCATCTTCCTTCTTCAGTCTTAAAATCGGATATTTCCTTAGCATATAGATAAAACACAGGCTGGAGGCCAATGCCTGTGAGATTACAGTAGCAATACCGGCACCTTCCACTCCCATCGAAAAGCCTTTGATAAATAAAAAATCCAGGATGATATTTACTACAGAGGATAGGGCAAGAAAGTAAAGAGGCGTTCTGCTATCCCCCAGTGCGCGTAGTATGGAAGCAAGCATATTATAAGCAATGGTAGCTGTCAGACCAAGATAAATAATCCCAATAAAATGATAGGTATCCTGAAATATCTCCTTAGGCGTATTCATTACAGTTAATATCCATCGGTTTGCCAATACCAAGCCTACCGTCATAATAGCTGCCATGATTGCACTCAGGTAACCGGACATTGCTACATAATGCTTCACACCCTTGATATCATTCGCACCAAAACGCTGCGCAATCACTATCGCAAAGCCTCCTGTCATTCCCATGACCCATCCGATAACCAAAAAAGTAAGCGGACCGGTGGACCCCACTGCCGCAAGCTCATTAACGCCCAGATAATGTCCTACAATAATGGAATCAATTACATAATACAACTGTTGGACTATATTACCGATCAAAATTGGAAGAGTAAATCCAATTAATAATTTCATAGGTTTTCCTGTGATTAATTCATTTGACATGATTATGCCTCCTTCTGCCACTTTTGCAATTATTTTATTATATAGAGCTTTGACGATATTTACAATATGGTTTTATAGAAGGTAGATGTATTTATCTATAAAAATACACAGGATGCATATGATATAATGCATATGAAACCAATTTCAGAGGTCATCTGACCAAGCCTGGTGAAACTTTAAAAGCACCTTAAACATGAAATGAACCCCACAGGCTAGATTATAATTACTTCTAACCTGTGGGGTTCACTTCATGTTAATTGCTGCTATTTATTTCATGATTCTCGTGCTTTATTCAATTCCAAGTACCATATTGGAATCTGTACCGGCCGAATAAGAAAAAGTAATGCTATCACCTACATTATACTTAATGATGTTAATGAAATCATTTACCATTACGTCAAAAATTTCATCACTATTATCTAATAGAATAAAATAATGAGTATTTCCATCTACAACACAGTCAGAAATCTTTGTGATGGAGCCAGTGATTTTCGTAAGCTTTGAAGTATCCGTATTACTGATACCAATGGATTTCATTAATTCCAGATAGGTCTTTTCACATTCATTTACCGTATCACCAATTGCAACAATCTGATATTGTGCAATATTAACCATTGCATACTTTTTCACCAATCCGGCAGCATCCTTTAGTGCTATGAAATAGGTGGGTTCCCCTCCGGTATTTAAAAGTAACGGGAAGGTAGCTTTATAACCAAGATTCTGCACCTTTCCCTCGGCGGAAGCCATGGCTGAAAATTCTTCTGCACCGGAAATGGAATAAAACCTTGTTTCCGCTGTCCTCTGGTTCATTAAAATAAAGCCAACATTGGATTCATCAGCACCTACACTCGTTACACCAGTATATACCCACACATCGTCCTCCATGGCGATATAATTATATCCGTCGGTGGTCTGTAAGGCATCCTTCTGACCAAAGACAGAATTCCAATAACCATGTATTAATTTGCCGTGATAATCATATAAAGAAATCAACAGATCAGCAGAAAATACTTTATCTACCCAGCTCGGTACATCTTCCACCGCATAATCCGTTAATTCTCCGGTAACTGCATTAACAATTACAGCCCTACCTATGGTCTGCCCACCGAATAGACCAATGGTATATTTCTTCACAGGACAAACCCAGTATGGCGTTCCGTTATCATCGATTTCAAAATTAATCGTATCGAAAACATAGGTGGGATAATGAAAACGTAAATAGCGGTAGATATTTCTGCCAAAATGCTCGGATTCAGAATACTTCATTCCTTCTGTCAATTTTACCATCTCTACATTCTGGGTAGCCATATCGATTTTTATATAAGCAGGAATACCTTTGGAACGATTCGTGAACCATTTAACAATGCTTCCGTATTTCAGAGGAGTAACTCTTACCGGAGCTCCCTGATAATTAATCTGCGTATAGTTTGAACCCACTTCAAATTGGGAAACATATTCTGCGATACTTCCCATTTTTCTTGAACCAAGAAGGATTGCGGAATCTTTATCAAGAATAGGAATGTCTTTATAAGAGATTTCCTTGATATCATCTGTATAATTCCGATCCGTTATTGTAAGAAGGTTCTGATATTTTTTTGCATTGACGATCGGTGAGGATAGAATACTACCTATTATAAAGACGATGAGCAGGATCCCTGTTATACTGCCTAATACTGCAAACAAGATTTGGCGGAGGCTTTTCTCCTTTCGGAATCTGCCGCTTTTATCTACGTATGATATAAAACCTGCTACAATTGTTGCTGCAATTAATGCTATCAGAATGAACCACCAAAATTCAGGCGAGTGGATATTCACAGCCGGCAGCGCGATATAATAATATAAGAATCCAATGAGACCTAGTATGACAATCGAAGTCATAATTTTTATAGCTTTTTTCAATACGTTCCCTCCTATTATTAAATACTTACAACCATAAACTTACATCTCATAAACATTATGTAAAATCATTATATCAGATTACTGACTGATGTAAAATTATAATCTGATTATAATCGGATTAAGGTGTACCCGAGTTACTGTTCAGAGGTGACCTTGAACTAAAAAAGCCGATGGTGTAGACTGATTCCAGTCAAAGCCATCGGTTTTATCTTATCCAAAGGTTCTGGATACTCTATCGAATACATTCTGTTCTTCATTTCTGCGCATCATAAT
>DATMUM010000064.1:0-3340 GCA_035564175.1 Mobilitalea sp.
AAGAAATCATAATAGATACATTACCGGTTAAAAAGTCCAGTTAATTAAAGGACGAAATACTAGGTTATATTTGTGCGAACCTGATATTCTTGTAAATAATAATGAAATGATGGAGACGATTGCATGAAAACAAAGAAAATACCTGCCATTATAACGGTTCTATTCTTTTCTTTAATGATATTTCTAACCATACTTGCCAGAGATATCCATAATCGTATGATACCAAATGTAACGGTTGGCAGATTAACCAAAGAGGATTTTGAATTAGAACGCACACTTGAAGATGGGACCATAATTCCAATAACAAAGCAATGTATCGCAGTCCCGAAGCATATGTATGATAATGATTTTCTCTATATCATTGTTCCTGGTGAGAAAAATGGTGACCAACGAACCTTTGTAAGGAAGATATCTTTACAGGTTGGAGCACAAAATGATAAATATTACGAAATTACTGATCCATTTTTTGATATGAGTCAATCGTTCATTATGGAAAGCAATAAAGAAATTCAGGACGGTATAGAGGTTTATGTAAGGAAATAAAACCTCGATATATCATTTAATTACTATCCTTTTCAAGAATAATATCTCTAAAAGCATATACCCATATCTTAAAATTCTAGGAGTTGAATGATATCCAATTTCTTCTCGAATATCAGATTATGCTGGATTATTGCTAATTAATGAATTATTGCTAATTCATAATTTTATCTATTACGAACCGAGATGGGGGGAATTTGAAGTACACTCCAAATGCCAAGCCAATCTTATACATAGTACCGCTTCTTTCTCACTATAATCATGGTAACATCTCCTGTAACGGGGGAGTCAAGTGCTGCACAGAGCTATTAAGATAACTTACTATAAATAAAAACTTCACCAGTCAGATACATCCTTAGCTGATCCCGCTATTCATTATAGCGGGATCACATGTAGCTTTCCTTGTGCAGTCGTTTATTATCTAGCATTTCATGATTTAGCATTTATGTTGCTTTATTATCTATTATCACGCCAGCTCCAACTCACCGTCTCTTACATAAATGATTCGATCACCATACAAAGCCGACTCCTTTGAATGGGTAACCTGAATTACTGTTTTTCCTTCATCCTTATTAATCTTACGAAACAGCTCCATAATCTCAGTACCGGTCTTTGAATCCAAGTTACCGATTGGTTCATCGGCAAGAATAATATCCGGATTATTGATTAAGGCTCTGGCAATTGCAACTCTCTGCTGCTGTCCTCCGGATAATCTGGTAGGATAGGATTTACGTTTCTCCTTCAGACCAACTACTTCAATCAGATGCTGCAATCTTTCCTTATAATCCTTCTTTTTACCACCATTCAGAAGCACCGGGAGTAATATATTCTCTTCTACTGTCAGATGTGGAACAAGATTATAAAATTGGAATACAAAGCCGATGGATTTTCTTCTCATCTCACTTTCCTGGGAGTCCTTCATCAGGTGCAATGCTTTTTTACCGATTTTGATCGCTCCGGCAGTTGGTTTTTCCAGACCTCCCATCAGATAAAGTAAGGTGCTCTTACCGGAACCACTGGGTCCCATGATGGATACAAACTCACCTTTGTATATATCTAAATTAAGATTTTTAATAACCTCCACCTTCACATCATCATTTTCATAAGTTTTATTTAATTCCTGAATCTCGATTACTTTTTCCATAATAGCCTCCATTCTGCCTCAATCGGCACATTCAATAATTTATTCATATCTCAGACCGCTGATGATATTCTCTTTTGCGATACTGCAAGCTGGGAGGATTGCAGATGCCAGGGACAATATTACTCCTGAGAAGAGTACAAAAATATAATCCTTACTGCTGTAGAACATAACATCCGATGGAATTCCCATCGCTTCTATCACATAGCGCATTGCCCCTATCAGAACCGTACCAAGCATCAAACCGCAGATAGTACCAAGTAAACCGCAGATGAATGCTTCCAGCAGCATATTCTTCACCGTTTCACTTTTACTTAGCCCTAAGGATCTCATGGTAGCCATCAGCTTCCTACGGCTTAAAAAGCTGATGGTAAAGTTGTTCAGAATACCAACCACACCAATGAACATCGCGATGACGGATATCGCCTTCATGAGTAAGAATACTGTATTATTCTGCTTCATGTTCTGATCCTGCATGTCCTGCAGCGTCTGTATCGGAAGAATTCCGTAAGGCACAAGTTCTTTAATCTTTTGCAGAACCTCCTTTGTGTCGTAACCTTCCTTAATATTGACATACATACTCTGGCTGTTCTTAACTCCGGAGTCCTGAGCGAGGAAATCCTCATATACATAAGTTACATTTCCATTATTCATAATGGAAGGCACGATACCGATTACTTCATAAGGAACCGTTTTTCCATTAAAATCAATCTCAAGCACATCACCAACGTTCAAATCATACTTATCTGCAATAAATTTGGTAAGAAGTGCGCTTCTTTTACTATGGAATTTTGTCATCAGGTCATCCGTCATATACTTACCAAATTCATCCCAGGCATATTCACTGTAATCGCGACCATCGATTCCAGCCACATACGTCAGCGTGATCTTACCATCGTTGGCGGTAAGATTATTTACCTGCTTGTTGGTATATACATGCTCCACTCCATCAACTCCTTTGACCTGATCGACAAAGGAATCTTCCAAATCGTAGAAAACCAGTGCATCGCACTTTCCGGTACCGTATACATTGGTAACCGCCTCGCTTACGGTAGTGCTGAAGTTGTTAATCATAAGGATAACCCCGAGACCCAGAGCCAGTAACATGATATTGTTCATCATGGTCCGGTCATTGTTCAGATTAGCAGTTACAATATCCAGACGATCCTTATAGAACGGCCTCAGCAATATGGTCAGCACCTTAGTCAATAATCGCGAAAGCATTGGAATAATCATTGCGCCGCCGACCGTGACCATTAGTATACCGATCATATTTAAAATCAACTCCAGTTCAACGGGTGCTACACGAAAGATTATAAAGGCTGCAAGGATTAACAATATACCAATGATCGTTTTAACATTGGAAATGTGCTTTTCGTTCTGGACCTCCGCAAAAATGATACTTCGGATGGAACGTTTACTGATCTTTATAATAGGTATCACTGCACTTGTGACCGCTAAGAAAAGTCCAATAAATAAGGCGATCAGCATATAATTATAATGGAAGAGGGATACATTCTCCAAAGTCATACCAAAGCTATCAAACATCATTTTCATCGTTGCAGACAGGATCAGAATACCCAGGCCGTTGCCGATAATTCCGCCTGAGATGCCATAGATGGCGGCTTCCGTAAGTAAGGTACTGACCGTCATTTTTTT
>DATMUM010000065.1:0-11310 GCA_035564175.1 Mobilitalea sp.
CCAATTGTTCTTGATTCCGGTTTTATTAGTTTGCCGCGGATTACTACTTCACCAATTTCGCCTATAATATCGCAGATCGGCATAGTACTTCCCTCAAAGTTTCTTCCGAAGATAACGGAAGGATCTGTCGGAAGCTTACGATAACTTCCTTTTCCCTTCTCATACGCACTTTTTCCGCTTGAAGCTCCGGAAAAAGCTGGCTTCGATGCCGACTCTGCCTTAGCAGGAGCTGTAGGCTTTGAAGGTGCCTCAGCCTTAGCAGACGCTCCGCTCTTCAAAGCAGCTTCAGGATTAGATGATTGATTGGAATTTGCTGCTTCCCTATCTGAAGAACTTCCGTTACCAGCAGCAGACGCATGCTCTCCAGGATTCATGGTACCTGATGAAGCATTGCTGTTATCATCAATGATATTATCCGGAATATATCCTTCTTCCATTGCCTCTTTTTCCGACATGCGAAGCATCTGCCTGCGATATTCCTTTTCATGATCATCGTTTTCATTTCCCTTAGGTTCTATGTATTCCAGCATTACGCGGACAGTATAATCAAAGCGCTCCTGAAACATCGTTTCAAGGAAATCTTTAAGCTTTGACATCTTCTCTTTAATGACGCAGCTGTCTGTCACACGGATTTTCATGGACATTTCTTCAATCAGAACTTCTGCACCAGAAAAGATATGATAAGAAACCACGCTTTCCTCTCTGATTTCATCCATGATACTATCGCGGTAGATTGGATATAGCTTAGCTAAGGTATACTGCGCAGATAATTCAAATTGAGGCTTGATGAATGCGCGGTTTCCCGTATGTAAAAAGAGCTGCCGATTCAGCAGTTCTTCCATTTTTCTAATATTCATTCTGTTGATCAGACGAGTGCTTTTCACACAGATGTAAATGTTCTTATTCTGTTTTGATGCCAAAACCTTCAGAACATCTACCTCGCTGTAAAGCTTCATTAATTCCTGATCAGCAGATAATTGATCAAATGCATTGAAAAATAACATTTCCCATTCTCCCTTCGAACGGATTTGTATCAGTTATTCCTATGATTCTAGATACGATACATATCTAATTGGGATTTACTTATTCCAATTTAACAGTTCTTCCCTTAATACGGCTAATAGCTGGTTCTCTGGAACCTTACGGATAATTTCCCCCTTTTTCATAAGAAGACCTTCTCCTTTACCTCCTGCGATTCCGATGTCAGCTTCTCTTGCCTCTCCCGGACCATTCACCGCACAACCCATAACAGCAACTTTTATGTCCAAATCCATGTCGGTAACCATTTCTTCCACATCCGTTGCCAGCTGGATCAAATCAATCTGTGTTCTACCGCAGGTAGGGCAGGATACCACCTCAACACCACCTTTACGCAGACCTAGTGTTCTGAGAATTATCTTAGCTGACTTAATTTCTTCCACCGGATCTCCCGTTAATGATACACGGATGGTATCACCAATTCCCTGATAAAGGATTACACCAAGGCCAAGTGCTGATTTGATATTGCCTGCATGGACGGTTCCCGCTTCCGTAATTCCTACGTGGAGTGGATATTCGGTAAGTGGAGCAATTATTTCGTAGGCCTTGGCACACATCATAACATCAGATGACTTAATGCTGATAACCAATTGGTCATAGCCCATATCCTCAATCCGCTTCACCTTATCCAAAGCACTCTCAACTAAACCTTCCGCAGTAACTCTGCCGTATTTCGCAATAATATCCTTTTCCAAAGAGCCGCTGTTCACTCCGACACGAATGGGAATATTACGCTCTTTTGCAATGGTTACTACAGCCTTAAGTTTATCATTACTGCCGATATTACCAGGATTAATCCTAATTTTATCTGCACCGTTTTCCATGGCGGCAATTGCCAGACGATAATCAAAATGAATGTCGGCCACCAATGGAATCGATATATTTTTCTTAATCTCAGCAAATGCTCTGGCAGCCTCTTCACTTGGAACCGTACAGCGGACAATTTCACAGCCCGCTTCGGTCAGTCGGTGTATCTGTTCCACCGTCGCCTTCACATCTTCTGTCTTCGTATTCGTCATAGACTGGATCAGAACCGGGTTTCCCCCGCCGATTACTCTGTCTCCAATGCGTATTGCTTTCGTATTGCTACGGTACATGCAAAACCCGCCTTCCCATTTTTATCTTATTATTTGGGTTCGGGTGTCATAAGTCTACTCTACATATTCATCTAAATATATAAATCCGACTTATGATACCCGAACCAATTTTATGAAAATATATTTCGGAAATCATTATACATAACAAATACCATAAGCATCATGAGCAATACCATGCCAACCATGTGCACCATGGCCTCCCTTTCCTTTGGAACCGGCTTCCTTCTGATAGCTTCAATCAGGATAAATACTAATCTTCCGCCATCAAGTGCAGGCAGAGGAAGAAGGTTCATAACTCCCAGGTTAGCACTGATCAGAATACTGAATGCTATAAGATTTAATATTTTGTCCTTTATCGTTACCGTCTGATTAATCATAGATCCAACTGCATTTACTATTCCTACTGGCCCAGCAATTTCTTTCACACTGACCTTACCAGTTACTAAATAAAGGACACTTTTTAAAGTATTAACAATATTTAGCTTTAGTTCGTAGAAACTATATTTAATTACTTCTAAAGCTGATACCTTTTCAGGACTTATACTGTATCCCCAGTCCATATAATAGCTTTTCACATATTTAGGAGTTATATCTATGGTTATCCGGTTCTCAGGGCTATTTTCTTTGGTATAGATTAACGATACCTGCTTATCTGTGAGAGGATTATCCTTCAAATATTGTTCTAAATCTTTTCCACTTTTAATTTCAGTGCCGTTGATATTAACAATAATGTCTCCAACGGCCAGGCCTGCCTTGGCTAAGGGATAATTATCTGCAATCATGGTTAATTTAGCGTTCCCAGTTTCTCTTGAATAGTCACAACCCAGCATGTATCTTGCGTTCGTCTTCGGTTGAATAGTAGTTGTTGATTTTTCACCAGCTCTTATATAATCAATCGTAATCGGTTTCTCTGATATCGGATTAAAGTAAAAATAATAATAGATATCTCGAGCAAAATGTATCGGTGATCCATTGATTTTAGTAATGTAATCACCTTCGATTAAAGTATCAGTAGAAGAAGTATCAGCAGAAGAACTATCAGTAGAAGAACTATCCTTCGTTTCAATATGAACATAAGGTTTATCCACACCTGCATTTCCCAGATAAACCAGTGCCAGAATAAATGCAAAAACAAAGTTAAAAAAAGCTCCTGCAAAAATAACGGAAAACCTTGCCCAAGCCCCTTTCTTGTGGAACGCTCCCTCGTCATCAACAGTATCATCTTCACCTAACATCATACAGGAACCACCAAAGGGCAAAACTTTCAGGGAATACCTCGTCCCCTTATGAACAAAGCTCGCTATCCTGGGTCCCATTCCTACAGAGAATTCTGTTACTGTAATACCATTTTTCTTTGCAAGTAAAAAATGTCCCAACTCATGAACTATGACAATGATACCTAATATTAATATTGCAACAATTATATTCATTCTTTATTCCTTTCTTATCCTCCGGTTTAGATAAATAAATCGTCTTTGATTTTTATATAGATTTCCATTGACCGGATTCGGTATAACCTCTTATAAAATCATATGTTTGTTGTTCCGTATTCAGAATTTCAACAAGGGTAGGATTAGCTATCAATTGATGATGATTCATTGCTTCCTTAATCAGCTTAGGAATAGCAAGAAAGTCTATCTCTTCCCTTAAAAATGCTGCTACTGCCCACTCATTCGCCGCATTATAAACTGTCGGCATACTTCCACCGATTCGACCGGCTTCAAAACCAAGCTTCAATCCGTAAAAGGTATCCATATCCGGTTCTTCAAAGGTCAGCTGCTGTAATTTAACAAAGTCCACACGCTCACCCTGAAGAAGAGGCAGTCGGTTCGGATAGAATAGTGCATATTGGATCGGGAGTCTCATATCCGGAACACCCATCTGTGCTATGATGCTTCCATCCACATACTCAACCATGGAATGAATAATACTCTGGGGATGAACCACTACCTGAATCTGATCAAGGCTCACATCAAACAGCCAGGCAGCTTCCATAACTTCTAAGCCTTTATTGACCATCGTTGCTGAGTCAATCGTAATCTTCTGTCCCATCGCCCAGTTTGGATGCTTTAACGCATCCTTCGGAGTCTTATTCTGCAGCTCTTCTAACTTTTTACCACGGAACGGACCACCTGAAGCAGTCAGAATAATTTTATGTGCTTGTTTCTTATCTTCTCCATTTAATGACTGGAATATAGCAGAATGCTCGCTGTCTACCGGAAGAAGTGCAACATTTTTTTCTTTGATTAATGGCATAATAATATGCCCTGCGGTAACTAAGGTTTCCTTATTAGCCAGGGCAATGTTTTTACCTGCTTTAATCGCTTCAATCGTAGGCTGGATTCCAATCATACCAACCATAGCTGTTACAACAGTATCGGAAGAAGGCTCCGTCGCGCAAGCAATCAGACCTTCCATCCCTGATACCACAGTAATCATGAGATCCTTAATCTTCTCACGCAGCTGCTTCGCCTTATCCTCAGCGTATACACACACGAACTTCGGACGAAACTCTCTGATCTGTTTCTCCAGCAGCTCGATATTACTGCCAGCCGCAAGTGCGGTAACCTCTATTAAATCTCTATGCTCTCTTACAATATCCAGGGTCTGTGTCCCAATCGAACCCGTTGAACCTAAAACAGCAATATATTTCATCCTTAACCTCCATAATCACACTTAGTGATTAGAATCCATCTCATATGTTGCATCTCATATGAAGCATCTCCCACCACGTCAACGACCAGACAGTATTATTTTTCGTCCCTAACGCAGTAGAAAATATAATTATTTAATCCCTTGGTTTTTACAATATTAATTTGCTATTACTATATTAATACGCCGTTATGATATTAATCTGCCATTACAATATCAATCTGTTATTACTAAATTGATCTGTCATTACTAAATTAATCTGTTATTCCGATATCAAGCTACCCTTACAATATTCATTTACTATAAAACTCTCAATTATTATATACTCGAAAAACTACAGCATCATTTTTGAAGATAAATACCCTACACCTCATTTATAGGGTTTGGTATATAATTTTGGCGCAGACCGGCCGACCTAGGGTGCCTATGCTTTGTCAAGACTCAGTAACAATGCTGTTCCAATGGACAAGCATTGTTACACGATATGAGGCTTGTAAAAAGCATCCCGACGGTCGGGAAAGGCAAGCCAAAATAATATACCAAATCCTATAAATGAAGCATTACCATCCATCTTCAAAAATGATTTAACAGCCTACCCTATAATCGCTCTTATCGATAAAACAACACCGTTAAATAGTATACAATCGGTGCAGTGAAAATAATACTGTCAAAACGGTCCAGTATACCGCCATGACCAGGAATCAATGTTCCATAATCCTTAATATCATGATTTCTTTTAATAGCAGAGGCTGCCAAATCTCCAATTTGTGAGATTACACTGGAAGCACCTCCAATAACAGCAAAGATCAGCTGAGGGTTAGTAAATTCCGTCAGATGTGACTGAATGATCGTTGCATAAACTGCTCCGATTAATGCAGCTCCCGCAACACCGCCGATGCAGCCCTCTACCGACTTCTTCGGACTCAGCTTTGGTGCCACCTTATGCTTACCAAACAGTATTCCTACCATATAGGCACAGGTATCCGAGCCCCATGCACCAATAAAAATCAGCCAGACAATAAGAGCTCCCCCCTCCAGCATCCGAACTTGATATATGTAGGAGAGCATAACACTGACATAAAATAATCCAAGGAAAGTAACAGCAATCTGTTCTATTGTATATTTAGGAAATGTAAATACATATGCAAACATCAGCATTAACAAATATAAGATAAAAAACATGGTCTGATATTTATCCAGGTTAAAATACAGTAACAAATAAAAAATAACACCGGCAACATAACCGAGAATACCAGGAAAAGACTTGTTCATCTTAACTACTCGATATAACTCCATCATGCCGATCAAAGAAATGAGAAATAAGGTTACAAAAAGAATATTGCCGCCAAAAACTAACACAGCTATCGCTATTACCAATAATATTATACCGCTTACTAATCTAGTCCGAAACATATCGGCTCCCCTCCAAATTGTAAAACTTATATGACTATGATATAGCTCCGAATTTTCTAGTCCTGCTACTGTAATATTCCACTGCTTTCTTTAATTCTTTCTCATTAAAATCCGGCCAAAGGATATCTGTAAAATAGAATTCCGTATAAGCTGACTGCCATAACAGGAAGTTCGACAGCCTCTGCTCTCCGCTGGTACGGATCAGCAGATCCGGATCCGGAATGCCCTTGGTATCCAAATACTGTTCAAAGGTTGCTTCATCTATATGATCAATTTCTGTATTATTCATTTTCACATCCATGGCACAGGCTTTGACTGCACGCAAGATTTCATCCCTGCTGCCATAATTAATTGCTACCTGGAACTTAAGTCCTGTGTTATTCTTTGATGCCTCTTCCAAAGCATTGATACTTTTATTAATATCATCGGATAATTTAGCCCGGTCTCCAATCACACGAACACACATATTGTTCTTAGTGCTTGTTTTGATACTGGTTTCCAGATAGGTCTGTAAAAGCTTCATCAAGGCATCGACTTCGTCCTTCGGCCTTCTCCAGTTTTCCGTAGAAAAAGCATACACGGAAAGATATTGGATTCCCATCTTATATGCTTTCTCACATATCTTTTCCACATTCTTGCTGCCTTGCGTATGCCCATAATTACGAGGCATCCTCTTTTTCTTAGCCCATCTTCCGTTACCATCTAAAATGATAGCCACATGGTTTGGTATATTTAGTTCATTTTCCTGCATGAATTATCTCCAATCCGATTAAAAGATAGCAATGTTTTCAATGCTTCCTGCTAAAAGCAGCTACTTTTGATAATAGGGGTGTCTCAAAAGAATATTCATTCCATCCACAAACATATGAATAAACCTTTTGATACACCCCGGGTCTTAATGTCAAGCCTCTTACACCTCTACTACTACAGAATTAACTAACACTGCACTTATAAAGAAGTATCCGACAATGTTATTAATCTTATACAGTAAGAATTTCCTTCGATTTATCTTCCATTATCCTATCAATTTCAGCGATATAACGATCAGTAATCTTCTGAACATCATCTTCTAAATGCTTGAACTCATCTTCAGAAATCTCACTTGCTTTATTCTGTTTCTTGAATATTTCATTCGCATCACGTCTTATATTACGAATTGCAATCTTTGCATTCTCCGCTTTTTTCTTAACATCCTTAACGAGATCTCTTCTTCTTTCCTCCGTTAATTCCGGGAAAACAACACGAATTACTTTACCGTCATTACTAGGATTCAATCCTAAGTCAGAATTTATTATCGCTTTCTCAATTTCTTTGATTAATTTACTTTCCCAAGGCTGAATTTGGATTACCCTTGCCTCAGGAACAGAGATATTAGCTACCGACTGAATCGGAGAGGGCTGTCCATAATAATCCACTCTTAGTTTATCTAAAAGATGGGGATTAGCTCTGCCCGCACGAATCGTAGCATATTCTTCCTTTAAAGTATCGATTGTTTTTTCCATTTTACTGTTGAATTGCTCTAGCTTTGCATCCATTTTCATCCCTCCAATGATATTCTTATTATATATACTCTTATTATACTTTAAACGGTAATCCTCGTACCGTTTGATTTTCCCTGTGCTGCTTTCACAATACTATTCTCCTCTGATAAACCAAACAACAGGATAGGCATCTTATTCTCAATACAAAGTGCTGTTGCCGGTAAATCAATGATGCCAAGTTTCTTATCCAGAACATCCTGAAGCGGTATCTCATCAAACTTCTTCGCCTGAGGATTTTTCTTCGGATCACTGTCATAAACTCCATCCACTGCTCTAGCTGCTAATATGATGTCGCAATCCAATTCAATTGCGCGAAGTGAAGTTGCCGTATCCGTTGAGAAATACGGATGTCCTGTTCCTCCGGCTAAGAATGCAACTCCGCCCTGCTTCATACAATCTATCACACTATCCTTAGAAAAAAGCTTCGTCATGCTTCCGCAGGCAAAGGGTGTAAAAACCTCCGTCGGTATACCTACAAAGCGGAAAATCTCGGATACATAGATGCAATTCATGACAGTAGCAAGCATACCGATCTGGTCTGCCTTCGTTCTGTCTATTGTCTCACTGGTTCTTCCTCTCCAGAAATTTCCCCCGCCAATAACGATACTGACCTGAATTCCTTCTTCTACCAGCTGCTTTACCTGATTTGCAACTCCAATGCAGGTTTCCTCGCAGAAGCCGGTCTTCTTATCACCTGCCAGAGCTTCACCGCTTAATTTAAGTAGTACTCGTTCATATGCTTTCATAATAATTGCCTCCATGTGGAAATCATATATGGTTAAGGTCCATATTCTTAAATAATTTACCACAAAATAATTAGCATTGCTAGACTAAACATGAAAAATATCACACTAGCGGCCATGATGCCGCTTGCGGTATCATAATCAGTACCTGAAAGAAGTTCAAAATGAAATTCCAATGGATTTCATTTTGGAGTTCTTTCCAAGAATTTTGGATTTTTCAAAATTCTTTTCACACCAAGCAATATGTAACTGATTACCCATCGCTTCCGTATTCATTACATGCCAAAAAATTGTTTACGTCCTTCCTAATAGTAAGCACAGTAACTGGTACTGTGCTTACTTCTATAATAATAGGGATTCAATTCTTAACAGTAATGATAATTTATTCAAATATATTATCTACGTCAACTGCAGAGTAGCTTAAGGAGCAGAAGCCTTCAATAACTGCACCGTTATTAATCTGAACAGATTTCGCCTTAATATTGCCTTTGATGATGGCAGTGGAATCAATAACAATCGGTCCATTGATATCAATTTCACCCTTGATAGCACCTGCAATAACACCGGAAGTTGCAACGACATCGCCGATAATAACTGTACCAAGACCTACCTTAACGCTTCCTTCACTGGTAATGCTGCCTTCCATACGTTCTGTATTAACATATACTTCCGCTGCTGAAGTATTACCAACAATTTTACCGGTGATTGATAACTTGCCTAAACACTCAACATCCCCTGTGATCGTACCCATAATATCAAGAGATCCATCGGAAGAAATGCTTCCGTTAATAGAAGTACCCTTAGAAATAACAGTAACATCATCATCGCTAACTAAAGATGCTGCTTTTACCTTTGTAACTGCTTTTTCCTTTACTTCTTCTTTTGCTTCTTCTTTTGCTTCTTCTTTTGCTTCTTCTTCCTCTTCTGCATTTAATGCTTCCAGTAACTCTAAATCCACATTATCATCCATGTCTTCTACCTCATCTTCCTCGTTTTCTTCTGAATTATCTTCTACATCAAGCAGGTCTGCTTCTGGTTCGTCTTCTATGCTGTTTTCTGACACATTTTCCTCTTCCTGCGCAAACTCTTCAAGCCATTCTTTCATTTTTTCACTATCTTGTGACTCTTTGGAGGTAATATCGTCCGAATCAAGAGTATTTACAATTTGTTCCTCCGCCTCTTTGTCCTCTTCTTCATTCTCTGGTAGCAGTTCGTTCACTGCCTGAGATAAGTCTTCTTTAAACTCCTTAAAAAAGCCCATTTACAAAATTCCTCCCTATGTATTGATTTACTTAACTGAATCGGCTTTTATCATTTGCATTGGTCGTACATCCTTATCGAGAGGTAACACCTGTGCTCCCCCCTCAATCAATTTTTCTAATAGTCCTGGCAGTGAATCTACCGTTGTCTGCTTTGACTGGGAATCATGCATCAGAACAATAGATCTTTTCTTCACGGCTACACCATTAAGTATATTTTTGGTTAATTGATTTTTCGTATACTTAATGCCGGTCGCATCTCCATTCACGACATTCCAGTCAAAATAAACGATGGAAGAATCATTCAGATAACGGATGAAATCATTCATTCCATTCTTATTGACTAAATTGTCACTTCCTCCTGGAAAGCGGTAAATGGAAGGCTTGTATCCAGTAGTATCATATAACAATTTCCATAGTTTTGTAAAGTCCTTATCAAAATCTTCTACTGAATTATAAATTTTTGAATATTTATGGGAATAGGAATGCATCCCTAAGGTATGCCCTTCTTCTACTATCCTTTTATAAAGCTCTTTCGATTTAGAATCTGTTTTACCGATTACAAAAAAGGTGGCTTTCACATGATAATCAGCAAGAATATCGAGTATTTTACCGGTATATATGCTGGGTCCGTCGTCAAAGGTGAGATATACCTTTTTCCCAGCATAAATGCCGTCTGTATTTTCTGAATCTTCAGTCTGCGAAGCTGCCTGATTACCCACTGCCGTATCCTGCTTCTGTGCAGCAGGCTCCGTCGGATCGGGTATGTTATTAATTTTATCCGGATCTAAATTATTATCATTCGAATCAGTGTCTGTTTGATCTCCATCCTCCAAAATGCAATCTTGGTTAAATGCCATAACATCTGATTTATATGCCGGATTTATGGTCGGTAACAAAGCTGGCACGGGAGTTGGCGTAACTGTTGGCAATGTGGTTTGCAGTGTGGTTGGTGGTATTGGTGGCTGTATTGTTGATGGTATTGTTGATGGTATTGTTGTTGGTATTGTAGGTGGAATTGTTGGTGCTATAGTTATCGATGAAGCTTGATCCTGTTGAAGGTTCCTAGCTTCATTCGTTCCGTTTTTTGCTTTTTCAGCAGCATATGCGTAATCTATACTCCCCGAATCCTCATAGGTTATTCCATTCTGGCTATGTAAATCAACTAATTCCTTCATCTGTTTCTGCAGCCGATTAACTTCAATACCTAAGAAGATACAGATTATTGTAGGCATTATTAATAATAATATTACAATAATTACTATAACCGTTTTAATCCTATTAATACGTTTTCTTCGATGATCAATGTTCTTACTGGTCTGACAGTCAGCTGCGGCGGTCGTATCATGATTCTTCTGCAATTCCTCACCTCTAGCTCAATTTCTCTAAATCATTCTATCACACTTTCCTTGAATTAGCAAAGCATAATAACAATAAACCCGAGTTCGAAGCAAGTGTTTTAGAAATTGGGGTTAATAAAACAAGGCAATTGGTTGATATTGTTCAAACCAATTGCCTTGTTATTGTGATACCAAAATTAACAGAAACCTTATTAACCATTAGGTCT
>DATMUM010000066.1:0-39268 GCA_035564175.1 Mobilitalea sp.
TATTATTGGATATGATACTCGGCAAACTTCCGAGATCAATATTCGCGCCATCAACAGTGACCTTGCCAAGTGCACCAGTATATTCAAATTTATCACCATTATTATATGACAGAAGAATTGAGCTCTTAACGATGGCAACCGTATTCTTATCGCTATACCAGGTATATCCGAGTCCCAAGGTTTCAGCAACAAAGCGCGACGGAACGAGTACCTTCCACTTATTTGCTGCTACATATTTAACACTCATAGGAGCCACCGGTAAGGTAACTGACTTCCCGTTTACCTTTGCCGTCTTGCTGCCAACCGTCATGGAGATTGAAACTCCATATTTTGAAATCGTAATCGAACCCTTTGCTTTATTATATACGCAATCTGCATGAATACCGGAATTCTGGAAAATATCATAATATGACAACATGGCAATTCCATCCACTAATATCCCCGGAGTATCCGAATTGCTGATTGCAGCTCCATTATAGGTAACGCTTACCTGCTTCCCTGTATAAGTTGTTGTTTTCTTAGTTTGTAGGTTATAGATTTTAAGAGCTGATGTGGAAGCTTTTACTGAACAGGGTGTAAATCCCGCAACAAAAACAGCGGCGAAAAGGATGCAGCAAAGCACTTTATACTTGTTATAATACTTATTTCTTTTATTCTTATTATTTTGTTTCATCTTTTGAAAATACTTCTGCATATCCGGTCAATTATCCTCCTATTCTTCGTACATTCCTACTGGTGGAAGCTTCTATCATTTATGGCATTATCTATCTATTTGTTCTTATTAAATATTACAATAATGTTAATAAGTGTTAAAAATGTGTCATCGAACCGATTGTACCATAAATCGTGCAAATTTACCATGTAAATCTTATATACTTTATAAAGTCTCAAATAAATATAACTCCAGAAAAGCCGGAATAATGATGCTCTACATCAATAGAAACACTCGACACCTTTCGTCAGTTTTATTCTACAGCGCTCGACAATTCTTCTGTGACGGATGATATGAGACAGATAATTTATTACATAACCAGTATATTAATTCTATAACTGTAGACTTGCTGAAACATTTCATAATTCGGCCTAAATTGGAGAATAATGTATAGTCTAAGCTAGTTAATATCAAGCAAACAACAGCATTGTTTTCATTCTTAACTTTATGTGTTATAATGACAAATATTACATTAGTTCGAAAGGTTTGGATTCGTTATGAAATTACAGCAATTGCTTAGTTATACAAGAAAAGCAATCGATGATTATCAGATGATTGAGGAAGGCGACAAAATCGCTATTGGTATCTCAGGCGGAAAAGATAGCCTGTCTTTATTATATGCCTTAACTGGTTTAAGAAGATTTTATCCCAAAAAGTTTGAGCTTGAGGCAATCACCGTAAGCATGGGTTTTAAAGAAGCAGACTTCACACCCGTCGCAGACTTATGCAAAACGCTGGATGTTAATTATACAGTTGTAGAAACGGAAATTGCAGATATCGTCTTCCACCACCGTCAGGAAAGCAACCCCTGTTCCCTCTGTGCCAAGATGCGAAAAGGAGCCTTTAACACCAAGGCCAAAGAACTTGGCTGTAATAAGGAAGCTTATGCACACCATTATGATGATGTTATTGAAACGATGATGATGTCACTCATTTATGAAGGAAGATTCCATTGCTTCTCTCCTGTCACCTATCTAGAGCGTGCGGATATCACCCTGATTCGTCCGATGATATATGTGGAGGAAGCTGATATTAAAAGCTTTCGTAATGCTTACCAACTCCCCGTGGTGAAAAACCCCTGCCCTGTCGACGGTTATACTAAGCGTGAATATGCCAAGCAGCTGATCAAAACCTTAGGCTTTGAGAGCCCAGGACTTCGTGAACGATTATTCCATGCCATCCAGACCAGTGTAATACCAGGATGGGAAAAATCTATGGCATCCAAGGAAGAATAGGAGAAATTATGGCAGATCGAAATTATCATGACCAGGTCAATATAGATAATGCAGTCAGACTGCATGCCTTAGCGGAACAGCTTCCGCGCTTTTGCAAGCTTTTTTTCCGGGGAATTGAGCCCACAACCTCTTCAAGGACAAGGATTGCTTATGCCTATGATTTGGGTGTATTCTTTGAATTTTTAAAGCAATCAAACCCTACTTTAAAAAATATCCCGATTCCTGAGATCAAAATTGACATCCTTGATCAGATTAAGGCAGTTGATATCGAGGAATACCTGGATTATCTTACTTATTATACCTCGGATGATAAGGAAAGACTGAATACAGAAAACGGTAAGAAGCGTAAACTCGTATCTTTGAGAAGTTTTTATAACTATTTTTATAAAAAGGAAATGATCACTGCCAACCCGGCATCCTTAATCAACGTACCGAAGCTTCATGAGAAGGCGATTGTCCGGCTTGAGATTGATGAAGTAGCAAAACTCCTTGATGAGGTTGAGTCCGCCGAGAATATGACCAAATCACAACAGAAATATCATGAGAAAACAAAAATCCGTGACCTTGCCCTCATGACACTGCTGCTGGGAACAGGAATCCGTGTATCCGAATGTGTTGGACTGGATATCAATGATGTGGATTTTAATAATAACGGCATTAAGATCAGGCGTAAGGGCGGTTATGAAGTAGTTGTATACTTCGGTGATGAAGTCCGCGAATCCTTATTGGTATACCTTGAGGAAAGGAAAAAACTCATTCCGGTCGAGGGACATGCTAATGCCCTCTTCCTTTCGATGCAGCTGAAACGAATTAATGTCCGTTCCGTAGAAAATCTGGTTAAAAAGTATGCCACTACCGTAACAAAGCTTAAAAAAATAACTCCCCATAAACTGCGCAGTACCTACGGTACCAGCCTATACCGTGAAACCGGTGATATTTATCTTGTCGCAGATGTGCTCGGTCACAAGGATGTCAATACAACCAAAAAGCACTACGCAGCGATTGAGGACAACCGCAGACGTAGTGCTGCTAATATTGTGAAGCTTAGGGAAAAGGATATGTAGAAAAAGAAAGAAAAGAAAGAAATTTTTGGAAAAATGAATGGGAAATTTATTATTTTCATTAAATGTGGAAATTTATTTTTTCAAAACCATTTAATTATGTATTTTATTTTAATTTATTATTTAAGGATATATTTAGTTATATTGAAAGCCACCTATCTTGAAGATAAGTGGCTCATCTTTTTAGAAGAAATGTCTTTTCATTTGTCTCAATCCTTTACAATGTGGACAAGATTTCAAATGTCTTTTTTGATAATAAATCCTGGATAATGTATTTTTAAACATTTGATATTTATCATTCCAGCCATTGGTCAGCCTGATGACCTCCACCCCCATACCAACGCGGATTATCCAACTGCCAAAGATCGTCGTTGATATAACCTGCGGCAGTGAGCGCGTCATCAAAGTTGTCTTCCTCCTTTATAACGTCGTCCCGTACGATTTCCATTTCCCCGTTTACTAGCCTTTGTTCTATAAAATGATAGCCCTCATTTGTCACTTCATAAAACAAACTGTTCGTAACCACGAACTCGCCGTCAATAAACTGATAAATATCCCACTCATGGTTGCCCGCGCCCGAGCCTCCGGTTGAGTAAATACATTTTTTCTCCGGGTCAAGCGCGGGATTGCAAATGTCGGCAAATGATTCAGATTCGACAAACGACGACGTTTCCGGGTTCCATAGCCAGCAGTCATACCACGTATTTGAATGTGCGCCGCCAAAATTATTCAAGATAATCACATCTTTATAACCGTCAAAATTTACATCTGTAACATGCAGACCCATGGTGTCCATCATTTGATTATAAACAGGGTTACCAATCAACTGATCATAAAAAGTCTGCGAAAAGTCCGCCGTGAGGAGGGGAAGGTCGTTTTCATCGTAGACTTCCAAACCCATAACATAGCCTGTCGCCCATTCGTCAGCACCCAGCGTCACCCCTGTAGCCACGAAACGATATTCCGGCATATCTTCACGTAGACGGGTGCTGATTTCATAGGTCACATCCTTGTACTCATCGCTGGTTAAATCCGCTAAAAGCTGTTTGTCACTACCATCTATGTTCATGGAATAGATCTTTGCGCCTGTTATCGTATAATAAATCCGGCTATCCCCAACGACGAGCCAGTCTGCGCTATCGTCAGACAGGAGTTTCCTATCGCCGCCGTCCGTATTTATGCTGTAGATTTTCCACTCGTTTCCATTTACGTAATAAATCAGGTCATCAACCACATTTATGCGTAATGCATAGTCGTCGTTCAGTTTGTGCCTGTCGCTGCCGTCGGTTCTGATGGCATAAAGTTTGGATCCGTCGTTCTCATTGTTATAATAAATCCAGCCGTCCGCCACAATCATAAGATATGGGCTGTCATCGGTCAACTTTATTCTGTCGGTTCCATCAGTTTTTACGCTGTAGATACCCTTGGTACCGCTAAGTTCACCAGAATAATAAATCCGGTCACCGACCACATTCATATACAAGGGAATGTCGCCATTCAATTTTTTCCTGTCACTGCCGTCGGTGTTCATGCTGTAAAGCGTAAAGCCGTCATCAGTATTGCTATAATATATCCTGTCGCCGGTGACATTAATATTCCCGGAATCATCGTCGTTCAGCTTTTGTCCCCCGCTACCGTCGGTATTCATAACGTAGATCTTCATCCCGTCTTTCCCGTTTTGGTAATAAATCCGGTCGCCGGATACATAGAACCACGGCGTCCAATCATTGTTAAGTTTGCAGTTATCACTGCCGTTGGAATTCATGCTGTAAAGTGTTCCATTATCATAGCTGTTAGCATAATAAATCTTTTCGCCTTGAATCGCACAATTCCCACAGTTATTTACAATCTTTGATGTGATCGCCGGGGTGATCAACTGTACGGTTTCCGGTTCTGACGTTGCAGAGAACGCGGACGGTTCGGCATCGCTTGCTTCGATTTCCGGGGTATTAACTACTACTTCCGCAAGTTTCCCACTTCGAGTCCCGCAACTGCTGAAACTCAGAATAGATAAGAGAACGGTAAAAATAATCACACTTTTTTTCATACCTGCTCCTTTTCAATTGGATAGGCCATCATGGTAACTACTGTATATTATAGCCATAACATCTACATGTCTTTTTAAATAATACAGCCTCAATCATAAAATTTATATAGTTCCATTTTATATTACTATCAAAGCAATATCAACATATTTATCCATAATATTCTATATTAACCCATATTAGATATAAATATTTTAGAATATGATAAATCGAAAAATATCTACTATACCAAATATACACCTCTCGTTTTCCGAGGAACGGCTTATCTTTTCGATTTTCAGTACCCTTTTGTCAAATAGCAATAACGTTGAGCCTGACATCCCGATGCTGTCGCAACTCCATGACAAGAATACCCATATCATTTTTATGATTTTTTCAACGTATAACCGAACTAGAATTTAAATACGTCTCTAAATTATCTAACATCAGTTTTTAAAATGTTAAAAGAATTATATACATCTATAATTCCATAACCCCATTCACGGTTAGGATACACAAGATGACTTCTTCTTTGTGCTCCACGAATAAGAAACTTCTTTATTCCAACAGTATCAAGATTAGGATAATTTTTTTCCACAATCCCCCATTCAAGTATCATTGCTGTTATTCCGGCCGTATGTGCTGCAGCTGCACCTGTGCCAGTAAGAGTTTCAAAGCCATGATTAAGCGCAGGGCATTGAATATTAACTCCAGGAGCCGTTATATCTGGGTTAATTATATCGGAAGTTGAGAAACCTTTACTTGAATTTGAATATAAGATACCTGAATTTGAATTATAGGCTGTAACTGTAATTGGTACAAAAGTATTACCTGGTGATGTTATTGTCGTAAATGGGTTAGATTCTAAAAAATAGGTAGTTTCCGAAATAAAATTACCGGCAGGCAGCCATACATGAAAATCACCATCTAAATCACCTTTTCCAGAAACCTGAAACTTCCATATACCCTGTGTCGGATTAATAAAACGTAATATGATGACCTGCTTTCCAGTATCCTGCTCAATCATAATATAGTCTACATTAATAATTGTCGGTTCAAAAACAAAACGAATTGTTCGGGTTTCTTCAAGTCGCTCTGAAATCTTTGGTATATATTCGCCGGCAGGTGACGAAATATCCAGTGTATATATCATAGGTGGATTCCCCCAAAGCTCCATTGTAAATCCAGTTTCATTCGCCCCTATGTTCAATTCTACCGGAATTGTACTGGAAGACTTAAGAGTACTATAAAAATGCCTTTTGGAATTACCTTCATTTCCCGCGGCAATTGAAATTGCAACTCCTGGAAAATCGCCTGCAATTGATACCACTGTATTAAGAAATCCACTCTTGCCGTGTGAGCCTTGAGAAGATCCTAGTCCTATACATATCGCTAATGGACGCTTATATTTTCTCGCTGTATCTGTCAAATATTGAATTGCCCAGATCAAGTCATTTTCTTGATAACATGGTACATTTGAAGCTATTGCAAAAAAATCTGTAAGATTTTTCTTTGCCTGTTTTAGCTTAACAACTAAAAGTTCTGCATCCGGTACGACACCGCTGAAATTATTTTCCTTATTTTCAGAACCAGCTGCAATACCAGACAGCATAGTGCCATGACCGTTATTATCTATACTCGGAACAACTTGCAGAGGATTAGAACTTTTCAATGCCTGATTAATCTGCTCTGCTGTAAATTCTGTTCCAAAATATGCCGGATAGGTTACTTTAGGATATTGGTTTTCACTCTCTATGCTTTGATCCCAAATAGCTAAGATTTTGGTTGTTCCATCTTTATTTTGAAAAACCGGATTTGTATAATCTATACCTGTATCAATAATACCGATGATAACACCCTGTCCTCGTAAATTAAGTGCTGGAATGTTACGCAGTTTTGTAATGCCGGATGCATCAAGACTCTGCTTGCTCATTAATGCATAACACTTTGGTATAGCTGAATAGCCATAATCTACAATAAGTCGAGTAGATACCTTGGATATTGGTAAATAGATAATTGCAGATGACGGATTCATAACCTGCACAGATAAATCTTCGTATTGTTTCAAAATATCAGTATTACCGTTATAATTAATGAATAAATCCATATATTCATTACTGATAATCTTAAATTTGTCTTCCGGCATCAAATTATCCCATCTCCTATCAGCATACAAAATGAATTAATCATATAGACTGCTACTTTCCACTTCTTATCCTGTCAAAGACATTAAATACATCAAGTATTCCATAGCCCCAGTCACGGTTAGGATAAGTAACCCCAACATTTCTTCTCGCTCCTCGAATCATAAATATCTTTATATCCTGAGTACTCATTTTGGGATAATTTCCTTTTACTATCCCCCATTCAAATAGCATCGCTGCTACACCTGCCGCATGAGCTACTGCTGTACTCGTTCCTGTAACTTGAATGAAGCCATGATTAAGTGAAGGGCTTAATATATTAACTCCTGGCGCAGCAATATCGGGTTTTATTATATTCGTACGAGTATATCCTTTGCCTGAGTCAATAAATAGACTATCATCAGCCGTATTATAAGCAGTTACTGTAATAGGTATATCTGCACAAGACAGTGAAAGAAGTGTAGTATAGGGATCTGATCGTATGAAAAAAGTATCCGGACCTATAAAGTAATTCATAGGCAACCATATATTAAAATTCATTGGATATATTCCTTTTCCATACACTTTAAATTTCCATACACCCTGAGTCGGCTGAGAAAACCGAAGTAATATTAATTGATCACTGCTTTGTGACTCTATCATTTGATAATCCACGTAAATAATTGTCGGTTCAAAGACAAACGAAATCTCTCTGGTCTCATCCAACCGGATATCTATCCGTGAAATATATTCACCGGAAGGTGATGTGATATCTATTGAATAAATATTAGGGGATGTACCCCATAATTCCATGGAGAAGCCACTTTCATTCGATCCTATGTTTAATTCAACTGTATCATATTTAAGGTCTTCCTTAATCAAGCCTGAGTAGTGTCTTCGTGCATTTCCTTCATTTCCTACAGCAATTAATGCTGCTATACCTGGCATACTGGCCTCCAGTGATAACCAGCTGCTTGTTGTACCTCTTCCATCATGAGCATATTGTGATGTATCGATAGCAATACATAAAACTATTGGCTTATTTACTTTAGCTGCATAACTAAGCAAATATTGCAAACCAAAGATAAGATCATTTTCCTGATAAGCTATTGCATTTTCAGGTAACCTAAAAAATTGCTTTAAATATGGCTTTGCAGGCTTAAGCTTTACTATTATGAATTCAGAATCAGGGGCAACCCCATAAAATCCGCTTTCCGGCACTTCATTACCAGCAGCAATTCCGGCAACCATTGTACCATGACCAATCTCATCCTTAGATGGTACTATATCGAATGGATTATCACTTTTTAAGGCTTCATTTATCTGTTCTCTGGTATATTCTGTACCGTAAGATATATTTTTCGGAGTCTTATCACTGATAATTGTTTGATCCCAGATACTGGATATTTTGGTTGTTTTATCCGCAAACTGAAAAATTGGATTTGTATAGTCAATACCGGTGTCAGCAATACCGATCAACACCCCTTCTCCTTTTAAATCAAAGTTCGGTATTCTACGAATGCGTAGTATTCCAGATGCTTCCAAACTCGTTTCACTATCTAATCCAAATAAAGATGGAATTGCTGCATAACCCCTCTTCGATATTACGTCTTCCGACATTTGACTAACCGGAAGATGTACAATAGCAAAGAAAAAATTAATAATATTAACTGTATCATTTCTGTATTGCTCTAAAACCGATAAATCGCCACTATAATTAATAAAAAAATCAGCATAATCATTACTATATATTTTATTAATGTCTTCAGACGTCATGACAGCTCTTATTTTGTTTTCTTATTACTATTATATTAGTTAGATAAGCGAACTTGAATAAAAACATATCTGAAAAACTATAAACTGTCCATAATGAATACTTTCTTTAAATTTATTAAAAAGATAAGGGCGCGACGCATTCTAACTTAAAGGTTATTTTGCGACGTGCCCCTATTTAAAATATAAAAATGGTAATTTAATCATTACTGCAAACAATGTTTTGCTGAGCTTTTATTTGTTAGCTTTCAAATCTAATTAAGTTTCTCCATATCCCAATCTCTTTCTCAGCTACTTCCACAGATTCTGAACCATGTACTGCATTTGCTTGAGTATCTTCTCCAAACATATATCGTATTGATCCCGGCATAGCTTTTAATGGATTAGTAGCGCCATTAATTTCTCTAACTATCTGAACGACATTTTCACCCTCCAGAATTAAGACCATAACTTCTGAAGAAGACATAAAATCAATTAAATCATTAAAAAAATCCTTTCCTTTAAGGGTTACGTAATGCTTCTCTAAAACTTCTCGTGTTGACAAAACTCTGTGCGCATGGATAATTTCCAGCCGGTTATCCTCATAAATAGAAATGATTTTACCAACTAATTTTTTCTTAACAGCTTCTGGCTTAATAATAACAAGTGTTCTCTCCATACAATACCTGATACCTTTCGATTAGTTAGTTTCATAATTAAAGTATTGACAACTACCAAAATCTTTTTACATAATCAGTAATTCTTAATCGATTTTATTTAATAAATCAATTATTATAATACCAAATATGAATAATATTTACAAATACTATTTTTTCTATTTCTTATTAAGATGAATTTAACAATGAAAAATACTATGATTCGTTAGGAACTTGAGACAAAGTTTATATATGCCAAGCTCAAGGTAATATAATCGGCTTACATTACCTTTGGTTCTCATGAAATTATTGAGCTCTACGATATAACAATACAATAAAGAAGAACAAAGATATCGCAGACACAATTATCCAATATTAAAGCCATGTCGTAGGCATAGGTGGTTGGTTTTGTAACAGCCATATCATGTACTACATCATATACTATTTAACGATTTCTTATTTAATCAAACTTTAAATTAATATCCTTTTTTACATCTTCATTCTCAACTTCAAAATAGCTCATTTCCTGATGACCCTTTAGTTTCGCCATTATAAATGTGGGAAAGGTTTTAAGTGATGTGTTGTATTCCTTAACGGCATGATTATAAAATCTTCTTGAAGCAGATAAGTTTTCCTCCACTTCATTGATGGATCTGTTTAATACATCAAATTGGTCCCCGACATTAGTATCTCTAAGACTACCGATATAGCTAACAAGTATATTTTTTACTTGATTCTGTAGTTTAAATTTTTCTTTATAACCAGATGAGGGCTTTTCTAAGCTGCGAAAAAGACCAGTTATCTCTTCTAGCTCCTGTTCTTTAAAGAGAATATAGCCCTTTGTTGTGTCATATATTTTCGTTAATATATTATATCTTTTTTGAAAAGCATCCTCTATATTACCTTTTGCCTGATTTATAGCTTCATATCGTCGTGCAATATCGAACTGGGAATTCCAAACTAATAAAAATGTGAGTAACAGAAACGCCCCTGCTGCAAGCAATATATTATTCGTAAAATAGTATAAAGCACTACTTCCTATGATAATGAGTAAAAACCTAATCACCTTATAGTCCTCCTTGCATTTTATTTTCTTTCATCCATATATTGTTATCAATATTAAGTTCCTCCACAATTAATCCTAGTAATTTAAAAATATCCATCTGCCTATTAATTGTGTCAACCGTAATTCGTTTATGTAAAGACGGTTCCAGTAAATTCTTATACTCCTTAAAAGCTATGTAAAGCTTGTCTTTATAAAACAGTAAGGATATCTTATTCTTATATTTACTTTCAAAATCAAGTACTCTGGCCATTAAAGCAGGCGTTAAGATATATCTTGCCTCCACCGGATCATCTGAGAATGTCGCAAATCTTTGATCAAATTCACTTGAGTCCGTCTTTATCTTCTTCTCCCCAAAATCCAAGCTGCCAAAATCCTTTAACATATTAGGCCTAACAAATAGCTTTGATTCCGTAACTTTATTATTATCAAATACAAAAAAGTACCCATGAAATAACTTTTTTGGTAACCTGGCTCCTAAGTATTGATTTTTAACAACCTTAAGCTCCACAAAACTAAAATTGGTATTACCAACATCACCTATTATATTATTCGTTATATCAATACTACTACCTTTTTTAACCAAATAAGTTTGATAAATAGTATCCTGATCAATCGTAGCTTCTTTATTATATGACCAGCTCGGATAAAAACCACGAATTACATCTTCTATAATAAATTCATTGTACAATTGATTAAATACGCTTTTCTTTCTTTTTAAGAAGGTATAAAAAAAGTAAATAATAGGCAATCCGGCGTATCTGATGATCCTACTATTTAGATTATAATGATCGCTTAAATAAAAGGCTATTTTGAAATATAAAACCGCAAATAGTAATATCAATATAATATTTAGAAATAATAAGCCTAATCTTTTTGAATTTAATTTCTTTAGCTTAGTTGTTAAATCGTTTATTATGGTTTCCATTTATTTCTCCCTTTTTTCCATATAAATATAATATTAGATAATACTAATCGTATTTGAATGCTTCCTAATATCCATTTTTATATCTGGTTTTCTAAAGTTCATCTTTGCCGTAGTCCGCCGCCGTCATGGTGCTGCGGTCAATTTTTTGCATAATAAAAAAGCTGCCGGTTGCACCACTCGCTCCATATAGCCCAGGTACCCATATACAGGCTGTACTTCTATGCATCAACTTTTTATTCATTTGCTTTAAAATGCTTAGACTATACGATTTAGATCAATTCCAAAGTTATATAGTTAATATTAGGAGTTTTTATACTTTTGTGTAATTTATTGTATTATTTCTTGAATAATTTGTCAAACAATTAATGAGGCAATAATTTCATTTTGCAGACAGTTTATAGTTTATGTAATCCGAATCCATTGATAAATCCTTTTCATGTTGGTTTATTGCTGCCCCAACATCCATCGGACAGTGGGCATCCGAAGCTGTCCAACGTTACTATAGCCTTAGGATTTCACTTACAGCCTGCGCCCAATACTTTTCAGGAATATCAGGCCATATACATTCTCCAGTTTCTTCTTTGCATAACTCCATGGCTCTTGATAGAATTTCACCATGAGACACATTGCCTATGCGCAGGTTATACTCACTAATCAAACTCCAGTAAGGCGCATGTTCATCAAGCTTAACTTCATGCATTTCACTGATTACCCTCTCAACATCATACCCCAAACTGATAAATTCCTCAGACCACATACTATCATTTTCATGTAATATTAAGAATTGCGTCTTTCCTTCACTAAAAAGAGGCATTCCAACAGCTCCAGGATTCAAAACACATTTCATGTTATGAACAATCTTCTGCTGTTTATGGGTATGACCGCATAGTATGACCGATGCATGCACACTGTTCATGACATCAAAAGTTCTAGCATCATCTGGTAACAATTTTTCATTTACTTTATATGGTGAACCGTGACAAATAATGATTGATGGCATCTTATCTATAAAAATCTCCTGTACAGGCTGTAACTTTGCGAAAAACCCCAAATCTCTATCGGTGAGAGAATTGTATGCATATAGCAGTGCTCCACTGGCAGAATTTTTATCCTTCCAGCCTTTTTCTCCATCATCGTGGTAATTAAGCCAATACTCTTCTTTGTTTCCTTTGATAAAATAACATTGATATCCATTAGTCAAATCATATATTATCTGCATCGTTCTTTCAGGGTATGCTAATTCACCAATATAATCACCTAAGAAGAAAAATACACTGATATTACGTAAAAATGCATATTCAAGGCAACGTTCCAACGCAACATAATTCCCGTGAATATCAGATAAGACTGCTATATCCATATTAACCTGCTTTCGTGCTACTTTTCATTTTACGTGTCGTTAAAAATCAGAATGTATTTAATCGGTTTGTTTATTATTCTGTAATAAATATATATCCATTCTTTTTTGCATATGTTTCGGCAAACGAGCCGCTTATCCATGAAATTGTTTGAAGCTCAGTGCAGCCATAAAAAGCATTGGCTCCAATAACGGATACATCGCCATTTATCGTTAACTTCTCCTGGCATATTGAATTCCAGCAGCAATCCCCGCAAACTGCCTTGAGCTTGTTGGCATTTAAGATTCTGGTAAATGCCAACTCTTTCAATTCTTTCCATCCAATGACCTGATTTTCGAACAAGTGACACAAGGAAAGAACCGTTTCATCATATCTTCTCACCTTATCCTCCATTTGGCAGAGATATTCCTTATTATTCGGACACTTATCACAGATGATATCTGCTCCGACAGTAAGCTGTATCTGAGTATTGTCGTGTAAATTCTCTATCACCTCAGTCATATTCTGAACAAACTCCGGGTTGTAGCCTTTCCCTTCAAAGAATGATATGCACAGAACATGGTGTGGACGTAATTTAGAATGACAAAGAACATGATGAGGACGTAATTTAGTATTTGACATGAGGCGCCAACCTTTTCACAAGTATTGTTGCCACGGCTATTTTGGCCAGATCTGGCAGAATGAACGGAATGACGCACCAGCCAAGAACAGTCATCAGGCCAACTGCCCCTGAACTCTGGGCATATACGGCCATAAACCATACTGTTCCAACCGTATAGCATACCAGAAGTCCCAACAGCATAGCAATTACAGTTATTATCATCTTATTCCCGAACAGCATCGTCATCAGCCAATAAATCAGAGCCGACAGTAAAAATCCCAGTATGTATCCTCCTGTTGACCCTAACAATGTTCCGATACCGCCTTCAAAACTTGCAAATACCGGTATCCCGGCGGCACCCAATAATATATACACAAGAACCGCCAACGTTCCCCTCTTCCCTCCCAGTAATCCGACCGTACAGAATATCGCAAATGTCTGCAGGGTAAATGGAACCGTTGTCGGGATGTATATCCAGGAACATATCGCGATCAGAACTGCGAACATAGCTATATAAACCATATCAAGAGTTTTTAGTTTCCTTGCTTTATTTGTATTCATTTCATAGCCTCCTTCGTTGAATAATACGAATATATCATCGAGTCTGAATATTGTCAACTATGTATGCCATAAGAGTCGACAATTAAATTGTAAACTCTGATTTGTAATTAAAAGTGCAGCGAAATGTCCGACTTATCATTTACACCTGATTACTATATTCTTTCAATTATTTTATAATATTTATGGTAAGCACCGAAACATACTTTCACAGAATAATAATATAATTATATAAATATGAATATTGTGGGTAAATCTATGACAGGTGAGGATAAAAACCATATTATCAGTGAGGATTATGCCGATCTTCTATTTGATTATGTAGATCCGCAGGCAATCAAACAGCAATTTGAAGACGTTTATATACAGCCGATCAATTTTCTACTCTCCGTTGTACATGTTCCCGTTCGATATATTACAAACAATACCATAATGGAATTAGGTTATGCTGCTATGCCCTCCTGTTTTGGATTAGTCAGCCAATCCAGCCTAGAGGCATCCGGAATCAATAAATTACGTAATATTCCACATTTTAACCTGCGAGGGCAAGGTGTTCTGATCGGTATTATTGATACCGGCATTGATTATACGAACCCGGTATTTCGCAATGCTGATGGAACGACCAGAATTACTGCTTTATGGGATCAGACCATAGTAAGCAATAATGCGCCGGAAGGTCTCTTTTATGGCACAGAATACACCAAAGATCAGATTAATCTTGCTTTGCAGAACGCTAATCCACTTTCGATAGTCCCTTCCACGGATACCATAGGGCATGGTACCATGGTTGCTGGAATAGCAGCAGGAAACGAGGATCCCAAAAATAATTTTTACGGAATAGCAACCGACGCTGAATTCGTAATAGTAAAACTAAAGCCTGCTAAGAAGTATTTACGGGATTTCTTCTTAATCCCGGAAAATGCGGTATGTTATCAGGAAAATGACATTATATATGCAATTGAATATTTACTACATGTCTTTAACCGGTTAAACAAACCAATGTCAATCTGTATAGCGATCGATACCTCCCAGGGTGCTCATGATGGCCGTAGTCATTTAAGTAGTTTTGTATCATTGATTGCGAGCATTGAAGGTATCGGAGTAACTGTTTCCGCTGGAAATGAAGGAAATACAAGAAGGCATTATTATGCCAAGACTGATAAAACCACCAGATTAAATACCGTAGAATTAAATGTAGGTGAAAATGAAGCTGGCTTTTCCATGGAGCTTTGGGGACAGCGTCCCAGTATATTTTCCGTTGAGATACAATCTCCATCCGGTGAAACGATATCACGTATTCCAGCCGGTAAGGATTTAACTCGTGATATCACCTTCGTTTTTGAACCGACCATCATTCATCTGGATTATCAGATGGTGGAATCCCAAAGCGGGGATCAATTGATTCTATTCCGGTTTGACAAACCGGTACCCGGTATATGGAGAATTAACGTATATGAGTATGGCGACCTGAATTTGGGGTTTCATATCTGGCTTCCAATGGAGGGCTTCATCTCTGATAATACCTACTTCGTAAGGTCAGATCCATATACAACTGTTCTTGCACTTGGCAATACTGTAGTGCCTATTGCAGTAACAGCCTATAACCATGTGGATGACAGTCTCTATATTTCAGCAAGCAAAGGCTTTAACCGGTTAAATGAAGTGACACCCGATATAGCAGCACCAGGTGTGGATGTTATCGGACCAACTCCAAATAAAACCTTTATACAATTTACTGGTACCAGCGTCTCTGCTGCACATACTTCAGGAGTTGCAGCCTTACTGTTAGAATGGGGCATCGTAAGAGGCAATCTTTCCTCTATGAGCACAGTAGAAATGAAAAAACTTATCATACGAGGTGCCCGCAGGGATGTCGATAAAGAATATCCAAACCGTGACTGGGGTTACGGTATATTAGATATTTACAATGTATTTGATAGTTTAAGATCGGGTCTCGTCGTATAAAAAATGGATTTCGGGGTGTTCTATGTTTGGTGAGGATTATGCAGATTTAATCATATACTATTTCGAAAACCCTAAGCTATTAGAAAAATACAAGAATTCTGTCATACAGTATATTAACGAAGCATTTGCTGTTGTTCATATTCCTGTTTCACAGATTAATCCAAAGACAGTCACAACCTTTGGTTATTCAGCCATGCCTTCCGTATACGGCCTTACCAGTGAAGCCAGCCTTGAGGCCTCCGGTATTAATGAGGTGAGAAAAATACCAACCTTGAATCTAAGAGGAGAAGGTATCGTTATCGGTGTGATAGATACCGGAATCGATTATACCAATCCTGTATTTACGAAAGCGGACGGAACCTCTAAAGTCATATCCATCTGGGACCAGACCATTGAAACAGGACACTTTCCCTATCAAACCAACTTTGGAACAGAATATATTAGTGATCAGATCAATCAGGCTATCGCCTCCAGCCATCCCCTGGAAGTCGTTCCTAGTATAGATGAAAATGGGCATGGAACTATGATGGCAGGCATCGCTGTCGGCAACGAGAATAAGCAAGCCGAATTTGCAGGCGTTGCTCCTGATTCTGAATTAATCATTGTCAAGCTGCGACAGGCGAAGCAATATCTGCGGAGTTTCTTTTTGATTCCCCAAAAAGCCACTTGTTTCCAGGAAAATCATATCATGTGGGGTGTTCAATACTGTGTCAGAAAAGCACAGGATTTAAAAAAACCCCTTGTTATCTGCCTAGGACTTGGTAGTTCCCAAGGTCCTCATGATGGCCATTCACCGTTATCCATCTTTCTATCACTGGTTGGGGATGTACCAAGAAACGCCGTTGTTGTACCTGCAGGCAATGAAGGAAACAAGGGAAGGCATTATTTTTCTAATATTTTACCATCCATCGGATATAATTCGGTGGAATTAACTGTTGGAGAGCAGGATAAGGAGTTTTCGATGGAGATATGGGGGAATTCACCCGGAATATATTCGATTGATATCCTATCCCCCGGTGGTGAATATATTCCAAGAATAGCTCCAAGCCTTAAGGTAAACCGGGAAATTTCATTTATATTTGAAGAGACTACCATCAATGTCGATTATCTGATGTCAGAATCTGAAACAGGTGACCAGTTGATTTTGCTGCGCTTCCATAAAATATCTGCCGGCTCCTGGAAATTCAATGTATATGGACAAAGCGACCTGCCGCTGGGCTTTCACATATGGCTTCCAATGGGTGATTTCATTTCAACCGGAACTTATTTTATTAAACCGGATATCTATACCACTTTATTGTCACCCGGAACCTCCTTTCTTCCGATTACGATGACAGCATATAACCCGATAAATAATATCCTTTATGCCAGTGCCAGCAGAGGTTTTACCAGAACCAATGTCATAAAACCGAGCCTGGCTGCACCTGGAGTAAATTATGTCGCACCAAACAACAAAAAAGAATTCGTTCCTTATTCAGGAACCAGTGTGGCTGCTGCACATACGGCAGGAATCGCTGCCATGTTTATGGAATGGGGGGTCACAAAAGGTAATCAAGCTAATATGGATACGTTGGAAATAAAAAATTATCTTATTGCAGGCGCCATACGAATTCCAAATACCACCTATCCAAACCGAGACTGGGGCTTTGGTATTGTTAATATCTATAATGTATTTAATGCATTTCGAACTGATTCAGGTATTCCGTAACAGATCGAAACAAAAAGGGACTGTTTTCATTTACCAAAGCAGTCCCTTGATTTTTTGTATTTTCTATTTCATCATTTATTAAATTTCCGGTCAAGCGCAACGGCTAATATCGAAGTTATTAAGGCTGCAATACAGAAAATTAATAACAATACCTTTGAAATATCCGAACCGATAAAATTCATTAATGGATTATAAATATCCAGAATCCAGAAAGTGATAAACATCAGTGATAATATGATTGTGATATGCGGTAATATTCTTATGATTCTCTTCATACGCTACTCTCCTAAATAGATAATATCACTGACTGTCCTGCCGCCTTCTGCCGGTATATTAACGTAAGCGTCTTTGTATACCATAGCAGAGGATTTACCGCCATCCAGATTATATGCCGAAACACATCCAGCGTCTACCATGATCTGTCCTAACTCACTCAGTGTAACACCTCTGGAATATCCGGTATTACGTCCATCCACAACAACAAATACATAATGTCCCGGCTCAACATATCCGATTGCTGTTCTTGGATGCTTATTACTTAAATAATAGGTAGAATTAAAGGTGGATAAGATGTTACCCTTACCATCTAGCAGCTGTGGCCCAAAGATCCAGGCCTGCCATGCCCCCTGTGCAATTACATCATCCACATTAAAATCCTTCGGTGAATAGGTCTTCATCGTACCATCCGTAAATAATACACAGATATCTGCATCGTATACTTCAGTCCGGTATAAAACTCCATTCCTGATCACCACGCCGATTTCATTATTACCATAGAAATCACCATTAATTGCTAAAAGGGCATTGTTATCCGTTGCCATCTTCAGGGTAGCCTCCCTGAGATTCTTACCATATTCCCCCGTAGCAAATGCAGACTTGATATATTTTACATTAGTTACGTAGATATCGGAAATGTAATATGTAATCTTGTCTATTCCACTGCCAATCTCAACTTGATTCGTTGTAAATTGGATATTATCACTGCTATAGTTGTTAATCTCTGTAATAGTCTTCTGAGCATTATGGATATAGTCACTTTCCGATGAACTGCCGGAAATATCAAGTGTATCGCTGTTACCATAATTCGTATAAGCACCAGTGTTTTTATTATCCGCCGCACCACCATTCCCACCATGCGGTTTGGAATTCGTCTGCTCGGTATCTGCTGATGTATCTGTACTTGATGTATCTGTATTTGCTGTTTCCGTACTTGCTGATGTATCTGTACTTGCTGCTGTATCCGTACTTGTTGCTGCATCCGTACTTACTGCTGCATCTGTACTTTCTGCTGTGTCAGAACTTGATACTGTGTCCGTATTTTCACTCCCTGGTAAAGTAAAGGTCGTATCCTCTCCGTTTCCCACAGTAGCGACAACGATTTCATCACTTGCCAAATGCCTTGGTAAAACATGATAATATAATGTAAAGATACCCAGACAGACTGCCGTCAGCAAGATATCCGTAATAATCAGCATCCATATAGGCATCCGCTTGCCTGTTTTCTTTTTTCTATTATCCTGTTCAAGATTAGTCTTATCCAAATCCGCCATAATACAACCCTTCCGAATTCCTAATTATTCACTTCGCTAATCAATATAACATAATCTGTCATATTCCCGATACAATACAAATTATATGACTTATATTGATATATTTTACAAAATATCATAGGATATTGCAAGCTGATTAATGAAGTAAATTATAGGTGCTGCAGGACTTCACAAATACAGAGGAGACTGCTGCTTTGTAATGATTCATTGCTAGTAATGCTTCATTGCTTAGTGATGCTTCATTTAATTATATTGCAGCAGCCCCATCCATTTACAATCCTGTGAAAAACCGCCATGTCTACTCCTCAAATTGGCTTTCGTGTCTTTTGAAAAAGTCAACTCTTGGTTCAAGGAATTTTAATATATGCTTCTCCGGCTCCTTAATCAAGAAAGAAAGCGGTTCAAAAATATGCTCCCAGCTCCATAGCTCTTCTCCAACTCCAAGATATTCACAAACCATTTCACAGCCGGCAGGAGCAATTGGATGCAGTAATGCTGTTGTAGTTCTAACTGCATGCAAGGTATCAATCAAAACCTGTCTACGAAGTGTATCCTCCTCCGTCGTGTCTGCAATACGAATATTATTTACCCAGTATTTATTCATATCCCGGATATAGGTATCAAGTACATACGTAAGCCTATGGAATTCATGATTATACATATGACGCTCAAAGGCTAAGATCGTATCCTCTGCCATCTTAAGAACCGCTTCACCGACAGTTCCGTCCGGAATTTTGGAAGCATAATATTTCTGTGAGGTATAAAAACAGGATCGGATCATCCGGTTAAAGACGTTCGTGAGTAAATTTCCTTCTTTAATAACACCGTCCGGCTCATCTTTCTTATTTTCCATGTATACCTTAGGCTGGAAGCTGACACTCTTGGTATCCAGACCCAGGCTCAGGAAATGCATTCTCAATTGCTCCGGAGTATAAAACTGCAATAAATCCTTTGCCATCGGCGGTTTGATGCTGCCGCTGCTGCTTGCCTTTTTATCCATGAATAATACATGATTATTCGCGATCAGATGAGGAAGAAGCAGTTCTCCGTCTTCAGGGTCAATGGAAAGACCATGCTCCTGTAGTGCCATGAACATTGACATCTCCGCAATACCATAAAAGTAGATATTATCTTCACCGATAAACTGATAGACCATAGCTTCCTTCGAGCACCACCAATCCTTCCAGTTATCGCTGTTATACCTTTCTTTTAAATATGCCTTTGTAAAGGAAATCGGTGCCCATAAGGATTCCGGCCAAACCCAGAAGGTAAGATCCTTAAGACCCTCTTTATCCGGAGCTTTCACTCCCCATTCGATATTACCGGTAAGCCGGAAGGGAACCAGAGTCTTTCCGGTCCGATAATAAATACCTTTCTTGGCAAACAGGTCTCTTGCCCGGTCCCTGTCAGCCAGTGTGTGGAATACGAAAGTCACCGAAGATTTGTTATTATCATCCATGATCTCATGAACCGGAAGCTCTGTTTTTATCTCCTCCAGGAGCTCCATCTGGCTCTTCTTTACATAGATTACCGGTTTCTTTAAGAATTCCTCCATCGCACTCAGGAGATATTTGCGGGAATTGGTATTCTTTCGTAAGAAATCCACCCGCTGCGTCAGCAGTTCATTAAAATCCTCCAGACGGAAATACCAGTTTGTAACATCCACCACCTCCGGTGTCTTGCCGGACAAAGTACTCTTGGGATTGATTAATTCACTGGGCATATACTGATGTCCAAAGGAACATTCATCTGCATAGCCTTTTTCCGAGGCACAGCCCTGAATAGGACATTGGCCTACAATCTGACGTCCATTTAACAATACCTTGAACTCACTATTCACCAACTATTCCATCGTAACCATCGAATAATTATAGAATAGCCATCGAATAACTATAGAACAGCCATCGAATAACCATAGAATAATCATTGGAAATTCTAAAAGAAAAAACCTCTACAGCAGAGCTGCAGAGGTTAAAAAGAGGACTAAAAATAGGAATAGTTTAATTAGATGCATCAGCATAATAAGGAACAATAATATAATTGCCTACATGAATCTCATCGGTTGCCATTCCATTGCTGTCCTTGATTTCATCTATAAATTCATTGACATCACTGTATTCATCGCTCATAAATTCAGACGCAATGCTCCATAAGGTATCGCCCTTCTTAACTTCAATGCTGGTAACAAGCTTCGTTCTCTCTGAATTGCGTTGTGCTGTTACTGTCTTGGAGATAAATCCCACCGAAAAAAGAACCAAGATCATTAATATCATTATACCCAAAATCCAAATCCTTTTTCTATTAGCCTGATAATAATTATGGCCTTCCATTATAATACTTTCTGCTCTATTCATCTTACATACCTCCTGTAAAAACTCTTCTATTCTATTACAAATATGACTTTCATTTTTTTCATTATAGTATGGGGCATGGTCATCCGATGTCTGATAAGAATAATTTTATTTTTATTTTTAAATATCAAACTGGATTGGTTTAAGACCAGGCATCTAATTAATATCCGGCTAATGGATTGCAGTTCACTCGAACATATGATACGAACATTTGTTTCTATGGTTATATTATAATTAGCGTACATATGTTTGTCAATACAAATCTTCGAACATTCGTTTCTTTTTGCAAACATTTTTTCGCTTTTCAGAACATAAGTTTTGCATTTTCAAAACAAGTATGATATAATGGTGCAAATAGGAAATGGAGGATGATCCTTATGGGATATGGTAGAATCAGTAATAAACAGAAAGAAATATTAGAGTATTTAAAATCTCAGATTATAAATAAGGGATATCCACCTGCTGTACGCGAGATATGTGAAGCCGTTAAATTAAAATCCACCTCATCCGTACACTCTCATCTTGAAACATTGGAGAAGAACGGATATATACGACGTGACCCGTCCAAGCCAAGGGCAATTGAGATTATCGATGACGAATTTAATATGACCCGACGTGATTTGGTTAATGTTCCGATTGTAGGTACGATTACCGCCGGACAGCCGATCCTGGCCGTTGAGAATATTGACAGCTACTTCCCTATTCCCGCAGAATATATGCCGAATGAAGATACATTCATGCTGAAGGTTAAAGGTGAAAGCATGATCAATGTCGGTATTTATAACGGAGATAAGATACTGGTTCAGAAACAGTCTCATGCTAAGAACGGTGATTATGTAGTTGCATTAATCGGGGAAGAAGTTACTGTGAAGACCTTTTATAAGGAGAATGGATATTACCGCCTCCAGCCGGAAAATGATTCGATGGAACCAATTATCGTTTCTGACCTCAATATCCAGGGTAAAGTTATCGGCCTGTTCCGAATGTTCCAATAGAGCATACCTTTAGAACAATATAGTAAAATTATGTTTATAAAAAGGATAAGATATTGTAATTTGCAATTCTTATCCTTTATCTTTATCCCTTATCTATATACTTTATTTAAATACTTAAACTAAATACTTTATCTATACACTTTATCTATACACTTTATATACGCTTTATCTATATACTTTATTTCTTACACTCATATATTGAGTGTAAAGGAAATTCATAACCCTATGAAAGGAGATACCCTTATGCCATTCCTAACGAAATACCTGCTCATGACACTTCTGATATCGCCCCTTGTAATGTTAACTTCCTATATCATGAAAAGGAATAAAAGAAATCTCTATTATTCATTCATAAATACAGTCCTTTCCACCTGTTTCCTTCTTCGTGAAATCCTGTCATATGGAGCTACGGAGACCACACTGATGAGGAAAATCACCTTCTTTTTTCATAACGATGTCTCCACGCTCTTCTATTATGCTTATCTGCCTTCGCTATTCCTTGGCAGCATTCTTCCTATCATCATGTTCATCATAACATATATTCTCAGGAACAAAAATAACTCTGCAGATACAGCATCCTGTAATAGAACGCCGTAATCTGACAGAGCTATCTGATTAATCTTCTAATTGATCCTTGCTAACCGTCTTACCATCTCTCCAGATACGTTCCAGATTGTAAAATAAACGGTCTTCCTTTGAGAATACATGAACTACGACATCTCCGTAGTCGAGTAATATCCAGCTGGCAGATCTGACTCCTTCAATTCTCTTTGTCTCATATCCGTTTCTTCCAAGCTTATCTGTTACAGAACCAACGAGTGCGTCCACCTGGGAAGAGTTCGTACCATTTGCTATAATAAAATAATCCGCAATGATGGATATATCTTTTATCTCAATAATCTGGATGTCTTCGCCTTTCTTTTCATCCAGAGCTTCATATGCTAACTTAACCATTTTCTTTGAATCGTCCATTATAATCCCCTTTCATTACTTGCGAGTCCCGAATTACTGTCTTATAATATTCATATGTTTCTATTGTCAAGGTGTCAATCACTGAGCCACTATTCTTTAGATATTTTAAAGTATTTTCTGCCGTCATAACTACTGCCAGATCCAGATCCAAATAAGCAGCACTTCGAATCTCATCAATTCTGGGAATCGGCTTCCGATAAGGTTCGATATAATCAGCAATGAAAATAATCTTCTCCAGCACCGACATTGCCGGCCGCCCTGTTGTATGATAAACAATCGAGGTCAGTATTTCCTCATCCTCAACCCCATATATTTTTTGTGCAAATGCAGCTCCTACCTTGCCATGCAGAAGAAAAGGACATTTCCTTTCTGTTTCTGATACCGGTAGATGATATTCCTCACATTTGACTAATAACTGCTGATCGGACAGATATTTGGCGCAATCATGCAGTAAACCGGCAAACCCTGCTTTCTCCATATCATAGCTGAAAATCACTGCCATATCACAGGCAACTTCCTCCACACCTATGCTGTGAAGAAATCTTGATTGGCTCAGTACACCTTTCAGGTTTTTCCTGATTAGTTCCAAATCCATCATTTGTTATCCTCCGGTATGCTCTGGTAAAGCCCGTTTTTCATGATGTATTCATTTACTGCATCCGGTATATGATAACGAACTGATTGTTTCTTTTCCAGTCGTTCCCTGATTACTCTTGATGCAATCTGTATCACAGGCATCTCTATCATTGTAATATTTGCATGAAAAGTCTTCTCAAGAAGCTCCGCCTGCTGATAAAGCTGCTTTTTGTCCACCTGATCCCGGCAAGCCGCAACGACTATGCAATGATCGAATATCCTCTGAGGATCCTTCCAATCCTGCATGTATAATAAGGAATCTGCACCAACAATAAAATAGTACTGCGTGTCCAGATTCTGGCTGGTTAATAGCGTTAACGTATCAGCAGTATAAGTCATCCCCTCCCGATCCAGTTCCAACGTTGATAATTCGAAATGAGGATTATCCTGTATTGCAAGCTGCAACATATCAACCCGCTGCTTCTGTGTAACTTCCTCCGGCTTTTGTTTATGAGGCGGATTTTTGGAGGGCATGAAAAGAATTTTATCCAATCCCAGCTGCTCATAAGCATTTTCTGCCAGAAACAGATGACCGAAATGAATCGGATTAAAAGTACCGCCCATGATACCAACCTTTTTCATAAATACCTCCGTGGTCATACAACAGCGATTAGAGGATAGAATGAATTCTATTTCGCTTCCAATTTCGTATCCTCATCGTGCTGTATGTGATATCTTATTCTTTCGTTCTGGACTTCTCTCTTCCGGAAGAATAATTTTCTTCTTTTCTTTGGATTCCCTGTAAAGAACAATCTTCTTGCCGATTACCTGTACGACTTCAGCATGGGTACGTTCTGCCAAAGTACGTGCCAATTCGTTGGGATCATCAAGACAATTCTTTAGGACATTTATTTTAATCAGTTCTCTTGCTTCCAAGGCTTCCGATACACCCTCCGTAATCTCAGGTGTTAAGGAGGATTTACCTATCTGATAAATAGGCTCCATCGTCATGGCAAGACCTTTTAAATAAGCTCTTTGCTTCGTTGTCATCCGTATACTCCTTTCCAATATTGATTATTTATAATAATCAAAACTTAATCCATACATTCTTACGGTATCACCTTCTGCAATTCCAAGCTCCTCCAGTTCCTCCAGGATACCATTATCCTTTAAGAAATTCTGGAAGAATTCAAAGCCTTTCTCAGAATCCAGATTCGTATAGCCAAGCATTCGTTCGATCCGGGGACCTTCCACTACGAATAAATGCTCGTCTTCCTTCCATACCTCATAAGGCAGGCTTGACTGTGCCAGATCCTCAGGGAAGAATTCACGTTCAAATACTACCGGAGCATGATCCAGATTATTCAGCATGCCCTTTACATGATAAAGTAATTCCTTCATTCCCTTACCGCTGACTGCTGATATTGCGAAAACCGGGATTCCCTGGGGCTCAAAGGTTTCTCTGATTTTTTTGATTATCGCTTCGGCTTCATCCTCCACAAGCACATCCGTCTTATTCGCTGCAATTACCTGCGGGCGTTTTGCAAGCTCCGGATTATAAGCCTCCAGCTCTGCGTTGATCAGCTTAATATCTTCGATTGGATCTCTTCCCTCCGTAGATGCTGCATCCACGAGATGGATAATAACCTTGGTACGCTCAATATGCCTTAAGAATTCATGTCCCAAGCCAAGTCCTTCGGAAGCACCTTCAATTAATCCAGGAATATCAGCAATTACAAAGCCGCCGCCTTCCAAATCGACAACACCCAGGTTAGGACTCAGGGTTGTAAAATGATAGTTGCCGATCTTCGGCCTCGCATTAGTAACACGGGACAGTAAGGTTGATTTTCCGACATTCGGGAAGCCAACCAGTCCGACATCTGCGATCACCTTAAGCTCCAGGATGACATCCATCTCCTGGGCTTTCTGTCCGGGCTGTGCATATTTGGGTACCTGCATCGTCGGTGTGGCATAATGTTGATTGCCTTTACCGCCTTTTCCACCCTTAAGAATAATTTCTCTGGTATGCCCATGGGACATATCAACGACTACCTTGCCGGTTTCTTTTTCTTTAATAACAGTCCCCTGTGGAACTTTGACGATCAGGTCTTCTCCGTCCTTACCATGGCAACGCTTTTTACCGCCACTATCGCCGTCCTGGGCACTATATTTTCGAACAAATCGAAAATCGGTTAGCGTGTTCAAACCTTCATCTACTTCAAATATCAAATCCCCGCCTTTACCGCCGTCACCGCCGTCAGGTCCGCCGGCAGGAACAAATATCTCTTTGCGAAAGCTTACGTGACCGTCGCCGCCCTTACCGGATCTGATATGAATTTCCGCTCTGTCTGCAAACATTTTCTCACCTTTCTCAATGCATTTTGCTACATTGTCTTATCAAATTCAATTGTATAAGAATCAATATTTTTTAGTTACTTCTAACATTGTTTCTATTATTCCCAATATCTATTATGCCTATTATAATAAGAATTTCCGGTAAATACAACCTTAGGACTCTATTATTCTAAATAGCAACCTTTCATGCAAATGGATATATTATGAAACAAGTATAATCATAAAAAACCCCAAATTCCTTATTGTGAAGAATTTGGGGTCATTTCCGAATGGTTTTTATTATTTTGCTTCTACCGGGTAAACACTAGCTTGTTTCTTGTCTCTACCCTTACGTTCAAACTTAACAACACCGTCAACTAAAGCAAATAATGTATCATCGCCACCGCGTCCTACATTAACACCGGGATGGATCTTAGTTCCGCGCTGTCTGTAAAGAATATTGCCTGCAAGAACAAATTGACCGTCTGCTCTCTTTGCACCCAATCTCTTGGACTCGGAATCTCTACCGTTCTTAGTAGAACCAACACCCTTTTTATGAGCGAAAAATTGAAGGTTCATTCTTAACATGTTCTACACCTCCTACATTCAAAATGCAAATCAATCTAAAAGTTACTGCGATTTCACCTGCGTCAGCATGATATATTTCTCAGAGTAAACTTCTACTATTCCCTGAAGCCCAAGAGCCAGAGAGCTTAATAGCAGATTGGAATTACTGCTGATAGGAGAAACCACATGAAATTCCATAATTCCTTTTTTCTCATCCTCATCCAGATGAAACTGATCCGAGGTAAAATTTTCGATAGAATTTATGGTATTGATTACAAGAGCTGAAACTGCTGCACATACAACATCTTTTCCACGTTTGGAATAGTTGGCATGGCCAGACATCTTAAATCCGGTAATCAAATTCTCTGCATTCTTATAAATGGATACGTTAATCATATCACACTACCTTATGCATTAATCTTTTCAATCTTTACCTTGGTATATGGCTGTCTATGTCCATTCTTCTTGTGATATCCAGACTTTCTCTTGTATCTGAAAACAATAACTTTTTTGTTCTTGCCTTCTTCAACAATCGTTGCTGCTACAGTTGCATTAGCTACAGTAGGGTTACCTACTACTAACTTATCGTCTTTGTTTACAGCAAGTACTTGATCAAAAGTATAAGTTGCTCCTTCTACTCCGAGCTTTTCAACTTTAATGATATCGCCTTCCGCTACCTTGTACTGTTTTCCACCAGTTGCAATAATTGCGTACATATTGGCACCTCCTATTATCATTACTCGCCAACTATGGTGTCTGATTTCTCAGCGCTTATACCTCGTTGTGCGGCACACTAAATTATGTTAGCATAAGGACAATCTTTTGTCAATGAATATTTTACCTTTCAGATTTCGTTCGTTCTTCTTATGTTATATTAAAAATCGTAATTTTAACAAAATTAATGATTGACAAATGAATAAAATCTTCCTATAATTTTATTAAACTATCAGTTTATTTTTTATACTATCGGTACATTTTAATGAGTAATTATTACGATGTATGAATAAGGAGGTGTATATGAAAGCAAATAAGAAAGAAGCGATTGCCAAATTCCATCGGGAAAACATCATACAGGCTGCGGAACAGCTTTTCATGGAGAAAGGGATTGATAGCACCACGGTAGATGAAATTGCGAAGGCTTCCGATTACAGTAAAGCAACGCTTTATGTATATTTTAAAAACAAAGATGAAATTGTAAGCTCAATCACCTTATCAGGCATGAAGCAGTTTCACGAAACCATTCAAAAAGCAATTACTCCCGGTGAAACCTTCCAGGAAAAATACTTTGCTGTCTGCTATTCCATCACTGATTTTCAGAAACAATACCCTCTATACTTTGAAAGTATTCTGAAGGAAATCAATGTTGACATCGAGCTCGAGGAAACACCTCAGGTGTACCGCGACATCTACGAGGCGGGCGAAGCAATAAATAGGGAGTTTTATATTCTGTTTCAACTTGGAATGGAGCAAGGTTCCCTGCGAAAGGATCTGAATGTATTGAAAACTGTCTTCTTATTCTGGGCAAGTATTTCCGGAATCATACGAATCGCTGACCAGAAAGAAAAATACCTGATCAAAAGTGTTGGTACTTCAAAGCAGGAATTTCTTCAGTTTGGCTTTGAAACTCTGCTCAAATCAATCGAAATTAATTAAGCAAAGAAAGGAGTAATATCATGAACCGAAAAAAATTAATTATCCTTTTAATAGGAATGCTTCTGGTCATTGGTGCAACTATATTGGCAGTCTATCTGCACAGTGTTTCTGATTATAAGACTAAGGTTGCTAACATAAATATCACCGATATTGATCTGAGTAAGATTCCTGATGGAACCTATATCGGTGAGTGTAATGTGGATTTTATATACGCGAAGGTTTCTGTTACGGTAAAGAATGCCGTAATTACTGATATTAAGCTTTTAGAACATAAGAACGGGAAAGGAAAGCCAGCCGAAGCTATCATAAAAAGCATTATTGACAAACAAAGCCTGGAGGTAGATGCAGTCTCCGGCGCTACCAATTCCAGTAAAGTAATTAAAAAAGCTATTGAAAACGCACTGACAGGGATAAAATAGAATACTTTGAATGTACAAGAAGCCGGTGACGGTAATAAACCCTTTATATAAGAATTGTCTTATTTAGACAGTTCCTATGGGGCGTATTACTGATACCGGCTTCTATGTGTTATGTATTAATCTTATTTCACTTAATTTTGTTACCCTTATCTAAAAAAGGCTTAATGATATCATATAGTTTCACATTATGGGCTACATAACTTTCATGATTTTCGCCTTTTAAAATCCGCAGCGTGCTGGTTGGAATACATTCAGCGATATGCATTGTGTGCTCCTCTGCTATCATATCATTGCTTCCGGCAAGAATCAGAGTATCTACGATTATCTTGCCCAGTTCTTCATCACTGATATCCGGCTGCGTCAGCATCAGATTATATTTTGAGCTTTTTGTAATCTTATAAATGAACCGGAATATTTTTAAATATTTTTCTTTAATTCCGCCTGGCTGAACATTTGCACCGCTTACAATCAGCTTTGAAAGAAGCTCAGGGTATCGGAAAGCGATGATAATCCCAATAATTCCGCCATCACTAAAGCCATAAATAATCGGTTTCTCAATCTTCATAGCTTTGATAAATTCTACGATATCTTCTGCCATGCTGTCATAATCCAGTGTTTTTACTCTGCTGCTCCTGCCGTGTCCTCTGCTATCAATGGCATATACGGTATATTGCTTATTAAGCCGTGGAATCAGCTTGTCAAATATCTCATAACTTTCACCATTTCCATGAAGCAGAATGACCGGTCTGCCCAGGCCCGATTTATCATAATAGAGTGTAACATCATTTACCTTTTGGAACATGAAGTATTCTCCTTCCTACTTGATCAGAGCAATGATCAGTAAATGCAGCGGATAGAAAATATAGAAGCCCCATTTGCTGAACTTATTACCGCCCTTCTCTCCATTATAAAGATATAGAATTGGTAGGCTAAAAATGATAGCCAATTGGAATAAACTTTCAATATTTGCGGATATGGTATCTCCCTGCGTTACTGACACTCTAATCTTCTTTGCTTTACCTAAGAAAATTATATTCATTGATAGTTTTTATGTCAAATAAAGGTTTGACAGCTTATTATGTTACTTATCGCTTTGCGGCCGTTAAAGCTCATGCTGCTTTCATAACTCATATGAAATATATATGTTCGAAATACCAGAAAATATCTTATATCTAAAGGCTAGAAAATATCTGATTGGCATTATTTAGGCGTTTTACTATAATGAAACCATAAAATAATTGAAAGGGTGGTTTGTTTGTTAAGTGTATCTGTATCGGAGGTAATAATTAAATAGTTGAAGGCTTAGATTATCATAAGTTTTGCATTGTGTTATTAACTATGTCTTTCAAGAGCATTGGCTTAAATGTCAATGTTTATTAATGTCTACCCTACAGATTGCTTCATAAACCATCGCATCAAATTATCTTACGGATAATCTGTTGAATTGTAGCCGTGACCATATGTGTCACGTTTTTTTATTTATTCAAGGGAATTGACTTGTCAATTACTCTTTTTGTAACAAGTGTGTTGGTTTCCGATTCCTCTTGCTGTGACGAGTGTGTTGGTTTCTCAATTCCTCTTGTTGTGACAAGAGTGTTTGTTTCCAATTCCTCTTGTTGTGACAAGTGTGTTTGTTTCCAATTCCTCTTGTTACTGAAAACTCTGATATCTGCTGCAGTTATAGCTCCGGTATCAGATCATGCTGCACATCAACACTTTATATGTAGATACTATGCCCGCGGGAGCATTTTGGCTTACTGCAATATCATTGCAGGGAAAGGTAGAATGTCGTCCAGCGGGTTTTTTGATGTTTATCATTCCATATATAAATGACATACAGACAGAGGAACCAGATGAATCAACTGCTGTTTGTCAGGCACTTTTTTGAAGAAAGGATTTATAAATCATGAATATCATACAAACAAAGAATCTAACCAAGACCTACCAGCGTTTTACCAAGGAACCCGGTCTGAAAGAGAGTATCAAATCCTTATTCAAGCGCGAATTTGTTACAAAAACCGCTGTTGCGGATTTTGATATTACGGTACAGGAAGGAGAATTCATCGGTCTGATTGGCCCAAACGGTGCCGGCAAGACGACTCTTGTTAAGATGCTGACCGGTATCATTGCTCCCACCTCCGGCGAAATCTCAGTTGTCAGCTATTACCCGAACCATCTGGAAAATGACTTCAAAAAGCAATACGCAGTAGTCATGGGCCAGAAGAGCCAGCTTTTCTTTGAATTGTCCGCGGCGGATACCTTTCTGCTGTTCAAAGAACTTTATCACATACCGGAGGAGGAATTTCAGAAGAACCTTGACTACTTCGTTAAGCTCTTCGGAGTCTCCGAAATCCTTGATGTCCAGGTTCGTACCCTCTCCCTCGGTGAGCGTATGAAGATGGAATTAATCGTTGCTCTTCTTCATAATCCGAAGATATTGTTCCTGGATGAACCAACCATCGGACTGGATGCGGTTGCCCAGAAGCAGATCAGAAAATTCCTGAAAGAGGTTAATGAGACCAAAGGAACAACGATTATACTCACCTCTCATTATATGGAGGACATAAAATTATTATGTAAACGATGTGTGGTGATCAATGGCGGTGTTAAGCTCTATGACGGTGATACCGATACCCTATTCCAGAAATACCAGACCCATAAGAAGATTACGATTTCCCTGGAGCAGGAGGAATACTGCAGCCTCAACCAGGAATATACCCTTCTTGAAGAGCTCCCCTATAAGATCACCTTACTGATTCGCAAGGAGCTTTCTCAGGAGCTTCTTAAGGATGTTCTTAGCCGTTATGAGCTGAGTGATATCACAATTGAGGAAGAAGATATCGGAAATGTGGTAGAACGAATTTACGATGATAAAAGCGGGGTGCCGACATGAAAAAGTATCTTGAAATAGCAAAAATCATCTTCAAATCCCAGTTAGCCTGGCGCTTTGATATTGCCGTTAATGTATTATTTACAATAGTTAAGATTATCTTTGCCTACCTGATCTGGAATAATATCTTTACTGATCAGCAGGTAATTGCAGGCTTTACCTTCCATTCCATGCTCTCCTACTATATCATTAACTCCTTCTTGTCACAGTTAGATATGTCGGATAGCGTCAGTAATGAAATCAGCTCAAAGATCCGAGGAGGTACCTTCTCGAAATACATGGTGATTCCGGTTAACATACAGGGATATTTTATCGCTCAGTCAGCTGGCTCCTCTGTCTTCTACCTTATTTTTAATTTTATTGCTGCTATCGTATGGATCTTTATATTCCGTATCAGATTTGCCTTTACTGCTCATCCGCTCTATATCATCGCAGCTTTATTTATGATGTTGATCGGTTTACTATTTATGATCCAGCTGAATTATTTTCTGGGACTATTAACCTTAAAATTTCAAGATATCGGTCTGTTCCTGATGATTAAGAATAATATCCTGCTGTTTATTACCGGAAGCATGATACCCTTAACCCTGCTGCCGGGTATTATCGTTGAAGTGATGAGGTACCTCCCCTTCTACTATGTCACCTATCTTCCATCCATGCTGCTGATTGGAAGGAATGGGGATGAAATGCTTCCTGGAATCATCCTTCTATCTGTATGGAGTGTGATCTTTGTCATTATTAACAAATTTACTTATCAAAGACTTCGTGTCAAATATGATGGGGTGGGAATATGAAAAATAATTTACGATTTATCTTAGCACTAATCCGGATGAAGCTGTCCAAGATGATGGTATTTCGTCTTACCTTCTTCGGAGTCGTTTTTGTAGATGGCACCTTATTTCTGATGCAGCTTCTGATGTATCAGGCAATCTATTCCCAGGTAGATACCATAGGCGGTTGGACCAGGGGAGAAATGATTATATTTATTGGAACCTTCTCCTTAATCAATGCACTGAATATGTCGATTTTCTTCTTTGGAACCTATGATATACCCAATAAGATTAAGAATGGCGATCTGGATCATTATCTGACAAAGCCGGTCAACCCATTGCTTCGCCTTACCTTTGAAAGTGTGGATCCTGGCTCGATTCCGTTAGCGATAGCCAGCATCGTATTGATCTTATATGGGGTAAAGAATCTAGAAATCAAGGCTACACCTGTGAGGTTTATTGCCTATTTCCTGTTTGTTCTGCTTATGACACTGCTATGGTATGATCTCCAGATGATTGTACGCACCATACCCTTCTTTACGATATCGGCAGCCAATATTGCTAGAATGGGGGATACGGTATTGGAGCTATGCATGAAGCTGCCGGGAACGTTGTTCCATGGAGTTTATAAGGTACTATTCTATTTGGTATTACCTTATGGAATCATGGCGACAATACCTACACAGTTTATAGCTGGGCAATTGACACCTCTTGGAATACTCTATGGAATATTTATCGTCGTAATATTTACTGGATTTACTTTGTGGTTTTGGCGATTTGGGCTAAGACATTATAAGAGCGCAAGCAGCTAAAAGCCGAAGGTAAGTTAACTGGAAGAAACACGCTTTATGAGTTTCTCTGATGCTTGCCTGCAGGTATTACTGCTTGCAGACATTACTTGCTTGCAGGCATTACTGCTTGCAGATATTACTTGCTTGCAGGCATTACTACTTGCAGACATTACTTGCTTGCAGGCATTACTTGTTTACAGGCTTTCCTACTTGCAGGTATTATTCGAATGTACGCGTTCAAATCTGTAAGCAAGTTTACTAAAGTTAACAAACTGGCTTGTTCACTTAGCTCACATTTGCTACGCGCATATAAAAGAATGGCTGAATTGAAATGATAAAAAGAATAGCTGAATTGAAATAATATTATCTTAACAGCCTTAAGGCTTGATAATCCACTTTCGATTCAGCTATCTTTCTATGATAATAATTTATATGATAATTTTTATAGTAGTAATTTTTATGATAATAATTTTTGTGATAATAATTTATATGGTAATGCTTTATATTAGCTTAAGTTATTTGATTTTAATATTATTTCAAAGCCTTATAGAGAACATCGGGTGAGCCTGATAAATTCACCTCATGTCTTCAAGTAAGCTTGATCACCTTCAACTCTTGTTTTCAAGTTTGCCTGATAACCTTCACCACATGTTTTCAAGTTTGCCTGATAACCTTCACCACATGTTTTCAAGTGAGCCTGATAACCTTCACCTCTGGATTAAATCTAACACTTGGATACATTATTAATTCCTAGGCCACCCGGTAACCTTTACCTTAGGATCATAGTAGAATTCAAGTAGCCACTTGATCGGGCTGACATCCAGTTCAGTAATATGGTTACCTCTGCAATTCAGATCATCAACAGTGGAATTATTTGTTAAATCCAGTGTTTTCAATTCATTCTTTGAACAATTCAGATCATTTAAAACGGTCAGGTTAGTCAGATCCAGATCCGCTATCTTATTATTGGAGCAATTCAGATACACCAATAATGGGTTACCACTAAGATCCAGCTTGGTAAGATTATTCTTACTACAGTTCAGAAAGGTTAGTAAGGAATTATTGCTTAGGTCCAATGCTGTAAGCTTATTACTGACACAGGTTAAGCTGACAAGCTGCTTATTCTTACTTAGGTCAAGACTTACTATTCCGTTATAAGAACAATCTAAGGATTTGAGCTGTAGATTATGGCTTATGTCAATATCCTTAATTAAGGTATTCCAACAACGCAGATTTTCCAATTTAACATTCCTACTTAGATCCATCTTCTTTAGCTTCTTGTTGGAGCATTCCAGACGTGTTAAATTGGTATTCCCTGTAACATCCAGTGATGTTATGGGGTTATTGGAGCAGACCAGAACCTCCAGCTCCTTGTATTTGCCAAGGGATAAGGACGTAAATTGGTTGTGGAAGCAGATCAGCTGCTTTAATTTAGGATTTTTACCTGCTTTTATCTCAGTCAACTTGTTATTACTGCAGTCCAATATCTCTAATTTGGCATTTGAACTGATGTCTATGGTCTTGAGATTATTGCCTGTGCAATATAAACTCTTAAGGTTAGGAAATGGCTTCAGATTAAGGACACTTAACCGGCAATACTCAACATCCATTGTTTCTAACAGCTTATTATTGCTTAAATTAAACGTTCCTAAATCACTGCCAGAAAAATAAACCGCACGAAGGTTAATGTTTTTCCTGAAATCAATATTCTTAAATACAGCATCATAAGCTTGAAACTCCTTTAATTTGATGCAGCCGCTGATATTTAAGCTGGTAATATCACAATAGTTAGCGATAATGATCTCTAGATTTTTATTTTTACTAAGATCCAGTTTAGCAAACTTACAGTGTGATACATTAATGTATCTTAGCTTAGTAAAATGCTCAATTCCCTGGAAGGACTTTGTATTCTGCATCTCTGAGATATACTGTATCGTCTCTCCATAATCATAATAAATACCCGTGACATTCTCAATCTCCGTCTTTGACAGATAGCCATCCTTATCCTTGTCGTAGGATAACCTGATAATTTTACGGAAATTTACATCCGGAAAATGCTTGGAATCTAATTTAATATCGGAGGAACTATGCTTCACCGAGGTAGTTGTGCCGGTATTATTGCCGGTATTTCCGCCAGTATTATCACCTGTATTATTGCCAGCATTATTTCCAGTATTATTTCCAGAATTATTTCCAGAATTATTTCCAGCATTTTTGCCAGCATTATCTCCTTCGTTTGTGTTTGTGTCATCCGTCCCTGATGCATTTACGATCGGCTTAAATTCCTTCCATACTTCCGAATCAAAACCTTTGCAGCCTTTTTCATAATAAATCTGTGTCATAACGTAATAATTCATATCGTCATTGAGGGTATAAGGAAAAACCCGCGATCCCAGTTCCGGCGCATCGCCAAGGAAATAGATACTTTCCAGAGGGGTATTGATAAATGCAAAGGTACCAATGTAACGAACGGTTTTCGGTATCACTAATTTCGTGATATTCGTTGCACGGAAGGCTCCTCCGGCTATACTGACAGTTCCTTCCGGTATGGTTGGAGAAGTTCCAATGCCTTGATAGCGGTAAAGAATATTATCATTTATCATGACATATTCCTTGCTGCCAAAGGACTGCTCCCAGGCCGTGCCTTCGAAGGCGCCAACGTCTACTTTTAAGAGCTTCGGACTAAAATTGACTGTCTTTAAGTTATTACAGTTATTAAAAGCATATTCATCAATCTCCGTAACTAAATCCGGAATTGTGATTTCGCTGATCGCCGTTAAGTTGAAGGAATAGCTGTTAATCTTTGTAAGTTTCTTTGATAATGTTACCTTCTCTAATTTAGTGCAGCTGCTGAAGGCATATTTGCCCACATCTGTAACGGAATCCGGAATAACAACCTCTTTAATTCCTGTCCCTGCAAAAGCTCCCGGTGCGATACTGGTAGTACCCTCCGGGATCTTCGGTATGCTTTCAGATCCATTATATCTTAGAAGAATATGACCAGCCATGGCAAAGTCCTCTTTGTTTTTCGAGTTCAACCATGGTGTATTATCAAAGGAGCCGCTTCCGATATAGCTGATACTCTTACCGCCATTAACCTTCTCAAGATATTCACAGGCATTAAAAGCATAATCTCCGATCGTGGTTACGGAATCAGGAATTGTAATCTCAGTTATGGCAGTACCATTAAAAGTCATCTCTTTTATGGATGTAATTTCATTCGGTAAGATTGCCCTGGTCAATTGCGTACATCCTGAAAATGCGCCTTTCCCGATTTCATAAATGTAATCCGGAAGAACTATTTCTTTGATCGCTGTACCTGAAAAGGCATAATCTCCGATGATCTCAAGATCTGCGGGTATATTCACTTCCTCCAAACACTTACTGTAGGCAAACAGGTTATCCGGTATCTTAATAAGACCATCCGGCAAAGTTACCTTTTTCAACTTCTGAAAATTTGCAAATACACCACCATCCAGTTCCGTGACTGTATCTGGAACAACAATTTCTTCTACACTATCAAGAATATAATTAAAAGGGTCATCCGATACATTAGCCGCCACACGATAACCGATTGCTGTAACTGTATATCCGTCAATGGTTTCAGGAATAATCAATTTTTTGATATTCCAGGTTCCTTCATAATAGAATATCTTCGCACACTGCTTATCCTTTGAGAGCAGATAACTATATAAGCCATCCTTACTGACGTGCCAGATGCTGCCCCAGCTATACTGACTTTCCTGTGTTTGAACCTCAGCTGCCTTGGAGTATGATGGTAAAATGAAAAGAAAGACCAGCGTTAATAAGACCAGCTTCATAAATCCTTTGTAACTATTTTTACTTTGCATATTTCCCCTCCCTGATACGCTTGCTTGATTAGTTATACATATATTTCCATGCCAATTATAACATACAGGATTATCCAATTCAAATTTATTATCAAGAACTAACACAGCCACATAACACATTTCTTTCTCAAGGACTCGCTGAAACGATTACCTTAAGGAACAGATACATCGTCAAAGCTCAAATCCCTATCGTTTTCTCCTATAACTAAATCATTCTTACATCGTAATCTTGAGTACCTTAGAAAAGGAGCTGTAATAATTTACTCCGTCTATCGTCTTAAAAGTACGAAGCTTAAACATATAAGTCTGCCCGCTTTTCAGACCATATTTTTTATAGGTTACGGATGTATTATCGGATATCGTTTTTAACAGTTTATATTTTTTTGATGCCTCATCATAATAATAGATCTCATATCCGGTGGCATAGTTGGCTTTCGTCCATGTTACTTTCAGGGAGGTTGATGTTACTTTCTTAATGGCTACTTGCTCTGGCGGAGTCTGGACACAGATCATTGCCGGACTGCTGTAAGGATTTTCACTCAATTTCTCATCCCACCAGTTATTGCTAGCCTTTACTTTATAATAATATATTTTGCCGGCTGAGACATCTTCATCATAATATTTAAGGTCGTCGGAGGATCCTATATATTCATATCCTTTCTCTTTTCTCGTTGACCGGTATATTTCATAGGATTGGCTAAACTTTGTCTTATTCCAGCTTATTTTGACTATCTCACCATAATTAATTGCTTTCACTTTAGACGGCGCATTATCTGTTGCATAGACCGTGACAGTGGTTTCCAGATTCTCATTATCCTCTGAACAGATCGTAACGTCTGTTACGCCTGGTCCCTTCACAATTACATATCCATTTTCATCTATAGCAATAAAATTAGAATCATAATTCGAATATTTGAGCTTCTTGTTATCAGCATCGACAGGAGTAAGAGCTATCTCAATCGGCGTTTTTTCACCGGCACGTGCCACACTTTCACTCTTCTCGGCTTTTATTGCAGACACATGAATCTTTGCAGCCATAGTTTCACCGATGGATAGTCGATGTACGATATAATTATTGCTCTCTCCATCACTGGTGGTCCAATAGATACATCCGTCCACATAATCCGGTTCTTCATATTGAGCCAGACGTTCGTCCTGTATCACCGTCTGTGTAATCAGAACTGAGCCATCGCTGGAAACTACCATGTAATAGGCTTCGATATATTGATCCGACCAATAATCATCTATGAGATATTTTTTCTTCTCCCACATAATTAGAAGCTTATCCTCACCTAAACTAATTAACTTAGGGTTGGAGGCATAATAAGAGCCCGTATAATCTGTCAGCCACAGTATTCCGTAATCCTTCGCATTTTCCTCACAATTACCAGTCCCGCTGACATAAGTGCCCTGGGCAATCCTGCTTTCCCCCTGAAGTAATTGAACATTGGGGTCATTGGTTGAAGAAGAGGTAAAATTCTTAGAAAATACCTGCATGAATATATTTCTTGATTCATTAAACTCAGGATCTTTTGCTGCATCGTAGGATAAGGTTTTTTCCGATGCTCCCGCTAATACATAACCATTGGAACATTCCGCAATGCCAGCAAGAGAAGCATAGGTTGTCTGATAGATATAACCGTTCTTGAAATGGAACGGAATAAAGCTGGGATAGGATCTCGCATTTTTTGCCGTGCTGCTTATCTTTGAGATCACAATTCCACGATCATAAGCGTCACCGCGTTCCGCAAATAAATATCCACCATCTGAGGTTACCAGTAACTTCTGATCAAAGGAGTGGCTGG
>DATMUM010000067.1:0-8677 GCA_035564175.1 Mobilitalea sp.
GAAGAAGATCATGATTTAATGGATTTTTTAAACTCAATTAGATGAGATGAATGATTATGCAAAGTACAAATGAAAAATAGCCCATTTATAAAGGGATTTATATAGATTGCTGACATAACTAACTTACTGTGATAATTTGAATTATGATAATAATTGCATAACTCAAATAATCTGTGTGAAGCCAATATCAAGCCATACGCAACAGCAAGACGTGCTTGGCTTTTTGCAGATACTCCAAAAGGAGCAACTGCAAACGCAGTTCTCTATACATTGGTAGAGTCTGCGAAAGCAAATGAACTTGATGTGTATGAGTACTTGAAATACCTTCTAAATGAGATGCCAAACAAAGATTTTAATAACCATCCAGAAATACTGGATCAGTACCTTCCTTGGTCAACTGAACTGCCAGAAGAATGCAAGCTGAATCATAAACATAAGAAATGCCTCAAAAAATGATACTACTAGCTTACCACCATGGTGAGCGTATTGCTAGACGTCATCTTTTGAAGCACTTACAGTTTTACTTCCAGAGTTACGGCATATTACCATATTTAGTTCAATATAGGGCACATATGATGAAATATCTAAGTATAATTGTAATGTAATGCTAAGTATAATATAAACAGATGATGAGTAGAATCCGGTCGGAGTATTAATATTACCAGATTCTCTTCAAAAATATTACCAGATTTACTTCCTCGGACAAATATTTGTCATGTAGATATAAAACAATTCATTAACTATTCGTTAAACTTAGGTTTTGCGAATAGTATGATCAATAAAAAAGCAGAGATTTCTCATAATCTCTGCTCTCCTAGAATTCTTTGTAATTCCAAAATCTCTGGCTTAGATAAATTCTGGTTCTTTAGATACTCTGTTAAGAAGGTACTTAATGAACCGTTATATAATTTATTTAATAATGCTTTCGTTTCAATTGCTTGAACTGTACGTTTGGAAATTGCAGCCCGGCACATAAATCCTGGATCTTCGCGTTTGATTGCACCTTTTTCAATCAGTCGCTTAATTACTGTGTACGTGGTGTTTTTTTCCCAACCGATATATTCCTTGATTATTTTAGAAATATCTTTTGCGGCCAAAGCTTTATTGGACCATAGCAATTCCATGATGTTAAGTTCGCCTTCGTGAAGTCGTATATCTGGTAATGACATCTTATTCCCGCACCCCTTTAAAATATTTGTATTCTACATGTATAGAATTATTAATCTGGCATATGACTTCTCCGATCATTTACCAGACATATCAGCTTCGATATATATTTACTTTAAATGCAATAATTCATATATATTAAATATGTAAATATATTACATATCGATAACTCTATAAAAATCAAGGGCTTACATATGTAGAATAAAAATAATAAAACACCGTTTGGGATATCTACACATGTAGACCGATGCCTGTATTACCATACTATATTAGAAGGTTTTATTTGTCAACTGTTTTCTTAATAAATTCGTAAAAAGTTAGTTAAATATTGGTATTACAAACAGAACACCGCATAATATGGGACGTACTTAATTTGGTTTGCGAATTCAAAATTCTTGGCAGATATTTTTATGGCATAAGGGAAATCAGATTTCTGTTTCAGAATGCTGATGCTCTTGGAGCGGGTGTTCTCTCCTTCAAAAATTTCTACTGGATATAATTCATTTTCTTTCAGAAACAGAAAATCAACTTTTGCCATAGATTCTGATTCCCAGAATGCAAACAGATAATTTTTTGATTGGAGTGAGCATGCAACATAGTTCTCTAACAATGCCTTCTTCTGATTTAAAATCAAAGAAGCTCCCTGCTCTTCCACTAGCCTTGTATGCAGCATTCCGGTGTCCGGCAGATACAATTTAAAATTTGTATTAGCCTCGATACTTTGCCATTCTTCTGACTGAAAGCTTGTAAGAGGATTTAGTAATTGCTCGTTGCTGATGCGATTGCATTTGATTATATAATTATGATCACAAAGCTTACCGATGGCATCTTTATACATGGAGTGCGTCGTGCCTTTACGTATTAATTTATATTGAAATTTCTTATTTTCTTTCATTAACTGGAAGATTAAGCTGTCAAATACCTGATTCATTTTCAAGGCATCACTGTCTGAGTTGTCTCTATGAATATAATCATGGTAAGAACCAATCAAAAAGCTATGCTGCTCCGATACATTGACGGTTGAATTCAGGTTAAGATATTCATTCACAGCTCCTGGCATTCCGCCTATCTTTAGATAAAGCTCATGAAGAGCAAGAAGCTCCTTATGTACAATCTCAGGTATCTTAGAATCCATATTAAAGTGGGTAATAATAGATTCGATATACCATTCATTGCTGGTAGCTCTTAGAAATTCATCAAATTCCAACGGATAAATAGTAAGCCTTTGCATATTGACCGTATCTTCCGGCGATAAGGGATTACTGGAAATGATGATGATAAAGCGGAAAATAGATGCTAAATCCATTTTCTTAATGCGGTATAACACTTCGCTGTTGCAGCTGATTTCATCCAGGATAAGAACCCTAGCCTTATCATCTATTACTTCCTGTTCCAGATGGAAATGGTCCATTAATTGTGCCTTAATAATCTCCATATCCTGTGATGCAAATATACCGGAGGCCTTTGGCTCTCGTTCAAAATTGATATAACAGATACGTTCAAAAAAGGCCTTAGCAAAATCATATGCCAGATATGTTTTACCCACGCCTTTTGCTCCGGTAAGAAGGATTGGCTTACCGCTATCTTGTATTTTCCAATTAATTAATTCATCAATGACTTTTCTTTTCAATGAAAGTTACCCCTTATGTCTTAATTTCGCTAATAATTGCGTAAAATAATCAGGAAGCGGTGCTTGAAATTCAACATATTCCTTTGTTGTCGGATGTATAAAACCTAATACTCCTGCATGAAGGGCCTGTCCCTCAAGATGAAAGGGATCTTTCCCCGGTCCATATACAGTATCACCGACTAAAGGATGGTGGATACTTGCCATATGGACTCTGATCTGGTGGGTACGCCCGGTTTCCAGGGAACATTCAACGAACGCATATTGATGATTTATATTTTCAATTACTTTATAATTCGTGGCTGCAGTCTTGCCGTTCTTGTGGTTAATCGCCATTTTCTTGCGATCCTTCGGATCACGCCCGATGGGGGCTTCCACTCTGCCGTTGTCGGTCTTAAAGGTATGATATACGATGGCTTGGTATCTGCGGGTAATGGAATGTACCTTCAGCTGGTCGGCGATAAACTGATGGGCTTTGTCATTCTTACAAGCTACCAGGGCACCGGTTGTATCTCGGTCAATCCGATGAACAATTCCTGGCCTCATGACACCGTTAATACCGGATAATTCGCCGCTGCAGTGATATAATAATGCATTTACAAGGGTTCCTGTCGCATGACCGACCGCTGGATGAACAACTAACCCCTTCTGTTTATTGATAACAATGATATCTTTATCTTCATAAATAATATCAAGTGGTATATCTTCCGGTATAATCTCAGCTTCTTTTAATTCCGGTATCTTTACAGTAACCCTGGAACCTGTTTTAACCTTTAAATTGGCTTTCACGGATTTATCCTCCATAAAAACCTTACCATCGTCAATGAGTTTTTGGATATAACTGCGGGAAAGATCCGTTTGGATAATGGAGAGGTATTTATCGATACGAAGATTATTATTTGCTTCATCAACCAGATATTCTAATATCTGTTCCAGCCCTTCTTCAGCCCCTAATTGATCCTCTTCCAGCTCCAATACTTCATCTTCATCCATGAAAATATATTTCCTTTCGTACTGTTTTACAATTTGATATAGTGAGGAATAATTTCAGATCAAGGTTTTTATTCATTATTCCTCATCATTTTCACTGTTATCATCATTGATTATAGAATCTGAATCATCCATGGAGTTATCGTCCTCTGAAGTATCAGAATCTTCAATATCGGAGGATTCTTTGCTGTTCTTCTCTTCTTTTGCTGCCTGCTTCTTTCTGAAAATCTGATCCAGGAAAGCAAAATCGTCATCCCTATAATAAAATAATGCCAGGATAAAGAGTAAGATGGAGGATACCGTCAGACAGCTGTCTGCAAAGTTAAATAACGGGAAATTAATAATTTCAAAATAGATAAAATCTACTACATAATTCAAATAAATACGGTCAATTAAATTGCCAACCGCACCAGCCATGATAAATACCAGTATAATCTTAAGAACATTATATTTCTTACCCTTCGGTACCTTAAAATAAAGGAATATGATTAATAAAAGTACAAGGAAGGTAAATATTTTCAGAAAATCTACCTTTCCGCTCATCAAGCCCCAGACAGCGCCGTTGTTGGTATGATACTCTAACTTTAATACCTTGGGAATGATTACCACCGGATCACGGTTAATTAATACGGTTCTAACCCAGAATTTAGATGCCTGATCAATTGCAATCAGGAGGATAAATAATAATAAGTGTTTGATTCGTTCCTTCATATGACCTCCATTTATGTGTATTTCACAATTCTTATGTATTTATTCTAAGACTTTAATATTGCATGGATTGCTGACAGCATCTCATCCTTAGCCACTGATGTATCGATGATGGCATAGCCCATTTTCTGAAGAAGGATAAATTTGATCTTATCTGCATCCATCTTTTTATCCAACCTGGTAACTTCATAAATCTGTTCAGGGTCCAGTCCGCTGACAGTGATTGGTTCTTTAAACTGCTTTATTGTGGCCAGGATGTCTTCATATTCCTGCGATGATATATTTTCTCTCTTCATGGAAATGTAAGCTGCAGCGGCCATGCCGATGCATACGCATTCACCATGGAGAAGAGTTAAATTCATTAATTTTTCTACGGAATGGCCGATGGTATGTCCAAAATTCAGTAGGGCGCGCTCACCCTGTTCCTTAGGGTCATTTTCTACTACTGCTTTTTTAATCTTGCAGCTTCTATAGATCATTTCCTTTATTATCTCATATTGCTTCTGCGAAATACCGGCAACATTCTCTTTTAACCAGGTATAGTATTCTGCATCTTTAATTAAGCCATGTTTTATAATCTCACCCATGCCGGAGAAATATTCTGCTTCCGGAAGAGATAATAAGGTTGATAAATTCATATAAACCAGTTTTGGCTGATGGAAGGCTCCAACCATATTTTTATATGCTTTGAAGTCCACTCCTGTCTTCCCGCCAATGCTTGAATCAACCATGGAAAGCAATGAGGTAGGTACCTGAATAAAACGAATGCCTCTTAAATAGGTCGCGGCAACAAAACCAGTTAAATCACCGACAACACCGCCACCCAAAGCCAGAAGCACGTCATTGCGGTCAAAACCGGCTAATATCAGCTCCTCATAACACTGACTAGCCGTGTCCAGGCATTTGCTTGCTTCTCCAGCAGGGAATGTATAGGTATGAACTATTTTCGCAATCGGGGATATGATATTCTTTAAATCCTCAGCATAGAATTTGCCTGCATTGCTGTCAGTGATGATCATAAATTTTCTGCCGGTCATCCCTAGAGCTTCAATTGCGCCAGCAATTTTACTGAAGTCAGGTTCTAACATAATATCATAGGCAGGTCTACCCTCATAATTTACTGTAAGTATATTGTTCATAAAAAATGCATAACCGCATCAGTAATCAAAGACGAGGTTATGCCATCCTCCTTATCTATTCATCTTTCATCGTAAAAAATTCAAAACCATCTTCTGTCTGATAGCTTTTTATCTCAAGCTGGTTCTTTAAGAAATCAAATTGCAGCTGATTATTGTCTATAACTTCCGAGCTTGCCAAAGCGGTCTCCTCCAAACTTACTCTGAGGGATTTACTTAGTTCTGCTTCATCTAGATGCTTGAAGGCTCCTTCTTTTTCTTCGAAGGCTGCTTGATAGGTAAATTCCTCTGTATTGATTGAGAAGCTATTGCTTTGAAGTAATTCTACCTGAGCATGCAGCATATTCCCAAATTGAATTTTGAATATATCATATTGCTGCTTCAGATTGAAAGCTTTGTGTTCCATAAGCTCAATCTGCTTTCTTGAGTCGGCTATCAGCATATTCGCCTTTACTTTTGCTTCCAGTAAGGTTACATCAGCTTCCCGAAGTGCGGTAGCTCTCGTATCCTGCGCGGTCTTTTCTGCCAGGATTAAAGCTTTTTGAAGCGTTTTTTCAATCGATTTATAATAATTAAGACTTTCGGTTAACTCTTTTGTTTTATTTTTTAAATCAGCATTTTCCGTTTGCAGAGCATTATAATCGGAAGATATGTCATGTAAGAATTGTTCCACTTCTTTTTTATCATAACCTAGTCCGGCCTTTAGTTGCTTTTCCAGTATTAGCGAAGCTGTCAACATTTACTTTCCCCCTAACTCCTTGTAATCACAAGGCATCATAATCTAGCTCATTGGTATGCTGATTAAAGAAATTCTTATGTTGAATACAATAATATTTTAACGCTGTAACGGCCTTTTTTCGTCTGATACGAGGTTCCGGCAAAGATGAATTTACCAAGTCCCCGGACAGATACGATATCATTTTCTTTCAGAACATAGCTGTTGGAAAGGATTAATTTGCCTCCGACGTATACCTTGCCGCCTTCAATCAGCCCGGCAAGACTGCTTCTTGAACTGTGAAAAGCCACGGATAATATACTGTCTAAGCGAACGGAGGATACTGTTCCAATAACCTCTGTAAACTTTGGTTTATAATCAAAATCCTTCGCTTCAATCAAAGATGCCCGAACCAGGGTATGTTTAACTTTGATTAACTGATCCGTAATGAATTCGCTGATACCATTATGTGCAAACAGATAACCTTCATTGTCATTAATCAGGATATCGCCTATCTTGCTGCGGTCCAGGCCAAGGTTTAAAACTGCGCCAAGAAAATCGCGGTGGTTAAGGCTATCACTGAATTTCTGATTGAGAGGTTCTACTTTGATACAGTCGATTGGATACTTGATATCGTCTTCTGTCAACATTTCATTACCGCAAAAACAAAGTATTTTCCTTTCGGAATCATGAAAACCTCCGTAAGTAAAATACTTTATCCTTGGTAACTCTTGTTTGAGGCTTATAAAAATGTTTTGTTCGTTCAGATTCAGGAAATCCGAAAAGATACAGATCCCCCTGGAATATGCCGTATTTGCCAGATCCAGCAAACGCTTGCGTAATATTTGTTCTTCTTTATCAAAATTCATCATAGCTTAGAACTTGTTATGGAAGATCGGAGGTTCAAAACCATTATCCTGAATGAGATCGGAATAATCACCCGAAATGTCCACTGTATCAGGAGATACGATGAAAATACAGTTAGAAATACGGTGGAGTTTTCCGTTGATCGCATAGACAGAACCGGAAATAAAATCCATGGTTCTCTGTGCCAGCTTGTCATCAAAGCCTTCCAAATTGATTACGATTGCCCTACCGGTTAAAAGCATGTCACATATTTCTTGAGAATCTTCAAAGGTTGTAGGCTTCATGATGCAAACCTCAAGGCCTTTTGAAGTGGTCCGGATTGGTACAACCTTACTTGCTGTACTTCTTTCCATCTTAGCCACCCTTTCTTTTTTGAAATCACTTGCAGCTGCAGTATGTGCTACCGGTGCTACATATGATTGCTTTACCTGTGGTTCTTCATATCGTTCCTGCTTTGCTTCTTTTCTCTCTAAACGTCTGGCTCTTTTCTCTTCCTTTTCGGTCTCTTCGCTTAGATAATCCTCATATTCATCCTCATCTTCGGTTAATTTCATAGAATTTAAAAAACTTTTAAAAATATTAGACATTACTCTATTCTCCTATCTATATTTACTTAACTTTTAGAATAGTCTCGTTCACCGAAGATGCCTGTCCCAACTCTTACCATCGTGGCACCTTCTTCAATTGCTACTTCAAAATCGCCTGTCATACCCATAGATAGAATATCAAAATTTTCTAAGGATTGTCGTAGGTTAGAAGCATCATCATCCAAAATGTTTCCATTACAGATATTATCGATGTTTTTTGTTTTTATGTCAACATATAATTGTCGCAATTTCTTAAAATACTCCCTATTTTTTTCGGGATTTTCCACATAGGGAGGTACTGTCATCAGCCCCCTGATGCGTATATGGGACAGATGACTCATTTCTAAAATCAACGGGAAAACATCTGCTTCGATTACTCCGAATTTCGTATCTTCTTCAGCGATATTAACTTCGATTAGCACATCACAGATTAGATTTTTCTTAGCAGCTTCTTCTTCAATCTGCTCTGCAAGACGCAGGGAGTCTACCGAATGGATTAATACTGTTTTATCAACGATGTATTTTACTTTATTTCTCTGAAGATGTCCGATCAGATGCCAGGATACCTTATCAGTAAAGGTATGGTTCAAATCCTCGTACTTCTGGGCAAGCTCCTGTACCTTATTCTCGCCAAAATGACGCATTCCCAGGGAGTAAGCCTCCTGCAGCATCTCATTCGGCTTGGTTTTACTGACGGCGATTAATGTAACCTCGCTGCGACCTCTTCCAGCCTTAACACAGGCAGCCTGGATTCTTTGTTCAATACTTAATATGCTTTCTTTCATCATGATATAAAGCTCCTATCGATCATGTCTTATTGCTTATCTAATTATTTCGTACTAGCGGCCAAGAATTTTGGATTTTTCAAAATTCTTTTCAC
>DATMUM010000068.1:0-29761 GCA_035564175.1 Mobilitalea sp.
ATTTTAAAAAGTCTTTGTCTTCATTTGTAAGAACAATTGACACAATAATTTTTGACATATTGAACCATCTCTTTTCTGTAGTATGATGATTCAATTATAACACACTTTTATATATCAACAACTTAATCAATGTTACACTAGATTTATGAAGCATTATTAAATATATTGTTATAATTGATATTATTAACTGTATCGTTGCAAACCGAAATACTACCTGAGTATTAGACCATCCTCTTACTTTTCTCATCTGGTCATGTAATGGTGTTCTGACATTACTTAGAATTCTTATATTAAAAAATCTTAATAAAAATACTTTCAAAAGACCCGAGCCGCCGTCCAGAAGCAGCATTATATAGCATGTTCGCAATTCTGAATACTTCTTTTTCATAATATTACCGTCTGTCTTAACTTAATTCTTAACTGTGCAATAAAACGCCCTATAAGTGAATATACTGCTATCACTTATAGGGCATCTTCAAGCGATTCTTTAATGGAGGCCGTTATTTAAAATTTCCCTATGATAATTCTCTATGCATTGTTCAATAATATTAATCGCCTCCTCCGGGCCGCCAATCTCATTTACCGCAGTCTGCTTATGCTCGAGTTCCTTATACACACTGAAGAAATGCTTCATTTCATCGAATATATGAGGGGGCAGATCGCTGATCTTGGTATAAGAATTGTAGGATGGATCATTAAATGGGATGGCTATGATTTTCTCATCTCCCATGCCGTTATCAATCATTTTTATGACACCGATCGGATAGCATCTGACTAGTGACATCGGCTCAATCGGTTCTGAACAAAGCACCAATACATCCAGAGGGTCTTTATCATCGCCATAGGTTCGTGGGATAAAACCATAATTAGCCGGATAATGTGTTGAGGTATACAGGATACGGTCGAGTATGATAAAGCCAGTTTCTTTATCCAACTCATATTTTTTCTTGCTGCCTTTTGTAATCTCAACCACAGCTACAAAATCCTTCGCTTTGATTCTCTCTGGGTTAATATCATGCCATATATTACTCATTCGCCATTTCCCTTTCCTATGAAACTTTCTTTACTGTATAGTATAACTATCTTTACAAAAAGATTGTATCATATTCGGTTCGTGACTACAATTTTTTCTTACCAAACAAAACGATAGAACCAATCATGCAGCCCACTGTAAGCAAACAGGTTATGATTACTGTGGCAATAAGATCCTTAACCTCTTTCGTTCCGGAAAGAAGTGCTACATTTACTGATGCCAGCGTAACGGGATTATATTTTTCCGTATTCGGTATAACACCAATCATCAGCATTAATATGAGTGCAACCGCGGATAGCACCAGGCCTCCAAAATTGCCGGAAGCAATCGTGCTGGATAGGAATACCAGTGCCAGGACAAATATTCCGAATAGCCAGAGGCAGAACATAGAAAATACTAAATTGCTGACCAAAGCATCTTTAAATAAATATGCTGTATAACCAAATGTTGTTGCTGCAGCAAGCAGATAACCTACCGTCCATAAAAGTACTGCTGCCGTATATTTGGATAAAATCACGACAGGTCTTGGCATGCCTTTTGCCAGGATATTCACCAGGGTTCCCCGTACCAGTTCATTAGACAGGGTACCGCCAAATACCAGCAGTACTACCAGAATTCCCATCTGGGTAAAATTCTTAAAAAATTGCCCATAAGCATCCATTGCAGTGGGATCTGGTATCACGATTTTCATACCCTCTACCTCCATTCCTGACAGAATATCCGGCATAAGCTTTGCAAGCACCGGACTCATCATTCCAAACAGGAAGAATACAGACAATATAATTAACCATTTGAAGGTACGAAGCTGCTCCAGCAGCTCCTTCTTCGTAAACGCATAATATCCTTTCATTCTACTACCTCCAAAAATACATTTTCCAGGGAAGGCTCCATAATTTCATACCGAAGTAACGGAACCTTCTCCTTTACAAGAAATGCAAGGATATCCGGGCCGTATTGTTCTGCATTGGCAAGTTGAATATCGATTTTATTACCATTATAGCTGGTACCGGTAACGGAGGGAAGCTTTTTGAGGCCAACAAAGAGCTGCTCCATATTTACCTTCGGTGCCACTTCCAGCTGAAGTGTATCCTTGCGGTATTTATCTTTAATCTCGGCTACAGTTCCCTGTAAAACCAGCTTACCTTGATCCAGCACGCCGATACTGTCACAAATTCTCTCTACGTCAGATAAAATATGCGTGGAAAATACAATCGTGGTTCTTTCCCTTGCCAGGGATAAAATATCAAGAATTTCTTTCCTTCCCACCGGATCAAGCGCTGAGGTGGGTTCATCACAGATCAGTAGCTTCGGTTCATTCAAAAGAGCCTGAGCGATTCCCAGCCTCTGCTTCATTCCTCTGGAGAAGCCGCGGATTCTTCGGTTTGCACCGTCAAGTCCGACAAGAGATAGCAATTCCTTTGATCTGCTTTTCATAAGTTCTTTATTCAGCCCGGTTACTTCACCGCATAACTGCAGGTATTCCTTAGGGCTCATATAGCTGTAGAATTCCGGAACATCCGGCAGATAACCGATATTACGGTTTGTTTTCGTATTTCCATAGGCTACTTTTTCACCGCATACACGGATCTCACCGCTGTCCTGGGCAAGAAAACCCAGGATCATCTTCATCGTTGTTGTTTTCCCGGCACCGTTTTTGCCAATAAAACCGAATACGGAGTGTTCCGGTACTTGAAAGCTCAGATTTTTTATGACTTCAACCTCACCAAAGCTCTTTGATACTTTATTAAGCTCTAATATAGCCATTATTCTTCCCCTCTGCCAATTGTAAAATATAAAATCGGACCAACGATTTCTAAAACTACTACGATGATAATCCATAAAACCCGATTTCCAAAACGATAGGTCTTATGCCTTAATACATGAACCAGCGCTGTTATCATAAGTGCAAGTTCAATCAAAATAATCGGTATCAAAAACGGTAAATATTCCATAATGTTAATGTTCATAATTATCTCCCTTTCTATTAACGCTTTCTCTATTTTTCTAATCTCTTCTTCAATTTTATAAATCGTTCCTCTTCTTCTAGTGCAGCATATGCCGGATTATGAAGCAGAGCATTCTTTAAATCATTCCAGATCAAAGTTGAACTTCTGGGTAAGCTATCGCCGATATCCGCAGTTTTCAGATAATTATCCAGAGCATCAAAGATCTGGTTACCATGCAGATAGAATACGTTGCCGGTTTTATTCATTACATTAACATAATTCTCAAGAACATCCATTACAGCCTTCTTATTCCCTTGTGACATAAAGACCATCGATGCTGCCAATTCCATTTGCAGTATCATGACCGGATGCAGCTTTTCTACTTCGAACAAGTCACTTAGCTTCTTAAACAGTTCATAAAACTGCTGCATTCGATCGGGCTGATCCGCATACATTTGAAAATAATCCGGTGCAGATCCAAGCATCATTACTAGGTTCATATAAGTATAACCCTGCAGATACTCGATTGCCTTTCCGTTATCCCCCTTCATCTGGTAGGCTTTCACGAACAAGCTTTCCGTCGGCATCGGTAGTTCTTCGATGTTTTCAAGAATATCAATGGCCTCCGTCGGTTTCTGTAAGGTCAGATAGCAAACGACCTGCAGTTTTAATGCCTGCTTCGCAAGTGCTACATCCTCTGAGGATTTCTCAATCCGGATGAAAAGTTCCAATGCTCTTTCCAGCATCCGCTGTGTCCTTTCCGGACTGCCTGCCAGGCTTGAGTTGTTGATAAACAATAATCCCATTTCCAGTTGTAGATACCAGCAGGAGAAATACTTTTTGATATATTCTTCACATTCCGTATACACCTTATCAAAGGGCTCTTTTACAAGCTCCTCTGATAGTCTTCGGTAAAGCTTTTTCACTTCCTCATTCGTCATCTGCGGCTCATAACCGATTAGCTGATCCACCGAGATGTTAAAGAAGGATGCCAGCACAGGCAGAAGAAGAATGTCCGGATAGCTTTGCCCTGATTCCCATTTGGATACAGCTGGCTTTGATACTCCCAGATGATTTGCAAGCTCTTCCTGGGTGATTCCCTTCTCCTTACGGTTTGTTGAAATTATTTTCCCAATCTGTATTGTACTCATATTAACCGCCCTTCTTTCTGATACCATTCTATCTCAGACATTGCGGTTTTACAATGGAGCCGCAGTTAATTTGCATAAATTATATTAACCAACAGTTAACAGCAACAAGAATTCACCAAACACTCACAAAGAGCTCACAAACAGCTATTATTACTATTTTTATTATGACGATATATCAAATGGAATTCCAAAAAACCAATTATTATAAAGGAGGTAAACATGAGTAGCATCAATTCCATCTTTGCTCAAAACATCAGCAGTTTATACGAGACATCCAGCCTATATAAAAATACTGCAGCAACCTCGAAAAGCTCCGGCAGTACAACCCAATCCAAGGAGGATACTCTATCCATCAGCAGTGAAGGTCTGTCCATGCTGCAGTCCTTATTAGATACGCAGGACTCAGACACGGAGAATAGTTCTTCTTCACAGCAGGGGGATCTGAATGACTTTTTATCACAATTAAAGGATTTAACCTCTTCAGACAAACTGACGGATGATCAAAAATCCGAGCTTCAGGATATTCTTGATCAGATTAAAAAGAATTTAGAAGACAATGCCTTAAAAATGTCGGACTCCAATGAGGATGATAAGAGACCTAAGCTTCCACCACCGCCAAAGCCGGAGGAAATGGCAGCAACGGATACCACCGCAACAGATTCTACATCCTATACTATTGATCTTGAAAAACTGGTATCTTCAGGATTAATCACACAGGAGCAGTCCGATACGTTACAAAGTTATCTGGATACTGCTAACGCAAAAACTGAGTAAGATAGAAGTGTACTGTTGAATGCTATAAATTCTGCTATACTCAGCGGGAAGATATAAACAGAAAGTACTGTAATACGGTGGAAATCTACAAGTGGTCCAGATACTCCATCCTATTACAGTACTTTCTGTTTTTTATGCTTTATGGCACCTGGCAGAATTTAATTATCCAACAGCGCCTTATTACTTCTTAGTTTATTTAAATCATGCTATTAAATCGTAAATTTCGCAATCGCTTCTTCAAGCTCTTTTGCTCTTTCCTTCATATCTTCTGCCTGACGATTCAGTGTCTCAATGGAGGTTATCTGACTACCAATATTAGTATCTACCACTTCAGAGGATGCTAAGGTCTGTTGTGTTACTGCTGCGATGTTCTTGATTGCATCCAGTACTTCATCCTTTGATACCGTAATCGTCTGCATGTTCTGTGTGATATAATTAATCTTATTCAGCAGTTCAACCATGTGGCTGTCTACATCCTGGAATACCTTTACCGTATTGTTCAGTGCCTCTGTCTGGGAACCTAGCATCTGTTCTGCACGGTTTGCTGATGCCGCGGTAGCCTGGGTCTTCTGCTGAATGCTCTTAATAATCCTTTCGATGCTCTTAACAGATTCAACGGATTGCTCTGCCAGGCTTCTGATCTGATCCGCAACTACGGCAAAGCCAAGTCCTGCATTTCCCGCTCTTGCAGCCTCAATGGATGCATTCAGTGACAGAAGGTTTGTAGTAGAAGCAATATCATTAATTGTACCAACAACACTTCCGATGCTTCTGGACTGATGCTCCAGTTCTTCAATATCATTGATGATAATACTTGTAATCTCAGAGGTTGCTGTAACCTGCTCGATCAGCTCATTAACTATATTCTTGCCGCCATTGATGATCTGCTTGGTATTATTTGCTACTTTACCTACATCCTCCGTATTATCATAAGCTTTACCGATCTGTCCGGCAAACTCCGTCATCTGCAGGAAGCTCTTCTCGGTATCTTTAGCCTGCTCACTCACACCCTTACTCATGACATTAACCGTATCTGAGACTTCATTGATTGAGAATAAAATCTCACCGGAAGCACCGGATACCTTATAAGCCGAATCGGATACATTATGTCCAAAGTTAGCCATATCAGCAACGAGATCCCGGATCTTATCCATTGTGTCGTCCATATCCAGGGCTAATGCACCGAATTCATCCTTACGCTTGGTATTGATACGCACGGTAAAGTCACCGGCAGATATATGCTTAAATGCTACAGAGAAACGATTAATCGCCTTACCGATGTCTGTTGACAAGTATAGACCGATAAATACTGCAATTAAGAATGAAACCAAAACTAAGATCGCTGTTACAGAACGGATCATATTAAGCTGGCTTAAGATATCACTCTTAGGGATTAACGTGCAGATCATTGCACCGGTATTACCCACCTTTGAATAAACGAACAGGTTTGTTTTACCCTGGTATTTCACATAGCTCTTACCGCTTATATCTTTACTCTTTATAGCCTTATCATAGAAGCTGCTGCCTGCGAATACGGTTTCTCCTTCTTTTAGCTTCAACGATCTCTTCCCACCGGCAGCAATCGTCTCTCTGCCATCCGGAGTAACAAAAGCCGCAATACTTTTACCACTGGATATGGAATTATCCAATACCGTCTGCAGCTCTGTTGTCAAAAGGTCAAATACGATATAGCCTTCTCCTTTATAGAAGGTTCTGATATAACTCGCAGCATAAAAATCCGGTTTGGAATCGATACCTTCATCTAAGGTTTTATGATATCCAACCCAAGCCGATGAGGCGCCTCCGACGGTTTTTGCCGCCGCCTGCCATTTTGCAAATTCCTCTGATGCTGTGAAATCTGCATATACTGTGCTGGAGGGATTCGCTTTCAGGGTTGACATCGCGTTACCGCTGCTGCCAAAGGCATATGCACCGTAGATACCTACGGAGCTGTTAATTAACGTAGTGAGTGTAGTTTTCGCATTGGTAAATAACTTAATTGAATCACTTACGCTATTCTCATTAAACTTTGTATAATATATGTAGAAATCTTCAAAACCGGCGATCTGTGATGCCTTTGTCTCCACATCCTTCATCAATAGGGAACAGTAGAGTGCACTGTTTTCAATATTTCCTTTCGATGATTTTTCATAGCTGGAAATGATGGAGCTTTGCGATGCATAATAAGAAAATGCACCTAATACTACGATCAATAATGCCGGTACTAAAAAGGAGATAATTAGCTTAAAGCGTATCTGTCTCCGAAGCGGTAATGTCTGTTCCCCGACATAGGTAAGCATGTCCTTTAATTTAGCAAAAAATGCTTTTGACTTACCCTGCTCTGATACATCCTTATCTTTCTTATCCTTTTTAGCAGATTTATTCTTTTCTTTGCTTTTCTTCTTATTTATTATATCATCTGCTTTCACTTCTGCTGAAATCTCTTCCGTGATTTTATCAGCTGTTTCTTCAGATATTACCTCACTGGCTGCTATTTCATCAATCGATCCGTCTTTCAGAATTTCTTCACGATTCATGTTCTCCCCTCCAGTCTGTAAAGCGACATCTTTCATCTCTGAATGTCTCATAATGACACCCCCCTTGGTATTATAGAATAGCTAAGAACAATTTCCCATCTAAAATATAGCAAATTTGATATTACACAACAATGTAATAATTAATGCATATTGATGAGCTTTTTAGTGAAAATGCTCCTTTTTTTAGGACTTTATACCTTGATGGATGTGAATAACTTGCTTTCTTCTTATTTTCAATTAATAATTATTGATGTAAAATGAATTTAGCTTATCTCCCGCTGATTTTTATAAAATTAAGTCTGCCCTATCATAAAATTGCCATAAATATAAGCTAACATTTGGCATAACACCAATCGATATACAGTTATGAAACCTACAGCATCATGGAGGATTGCTTATGAGAAAAAGAAGTCTGAAATACCTGATATTAATATCTCTCTTATTGCTTAGTATACCAACGGCTGCTCATTTTACCGTCAAGGCGGATACTGCTGATACTGCCAACTTAAGAATTATGGCGACCAGTGATCTGCACGGACAGGTTACAGCTTACGATTATGAGACTAATCTTGCACTGCCAAAGAACGGACTAAGCAAAATTGCGACACTTGTGGAGCAGAACAGGAAAGAAGTCGGCGCCAATAATACTTTATTGGTGGATGACGGTGATTTTCTATATGACTATACAACAAATTATTTTTATGATAATTACAGGGGCTATGTTCAGCCCATCCTAAAGGCCATGGAGATCATGGGCTATGACTATATTACTCTGGGCAATCATGAGTTTGATTATCCCTGGAACTATCTGAAAAACCAGTTGGTGGATTCCAACATGTCTGATAAGGTACTCGTTTGTAATACTGTCTGGCATGATAACGGTAAACTCGTCTTCGCTCCTTCTTCCATGATTACCAAGTACCTGACTACTGCTGCCGGAAAGGTGGTAAAAGTGAAAGTAGGGATTATCGGATCTACCACCAATAGCATCTCTACCCGCCGGGGCGATTATGTGAATGAAATCGATGCACTTAATAACTATGACAGCATCGTAGCAGAAGCGAACCGTCTGAAGCAGGAGGAAAATGCCGATATCGTTATTGTTCTTCTGCATGGAGGAATCGGTTCAGATAAAACCTATGGCGCCAGCGACAATATCGGGTATGCCTTAACTAAGGTTAATTCCATTGATGCTGTCATTACCGGTCATACCCACGAGATATTTCCAAATACTAATAGTACTGGCATCGGTTTAAAAAACGTTGATAATACGAATGGATTAATCAATGGCAAACCGGTTATTGCTACTTCCAGCCATGCAAAGGCTCTTGGCCTAATCGATCTGTCACTGGTAATTGCAGCAGATGGTACGGTGAAGATAACCTCAGGAAAATCAAGTATCGATTATGTTACTGCAGACATTGCTGAAAATAGCCGAATAACAGCGATGTTCAGTAATTATATGGATAAATTAAAGGCCGGCGCGGATACTGCTACCTACCCAGTGGCATCCGGCGTGAGCTATCATAATTATGATACTGTTGTAAGAGACTGTAATTTATATCAATTATTTAATAATGCAAAAATAGCATATGGATTGGCTTATGTCGCAGAGTATCTGCCTGCTTATAAAGGAGTTCCTGTCATTGCCTGTACCCGTAACCTGCTAGATTCCAATGAACCCACAGTTTATTTGAAGGATACCTTATCCTCAAGTAAAATATCCCGGATTTTATCGGAAGCCTCGGCTTCCAGACCTTCCGGTTATACTCAATTATATGAGATTTCCGGTAAAGCCTTACGGGAATGGCTGGAATACAATGCAAGCATTTATGCAACGGAAGGAACCAATTTCACATATATCCTGCAAGGTTACGTTAGCAGTAATCAGAACGTATCCACTCTTCTACAGGAAAATAACGTATATAATTGGAACACTCAATATGTATTTGACGGAATTTCATATAAAATCGATTTAACGAAGAAGGCCAGGTACTCGAGTGATGGTATTATGCTTAATCCGAATAATAAGCGTATCACAAGCCTGACTTATAACGCAGCCCCGGTTACCGACTCACAGAAATTTGTTCTTGTTGCAGACAGCGGTCTCCCATTATTATCCTTTCTCCCGGCTGAAATGGAGGATTCAATCAAACCTGTGATTGATAATGCAACCGGCAAAAAAATTACTTTAGATTATATCAGCCGATTAAGCTCGTTTGGTAAAATCTCTGTCAAAGCAGATGATAACTGGGGCTTAACCGCCAGCAGTAAATATACTTTCCTGCTTGGCGTATCAAAAAAGATTGTTAGCACCGTATCTACTTATCCCTGGTCTCAGGGTATCGCAACTGAAACTACCTCATATTCCTTTTTAAAGGGAACCCTTCCTGTTACTGCACAGAAGATCAATCTGGTTGTGACACAGGGCAGAGCAGAAGTGAATAACGAAGCGGTTCCGGTAATTATCTCAGCTACATCAAAGTATGCCATTAAGAGTATAAAATATCTGTCAGGTACTATTACAACCGTTACGGATTCTAAATGGGTAAATGCTGCGGTTGTTAGTAATAATAAATTTACCACAATGAAGAATGGCATATATACCATATTGGCTACAGACGCAAATAACAAAAGTGCTCTGACCTATATTAAAGTTGACCGTTATAATGCCGACATTCTTGCGAGTCCGAAGCCTGACCGTCTCACAAACCGCAATTCCACTTTTACCGGTAAAAGTATCCCTGATGCAACCATCTATGCAACCATTGGAGATGACAAATATACAACAAAGGTGAAAAGTGATGGCAGCTTCAGTATTACTGTAAAACCACCGAAAGCCTTCGCTACCATCAATGTTCATGCGGAATACAACGGAATAAAAAGTGCTATTGTAACTGCAGCAGTCAGAAAAACCGGTCCCGATGCTGTTCAAATCAACCCGATTAAAGTAGGCGCCACCCATATTACCGGTACTGCTGATCCAGACACCCTGGTTTATACATTGATCTGGACCACTGTCTATGTTGGGAAGGGACAGACTCAGGCTTATATAGCTTCTGACTTTTATAATCCGAAATATAAAATTGCTGAGACAGATTCCACGGTGGATAAGAATACTGGAGAATATGATATCCTCGTTCCTGCTACCAAGTTGAATATGAAAGTGTTTGTATTCGCCTATGACAGGCTTGGGGCAACAAGCAAGTCTTCTATGCAAATGACTACATATTAGCATGGAAATCATTCCTCCATTCAGCTGCAGGTAAGAATTATTTTATGAGATGAATGAAGATAAAGTTAAAATAGATAATCGAATGCATGCTAGATGTAATTCTGTATATACGCTGCAAATAAGACTCTGTATTCCACGAAAAATTAGTGTATTCAAGGAAACTTGTATTACATGGATAAACATAGTATTATGGAGTTATAAAATGGTTCCTGATTGTCCTTTAATCACCAACAAGCAGGCTAATAGTATTAATATGTCCAGCTAAGAAATGTTAATAAGAACGATGAAATAAATAAAAATTTATTACTTGGAGGTATGAATATGTATAATGCAAGTGAACAACGTTATGATACAATGAAATACAACCGTTGTGGTAAAAGCGGTTTGAAGCTCCCGGCAGTATCGCTGGGATTATGGCACAACTTCGGAAGTAATGCAAGCTTCGATAATATGCTTGATATGTGTCACACAGCTTTTGATCTTGGAATTACCCATTTTGACCTGGCTAACAACTATGGCCCCGAGGCAGGAAGTGCAGAGAGGAATTTCGGACGTATTATTCATGACAGTCTTGGTAAATACCGCGATGAGCTGGTTATTTCCACGAAGGCAGGTTACTATATGTGGGAAGGTCCTTACGGAGAGTGGGGATCAAGGAAATACCTGATTGCCAGTCTGGACCAAAGCTTAAAACGTATGGGATTGGATTATGTAGATATCTTTTATCATCATAGGCCGGACCCGGAGACCCCTCTTGAGGAGACGATGCTGGCACTTGATTCGATTGTCAGAAGCGGTAAAGCTCTATACGTCGGAATCTCCAATTACAATAAGAAACAGACAGAAGAGGCAATGAAGATTCTCAGTGATCTGAAAACTCCTTTTATCATTAACCAAAGAAGATATTCCATGTTCGATCGTAACATCGAGGATGATGGCTTAAAGTCCTTTGCAGCAAAAAATGGTATCGGTATCATCGCCTTCTCGCCTCTTGCGCAGGGTCTTCTCACCGAAAGATATCTTGGTGGTATTCCGGAAGACAGCCGCGTTAAGACTGACGGCCGTTTCCTGAAGGAAAGCGTAATAACGGCAGATTTGTTGGGCAAAATCAATGCCCTAAACGAAATTGCCAGGAACAGAGGCCAGTCACTTGCACAGATGGCACTTTCCTGGGTTCTTCGTGATGGTGAGGTAACCAGCGTGCTGATCGGTGCCTCCAGACCTCAGCAGATTATTGAAAATGCAGCTATCATCCATGCTCCTGCTTTTACTGCTGACGAATTGAGCGTGATTGAAAAGATCTTAGCATAGTATAGATAAGAAATATCGTATGTCAATTAATTAAGTATAATGAAAGAGAAGATGGTTTATTAATCTGTACTTTATACCAAAAGTCCAGCTCCAACAGTGATTATCTTCTCTTTCTATATAATTTACTAAGAAGGAGCAGTCCAAGCTAAAGTTCTCAAGTTAAAGCTCTATAATAATATAATTTCATAAAACAAATACATAATATTAATATATACTCTGATAGAAGTACTCTAATCTATTAAGTTACTTTCCTCATATGCTGTGAGCGTTCTGATAGCGAAAATATCATCATAAAGTAATAAGCCTCATAAATCCCTTTTTTACTATACATTGAATCTTTTCTTATTTTATATAATGACAGATATCAAGAATTACCTGTCCATTTTCATCTGGGGTTGTAAATCTGGGACAGGCATAACGTTCAAAGAAATACCATGCTCCCTGCCCATCCTCCAGAATCTCATAACCCTCCTGTGATATACGTTCAGCACATTTATCCTCTTTGCAATACAGTTCACCCTCCGGACCATGGAGCCAGCATACGCCCAGTTTCGCTTCCGGCATATCGACATAATCATAGCCCTCCGGTACGGTTGTACCAGCAGGTAAAAACATGCCGATCCAATATTGGAAGGGTTCGCCCTCTTTCCATCGCATGAAACCAAGATAAGCTCCCGCATCTTCATAGGTCTTATTAAGATCATCCTTCTGTAAAGCCTCTAACTTTTCAAAACGATTATTTTCAAACCATTCGCCCCATTTACAGCCGAAGCCCCCATCAACACGATCTTCATCTGCGTACTTAATCCCGATAAAGCGAACAGCAGGGATAGATTGAGCATAAGCTTTCGTAATCTCGAACATATTATTTACCTCCAGTATTTTATTTTTATTTTAAATACTCCCTTAATGATATTTTCCAGTCAATGCCATTGTAGAACATTTGTTCTGTTTTGTCAAGGAATATTTTACATATAGCATAATAAAATTAGCATATTTATTAAAAATGCTTGGTCTGTGTCCATTTCCATATGAAATCCCCGGTTCTACACGATTGTCGCAGATACCGGGGATTAATTTATAGTTTATCGTGTTTTTCATCTTTTTAAGACGGCATAAGTTATTGACTACTATTTATTTAAAGTTTCTCGAAAGAAAAAGAGAAGATACATCACTTGTGTAATATATCTTCTCTTTTAGAGGCGACATCCAGATTTGAACTGGAGATCAGGGTGTTGCAGACCCATGCCTTACCGCTTGGCTATGTCGCCATTTAATTAATTTTGCTGATAGTTATTTTATTATAACAATGCATGTAATATACGTCAATAGAAAACTGTTTAATTTTAACTGTTGAAAATTAATTTGGGCCTTAATTATATTCATGAAAAATAGGTATTCTATTTATTAACTACCTTATTAGCAAAACGATAATAATTACTATTTACAAACCAGGTTGTATAAATTATATTATATATGAAGTAATATAATATTTGTTCAAATAAATACTTAATCAAATAGATCCACCGCAGAAAAGAACCTATCATTAATATTATATTTTACGATAAAGGATCAAAATTATGAATTTATTTGGAAAGAATCACAAACCAAGACTAGACTTTTTTAAATATATCGGGCCAGGTCTGCTTGTTACGGTAGGCTTTATTGATCCCGGAAACTGGGCTTCCAATGTAGCGGCTGGCTCTGATTATGGCTACAAGCTATTATGGATGGTTACACTAGCAACCCTCATGCTTATTGTATTGCAGCATAACGCCGCCCATTTAGGAATCGCAACCGGTAATTGCCTGTCTGAGGCTGCTTCAATTCATCTTAAACCTTATATTAGTACAACCGTATTAATAACTGCTATTCTCGCCGCTGTATCAACTGCCATGGCAGAACTCCTCGGTGGTGCAATCGCTCTTAATATGCTTGTTGGTTTACCCTTGAAAATAGGATCCCTTCTTGTGTTAGCCTTCGTGCTATTAATGCTTTTTACAAACTCATATAAGAAGCTGGAAAAACTGATTATGGGTTTCGTTTCCCTCATTGGACTGTCCTTTATCATTGAGCTCTGCCTGGTACATGTGGAGTGGGGAAAGGCAGCAGTCCACTGGATAACGCCGAGCTTTCCTGCCGGCTCCATCCCTGTTATCATGAGCGTTCTGGGTGCAGTTGTAATGCCCCATAACCTGTTCCTCCATTCAGAGGTAATTCAAAGCAGACAGTGGAATTTGCAAAATGAGGATGTGATCAAAAGACAGCTAAAGTATGAATTCCTCGATACTCTTTTTTCAATGATCATCGGATGGGCGATCAATAGTGCCATGATTCTTGTTGCAGCAGCTACCTTCTTTACGAATAATCTGCATGTGAGTGAATTAAACCAAGCACAGCAAATGCTTAAGCCTTTATTAGGCAACGCTGCTTCCATCGTATTTGCACTGGCATTATTATTTTCAGGAATATCCTCCTCCATCACTGCCGGAATGGCCGGTGGCAGTATCTTCGCAGGCTTATATAAAGAGCCCTATGATATTAAGGACACCCATACGAAAACTGGTGTTGGGTTAACACTTATATTGTCAACGATTGTCATCTTCTTTATCAGCAATCCGTTCCAGGGCTTAATCTATTCACAGATGTTTCTAAGCATCCAGCTGCCAATCTCCATCTTTTTGCAGATTTATTTGACTTCTTCGAAGAAGGTAATGGGAAAACATGCCAACTCCATAAGTAATAGTATCCTCTTATGGGTCATCGGATTAATCGTAGCCGGATTAAATATTGCTTTACTTCTTAATTATCTCTTGTAAAGCATAGAAATACTTTTATCTAATAAGGAACTTTATTATAACTATAAGAAGAGAAAGAGGATGCATCACTCACATGATTTATCCTCTTTTTAAAGGTAGCAACCAGATTTGAACTGATTAACAAACATATAAACCCCATGGAAAGGAGCGTTCCGTAATCCCCGATTTGATTTGCATACACTTTGCATACAAAAAATTTTGGAGAACTCGAGTTAATCCGACATTGCGAAAGAATATGAATTAATTACATATAAATTAATTAGAACAGCTCGTCTAATAGTATATAATACTTTATTTTTTCATAATCCGGTTCAATCCCTAACAACTCAAAAAGCAAATCAGTATATCTCGAATCATAGTCTCTCAATTCTCGAACACACAAAGCTATGTCCTGGTATTTGTCTCCTACTCCTCCTCGTCCCATATCTATGTAACCGGTTATATTTTCACCATCAGTAAAATAATTATTAAAGCAATAATCACCATGTGTGAATACTAATTCTTCCTCCTGTTTATGCTTAACTAAATAATTGTATACATCTTCAACTGTCGATATACCTTTTGTATAAATACTTTCACCTATGCTGATGGATACTCCATTAGCAATGAATTCTTTGGCTTTCATTAATTTATATTCAATTGTGCTATTGTAAATGCACTCACTGATATCTACTCTCTGGAGTCTATTAATGCCCTTTGCTGCTAATCGAACTAACAATTCTGGATTATTCTTAAAGCGTTCATCCTCCAGCATCTGGCCTTTAGCCTTTTCCATTAATAGATATGAAGTATCATCGATGATTGCCTGATACACAATTGCAGGAACAGGAAGTTTACCCTTAAGCCATTGATACATTCCGATTTCCCGCTCTACTTCGCTGTTTACCCGCTCAATCTTAAGATAATAAGTTTTATTCCTATCATAATATTTTTTTACTTGTGCTTTTGACTTTCCTTCATTATCTACTATACATTCCATATCCTCCAAAAGATTTTCTAACTCCTTGGGCATACTCATATTGTTTATATCTCCTCTTTCGCAAAATATTTTAAGATATTCGAAAGTTATTACCAGTAATAAGCCACTAAACTTCGAATTATGCATTCAACTAGAGTCTTACCATTCTTTTTGCCATCATTATGTCGGGTTTTCCATAACCGTTAGCATCAGGAATAATACCTACAATTTTATAGCCACATTTTAAGTAAAACTCAAACGGATGACGATTTAGATTAATAACATTAGTAATTTTATCATAGGTATTTTCGTATATATCTGTATTGGACAAAGTAGTGTAATTGCTTTCGTCATCCGTACCAAAATAAATAGTTATACCACCTCGTTTAGATACTTCAACCTCTAAAGCGTTTACCAATAGCTTACCAATACCATTTTTTTGTTTTTCTCTTCTAACAACAAGAGGGTGCATCTCCCATACATTACCATCGTACTGCGGATGCGCTCCTATTAGTCCAATAACATGATTTTCATCAACGGCGACAAAGGTAATGTTACAAGATGAACAAATTTTTTTAATTTCATCTTTTGCAGTTTGCATATCAGACCAACATTCAAAATTTTCTTGTAGAAGTTTGGCTGATTCTTCAAAATACAATGAATTGCTTTTATCTAAAAATACTATTTTCATTCATACCTCCAACAATCAATATATAATTTATTTTAAATGCACATTTGCTAACAAAAACTAAACTGCTTGCCAACAAAAGTGTATAAAGACTAATGCTGATTCTACTACAAAGATCTGACAAATCTATTATCCATTAAGAAAAATACTTTCCATTCGGCGTAAGAAATTTTATAATTTTACTTTTTTGAATTGACTTTTTCTAGATGCATTAAATAATCATTCACAGATTCATTTATAAGCTTAGTCTTCTTCTCATAATATGTCTGCTCAATTTTCTCTATTGAACTTTCTTCCATTAATGATTTAACACTTTTAAAAAACTTATCATATTCTTCAATGAAATCTGAAAAAACATTTGCTTCTGCTACAATGGCTGCCTGATAATATTTTGCATCGCATCCACCTTGAAGATTCCCATCGTAGTCAAATTGTGGATTCCCACATTCCCGTATTCCGTGTTCCATAACCTTCCATATGTTGGATTTACCCTCGATAAGATTTGCAAGTGTTAAGAATGATTGCTTAGCTTCTTTACTAGGGTCTATATCCTCTCTCTTAACTTCATAATCTTCATTAGGTGAGAATAGCCAATCCAGAGAAACTTTAAATTCATTAGCTATCTTTAAAGCTATTTGTAAAGTGGGTACCCTCTCACCTTTTACGTAACTCGCCCATATATCTGTACTCACACCTATGTTTTTTGCAATTTCCTTAATCTCTTTTTCATTTTTATCTCCTTGCAATTGTCTTAATCGTTTAAAGAATTTTCCATTCACTGTGTCCTCGTTATCTTCGGGAGAGAACAACCAATCCAAAGATACCTTGAATTTCTCTGCAATTTTTATAGCATTTTGTATTCCAGGTAACTTTATACCATTCTTATAATCTGACCAAGTTGCAGTGCTTATATTAATTTCGTCTGCGGTTTTATCACCTATATCGTTCCCTTGTAATTTTGATAGTCGTGTCATAAATTTACCGTCTATAAAATTTACATATTTTCCAGTTTTTTTGTTTCTCTCATGTTTTGGTGTTCTTTTTATTTTTGAATTTTCTTCCATTTTCTCACCCTCCAATTTTTTTAAGTTTATCATACAAATCCACCCAAGTAAATATCAAATTCGCTATCGCGAATATCATTAACTTAAGTTAAAAAACAACTTTCTAAGATTCGCTATCGACTTTAGACCTTAGCTAATTAGCCCAATATAATTGTACTTATTAAAGGAGGAACACGAGTTGTGAGTAATAAAAAGACTAGCTCGCTAAAGTAACTATTTAAATCGAAATTTAAAATTATAGGTAAGGAGGTGATTTAAATTGGCAGTACAGAAAATCGTAGGCGTAGAAGTTAAGCAAGGGATTTATGAAGGTATAACGTATCACAATGTATATTTTCACTGCACAACTCCTATTGAGGAGGAAAAGGGCAAGGGATTGAAAGTGGAGGTTATTAAGGCGAAAGTCAATATGCTGAGTGAAATTTTTGGAAAACCATCTTCAGTAGGAGATGCTACTAATCTGATCGGTCATGACGTAACTTTTTATTTTGATGCATATAAGAATGTGAACTTCATTCGTGATGTAAAGGAAGCCACAACACAAAATGGATTCCCATTATCAAAGTAGAATTGTGGATGCTATCCAATGCATTAATCTTATAATTGCATTGGATGGCAATTCCGCTGGCTACTTCACTAAATGAAATCTTAACATAGGGAGGTGTTATTATGAATGAGAATGTTCGAAAATCACTTGAAACTATCGGCTCTACAACAGGTTCAATCGTAGATACTATTAAGCGTAGCTACAGAATTGCGCAAGAGAATAAACAGATTCAGATTCGTAAAGCGGAAAACGAAGCTGCTTATCGGATTGGAGCGATAGAGTTATCAGAGGTAGCTTTAGCGTGTGCAAATGCAATTCGTATTGCGGAACCTACTCCACAGAATGTGAGAAAGGCATATAATGAAATGACATTTGAAAAGGTCTACAAATTGACTTCAAATAGTTTTGATTCTCCCCCTATTGAGGATATAACCGCAACACTAAATCATGTCCTCGAGGAACGTAGAAGCAGAAGGCTGGCTACTCCAAATGTAAAACCTTTATATGTTTCAGTAAATTATGCTACTGAGGGTTATGACATTCAAATTGTAGGCACAAATTTGACAAAAGGTTATGTTCTACCTAATATTGCATACGGGAAAAAAATAGGTGTTTTGGTATGCTATGATAATAAGTTCTATATAAAATATCCTGACAACACAAGTGCATATCTTCCTCTTGGTGCAAAATTCACTTATCTTAATTCTTCTGATAATTGGGTTGATGACTATATTTATTTTGATATGGGATATGGCTTGTATCGTTTAGGTCGAAGCACTGTACCATTGGATAATTTTTTTGCAAAATTATAGCATACTTAATAGCGTCATAGACTGGCGTCGCGTAGCTGAACAGAGTAAAGCGGAGCAACGCCAGTCGCTCAATAATCTTGCAAGATAATGTTGCTTTATTAACTTCTATGAAGTGGGGGTTAGCATTGCCCCCCACTTCTTGGACAGGGGACAATTTACTTGATTTGTCACAAACACAGAGAAAGCTCTGTCCACAAACTTTGTGGACAAATTGATTTGATAAAAACTATTAATAATATGGAAATATGAGGTGGTTTATTGGATAGTAAAGTAAGTTCAAAAAGTTGGTTTTGCGTCCTGAACAATCCACAGGAACATTATAAGGGTGAACCTTCACAAATAGCAGAAACTGTTCTGGCAGAATGGATTGAATATCATCCTACAAGGACTGGTGCAGTTGCGTACTGCATTTCAGCAGATGAATTAATACATTTGCATATGGTTCTTGAGGATAGTAATAAAGCACGATTCAGCGCCCTTAAACGTACATATCCCCAAGCACACTTGGAGCCTACCAAGGGAAATAAGGAACAGGCAGAAAACTACATAAATAAGAAAGGTAAATTCGCCGAAAAGAACGAACGAATTATATATATTGCTAGGCATGGAGAAATAAAAGGTAGTCAAGGGACACGAAAGGATTTTGACATTATTGAAGAATTAATCGCTCAGGGTAAAACACCTCGGGAGATTATGAATTTGCAACTAGGTTATAGGAGATATGAAAAACTAATAAAAGATGCTTATTTTGAAAAGAGAAATAATGAAACTCCTTTTGTTAGAGAAATAAATGTGGTCTGGCACGTTGGAGATAGTGGAACAGGTAAGAGCCATACTGCAACCGAATTAGTAAAAACTGTCGGAGAAGATAATTTTTATTTTGTTTGTGATTATGAAACCGGATGCTTTGATAAGTACAATGGTCAAAAAATTCTCTTTCTAGATGAATACCGTGGTCAATTTAAATTTAGTTTTCTTCTAAGTATACTTCATGGATATAAGTCACAAAGTCATGCCAGGTATACAAACATTGTTGGTTTATGGACAGAAGTACATATTACTAGCGTTCTCCCACCCGAAAAGGTCTATAAGCGAATGGTTACAGATAATGAAGAATTAGATTCTGTTCAGCAACTAATGCGTCGTATAACTACTATATCTTACCACTATAAAGATGGTGATAAATATAGGAAGCTTGATATTCCTTTTGAAGAATATGTTAGCTACGAGGATTTGAGGATCAGGTCACAATTAAACAAGCAAGTTCCTACTAACAACTAATCTTCCAAAAATCAAAGCAACTCTCTGTTCTGTTCTTGAATGTAGAATTAAAAAGTAAATTGAAAGGAGTGGTTAGGTAATGAATAAGTTTATAAATAACAATAAAATCATTATGAGTTGCCTATTGCACTCCTCTTCTTCGTGTGATAGTCTTTCATTATCGGAGATTACGGAACTACAATCAAATATGAAAAAAGAAAGTGAATTAAAAAAAGTACTTGATTTATCAAAAATTAAGGAAAGGGCGGACGGAAGGTATTATATATACATAAATCGAAAACAATTTGTCGGTGCTACTTATCAAGACTTGATTCTTAAACTTTATGACCTTTACTTTGGTGTTGTGCATTCTTCATTGGAAGATTTATACCCAAAGTGGCAGATATGGCGCAGAGATGAAACAAGGGTAACTGATAAAACTGTAAAAGAAAACGCCTATTTATGGGCTGCTTTTTACAAAAATACTGATATTGTCAAAGTACCACTTATTAATTTGAAAACAATTGATTTTATAAAATTTTTTAGACATATGACAAAAGATGGTACTATTACACGAAAGCGTTTCAATGACTCAAAGAGCGTTTTGAACAATATGTTTTTCTATGCAATTGAACAGGAGATAATAGACAGAAATCCATTGACAGACATCAATTACAATAACTTTGCTTATAAACCTGAAAACAATAATGATGATGATGTTTATCTTGTTGAAGAGAGAGAACAGATACTAAATTATCTGAAAGATAAGAATGATTTGATATCTTTAGCTATCCAATTAGATTTCTGCTTGATTTCAAGAATTGGAGAGATTAAGTCGCTGAAATGGTCTGACATTAATTTTCAGAATAAGACAATCAGATTACAAAGACAGATGCTCAGTAGTCAAAAAGTTAATGATGATTTGTCATATCAAAAGACAAAGCACGATTGTGTTGACCACATTAAAGGAAATCGTGATAAAGGCTTTCGTGATTTCCCTTTGATACCAAAAGCCTTAGAAATCATCTTTAGGATAAGAGATGTAAATCCTGATAATGAATATCTCTTCATTGACAGTAACAATAAACCAATTATTACTGGTACGTATAACAATCATCTTAAAGCAATCTGCAAGAAATTGGATATAACATATCGTAGTTCTCACAAGATAAGGTTTTGCATGGCTTCCATTCTCTACAGGGAAAATATTCCAACTACCATTTTGCAAGAACTCTTAGGCCATACCTCTCTAGCTATGAGTCTACATTATTTAAGAAATATTAATCCAAAAGTTGAGGTATATAGCCAAATTACAAACGCACTTAGTAAACCCGCATACACTTGCATACAATAATTCGATACATAAAAAATCCCCAAAGTCTTATATTTCAAGATTCTGAGGACTTCTCTAAGAGAGGCGACAACCAGATTTGAACGGTTTCGATACCTTGTAAATATGCAATGAAACCAAAGGAGCTTTCTGAAAGATTACACTCACAATATTTCTTATTTATATTTACTGGTAACGGAGAATATCTGATAACCTGTTCCTAAGTTTAATTCGTAGCTTCCAAAGCAGATATAAGCCTTTCCTGGTTTCAGAAAAAACTTGAAATCCTTAGCATCATAAGCACTGATTGTAGTAGAAATATCCTTCCATAAATCAGCATCAATGTCAATATTCTTTATTTTGAAGTATTTCTTGGCACTTGATAATACCTTACTTGTTACTTCTTCGGACTTTCCTCCGATTACATCAACTGCTGTCAGAGTTTTACCGGTCGTTAAATCAAAGGTGTAGCCGTAATCATACTGATTATAGACTCCGCCTGCATACCACATTTCCTTCATATGCATGCTAATAATATTATTCGCATTATATGTTATCTTACAAGTGGTTTTCCAATACAACTGCTCAGTATTCTCAGAAAACGCCTTATTATCAATGTAAGCTAAGGTAGTTTCCTTAATCCATTCTACTCTTTCATCTGCCATATATACTGTCATGGCATTTTCTAAAACTTTATTTATTTCAGTGATTTCGTTCGAATTTCCTTTTAATTTGGGATATTGAAAGCTCACTATTCCCCTTACAATATCGCCATCCTTCCAAGTTACCTTTTCATTTTTCATAACATAACTTGCCTTGGTGGCCGCTTCCACATGGCTTTCTGGTAAGGCTGATCCACATAAAATCACACAAAAAGCTACCGTAAAAATAATTCTTAGCTTTGTCATACTAAAACCTCTTTTCTTTGGTTATTATTTTTCATTTAACATTACCTATCCAATCTAATATGTCTAAATCCATTTTACAATGATGGATTATAAGTAAAACCTCAGAACATGGCATATCCTAAACATATTGTTACTAAATTTGATACATCAAGATTGAACTGATCAGTTTGTGACAAATCTTCAATCCGCTGTGATTACTATCTTTGTTACATTTTTGTCGGTGAGTGGTCAGATAATGCTTATTTCCTGCCTGTCCCAACCAATTTTATCGGAACAAAAATTTCGAGCTGCCTGTATCCCAATCCTTTGCATGTATCTTCTGGACCGACAACATGCCACAAATGGCGATGCCCAGGTCGTTCGTCAAGTTCAAAGGATTCATGCTCCGAAACCCATGCCTTTATGCCCTCATAAACCCTTGTGCCATCACTGAAGTCGTCTTGCCTGCATATAGCTGCAGCATAGTATCCCCCTTCAAAATCAAAGATTTCAAAGCCTTTGGTATCCGCTTCCGTCACCCAGTCCTCAATGGCATACCACCATATAGATGCGTTGCGTTCTTCGTCCCACCACATGAAATCACAGGGGAAGAAACGGTCTTTCCGTTTCATGTCAAGCCTGGACCATAGCTTATCAAACCGTTTCAGCGTCTCTTTATCGCCGTTCCCCGAAGTTATCATCCTGCATTGCGGCAGTTCGATAAGCCTGACGTCCGGCTTCTTTTCAAGTTTTTCAGAAACATCTAAAAGACGTTTTATCGTGGATGGATTTCCGCCGTAATTCACATTCACAAGCTGCCGTTCTACTTCCTTTGCTTTTTCATAAAGCAGTTTGACATCGCTGTCGTTGTGAAAGTCAAATTGCTCAATCTGCCTTATAAAGTCAATTACAATTTCTTTTAACTCATGCAGTAACGCCACTTCAGCATCAATATCAGTTACCTTTTGGCCAAGGATTCCAAGGACGACTTCGGAACCCTCGGAATGGAATATCCTTTGAATATCTTTTATTTTGATATTCAGTTTACGCAGAATCAGAATTTGCTCCAACCGCATAATTGCGTTTTCATCATATAGCCTGTAAGCGTAATCGTCACTTTTGGTGCTTTGAATCAGTCCCATATCTTCGTAATACTTTAAAGCCCTTGCGGTAATGTCGTACTGAACCGATACCTCGCGGATTTTTATAAGTTTGCCCATGTTTACATCTCCTATCACTGCGTAGTAATTCCATGATACAGTACGACGTAACGGCATAGTCAAGTGGTTTATTTAGAAAATACGTTATTTAGAAAATTATTTAGAAATATAAATATTGCCGCGCGCCCATCTGATTGACCGTCAGCGCTAAAAGAAATCTTATAATAGCCAGTATAACCCAGCTCGCCCGCGTATTCAATCTGCCTTTGAGCGAAATAGTTCCAGGTTAACAAAAAATCTCTAAACCTTCGTATTTTCAAGGTTTAGAGACGATTCATAGAAAGGCGACAACCAGATTCGAACTATTTGTACATTACCAGAACCCGCATAGAAAGGAGGGTTTTCAATCTTTGATACTGGTTGCACCTAATTTGCCCCTAATACAAATCTAATATTCGTATTATACTTCCATATAGGGAGAAACTAATTTATGAGCGACACTTTATTGTTCCTTTAATCTAGCTTTTCCAAATATACCGACAAATTCAACATCTGATGCATACATTAATAAATAGACGGTTTCTACTTTTTCAATTGCTGTAGTAATTTCACAAATCTCCTTTTCAACCTCCTCCAGTTGTTCATACCACCCCAGTATTGTAGTATGCTCTCCCCAGAAAGTTACCTTATCGATACCAATTAAAATATATTTTGGTTCATTTTTTCCTGTAAATATTATTTTTAATGACTTAACGGCATGACATGTAATCATTTTGCTTTTGTCAAATGTCGTGATAGATATTTTTCCTGATGGAACAATAACATTCATCTTTTCATTTGTCTGATTTATTTTTTTTGTTCCATCCAAAAGAAGATAATCAAGAGACACATTTAATTCTTTAGAAAGTATAAGCAGTTTTTCAGTTTCGGGATAACCACAACCTGATTCCCATTTTGATACAGCCTGTCTTGTAACATCTAAAATCTCAGCCAAATGCTCCTGTGTTATATTACGTTCTTTACGTATTAACTTCAAATTCTCTGCAAAGCTCATCTGATTCTCCTTATGATTTGATGTAATAATTATAGCAATAATTCGCAACTTCCAATCCTGCAAAGGTACCAATTATTCCAGAGACTGGGTACAGGATAACTTCCGCTCACTGTGGATTCAGGCAAATGGATCTTCATCATCGCCAGTCGCATACGATCTTCGCCATCATTACGCTATTACAAACATTAACAGTTGGACAGAGGATGGATTTGATTTCAGTAATAAGTTGCATTACCTTTCAAAGTCTATGGGACACCGTTCCATAGAATCAACACGTTATTACTATGCCATTGTTCCTCGCCTTGCTGATACCCTAATGGATAAGACGGAAGCAGGTTTTAATGCCATGATACCGGAGGTGTGTAATGATGCGGAAGAAAAATGAAGCTGGTATATTTTCAAAGTATCTATCAAATTTTCTTTATGAGTATGCCCCAAATATGCTTACAAACAGCGAATGCACACTAAAATCTTATAAGGATGCTTTAACACTTTATATACTTTTTCTTGAATCAGAGGGCATCACACCTTCCTGCTTTACAAAAGAGTGTTTTGAACGACTAAATATTGAAAAATGGATCTGCTGGTTGAAAGAAAGCCGGAACTGTTGCCCAGACACATGCAATGTGCGCCTTGCTTCTATCCGAGTTTTCCTTGAATATATGGGCAGCCGTGACATCGGTTTACTTTATTTGTATCAGGATGCACAGTCAATTAAGCGACAAAAATGTGTCCGCAAGAAAGTCAGTGGTCTCACACGTGATGCTGTTACTTCTATGCTGGCGGCACCAGATCCAACTACTGATATCGGGAAACGAGATCTTGTATTTATGATCCTCCTATATGCAACGGCAGCAAGGCTTGGCGAGATTTTATCGGTTAAGGTGGGACAGATACACTTGGAAGATAAGAAACCATACATCACTATTATTGGAAAAGGTCAGAAAACAAGGACTCTTTATCTTCTCCCGAGGGCAGTCTCCCACATCAAAAAATACCTGCAGGAGGTATATGGGAATTCTCCAGATCCTGGCGCATACCTTTTCTATTCCAGAGTGGGTGGGAAATATGCAAAATTGACAGAACCAGCCCTTGATAAACGGTTGAAAAAATAAGCAAGCGAAGCCCATAGCAACTGTGAAGAAGTTCCTTTAAATGCCCATGCCCATCAATTTCGCCATGCGAAAGCTTCTCATTGGATCGAAGATGGACTTAATGTCCTACAGGTCAGCTTCCTCCTTGGACATGCGCAGTTGGAGACAACCATGGTATATCTTGATATAACAACAGAAGATAAGGCAAAAGCATTGGCTACACTTGAAAACGAGAATGATAAAAAAGTCAGTAAAAAGTGGAAGAATCCAGATGGATCATTGACCAGTTTCTGTGGCTTAGAAAGATAGATTGTAAAAATAAAATCCAAACTTTTTTAATCGGATAGCCTATGTATTCCTTGTTTTGTGGCAGAAAGTTTGGATTTTATTTTAGTTTTGATTTCGAAAGGAATGCAGTCCCGATTTCATGTTTTCATGATTAATCCCAGCCGCATAGCAATATTTATCTATCATCGATTGAAAACCATAATTACTATAAGGACTAAATGGGGGTGTCATTCTCACAAAAAGATTTTTATAGTCTGTATTAGGACGGGCATTTTGGATGTAATCAATGATTGCCCATCCAACATCGTCAGGAAGAGGAAGAACTTGAATTTCTTTTGTTTTTATCTGACAGATGCTGATAACATGTTTTTCCCAATCAATGTCACTGAGTTGTAAATTTCTTATATCTGATCCACGCAAACCAAGTCTTATTGCTATAAGACTCAAGGCAAAATCTCTTTTTCCTATCTTAGTAGCTCTGTCTATGTTAGATAAGCTTTCAGTTCATCCTGACTCCATACAGAGGAAATTTTCTCATCTCGTTTCATAATAGCTGAAACGTAGTTTGAAAAGTCTGATGAAAGACTTCCTGTTAAGTGTAAAAACCTTAAAAAATCATTCAGAATTAGAATATATAGATTGGTAGTGCGATTGGTATATCCAGCAAACCTTTGCACAAAATCGTAAAGTAGATCTACTGATACTCCGTATGTATTGCGGACAATTCAAGCGGTCTGCAAGGATAACCCGTTGATGGAATTTTAAAACGATTGAAAATTGATTATCTGGATATCTTATTACTTCACAGAACAGATGCACTGGTTGAACCGGAGGAGGTTGTAGAAGCCTTCAATCAGTTAGAGCACCTACAGAATACACTGCATTAAACGAGCTGGATCTGCTTGATGGTAAATGAGGGAGAATATCCCATGTAGCAAGGATATGGAAAGACAGCTCGGTTAACCTTTCCACCTATTTAAAACCTTGAAGCTGTCCAAGGCTTATTTGTATCAAATAAATAACAATATATAAAACAAAGAGAGTACCTAGTTTGGATTTCATTTTAATAAACTTAATATATAATTAAAATCAAATCCATCTATATTATAGATAAAATTATCCTTATAAGCTTTTTTATTTAAGGACAAATAAATGCATTCTTCTAATTTCGAATTATTATCAATTGAACTATATATACTGATACGAAAATCCCATTTATCCGGATTTCCTATGTACCAAAGCCCCCTAGTTGCCCTTACTGAGACTAAATGATCAAATAATTTATTAATAGTTTCCTTATCTTTTATAATAACAGAACTCCCTTTCCATTGTGTTAAGGAAATTGAGGTAATGTTATTTCTATTTGTTTTTACTAAAATGACATTTTTGTTAATTAAGAAGTTTATACCAAATATTATTACAAGAATTATTAGAAATAGTAAAAACATTTTTTTCTTCATAAAAAATTATCCTCTCTTGAAATTCCTTGTTAAGACTTATGCAAGGTATTATATAACTTTAATAATAGCATTTTTTGCAACCAATTGATAATATATTAAAGATTTCTTACTAATTAATTTATACGAACGACTGAAATATAATGTTTTAATTTTTGACGTTATATTTAGGGGTAATAATTGTTTTTTATAATAAACGATAATTATCCCTTAATGATTTATAATTTTAATATTTTATCCAAATACCACATGTCATCCAATTATTATTAATAATCGCTGTGATGCTTCCCCAGTTATCATGTGCTTTATAATAATCTACACTATAAGCATATACTGTAACCCAATGGTCTCCATATGGACTGCCTAGCATGCTCAGTAAACCTACAACTGCTGGTTTTCCAACATCAATAGAACCCTTTACATAAGTATTGACAAAAAAGAGAGTAGTCTCATCAGGCGCATGATTTATTAAATAATAAGCAAAATAGTCTGTCATACCTTGAGTTATGTCACCAGCAAGCGTTCCACTTCCAGTATCTCCTATAAAACTTTTCATTTGTGTAATTAGTGTTCCTGGACTTGTTGAATATCTGGTTCTAATACTAGAAGGAACATAATTATCATTAAAATAATCATCACAATATACTAGCATAACAAATGTTGCATATGTACCACAAGTACCATCATTATTTATCCAATTTTGATACCTTGTCATATTGGATTCTGGTATTCCAGTCCAAGTTGTAGTAGTAGTTGCTGCTACATTTACCAGATCAGTTGAAAATGAACTTAATTTCTTTTCTTTATCTAACATGTTCTTATTTTTTTCAATAAGTTTATCATTCACGCTTAGATCAAAACTTTTTCCATTATTAGCATCGATGTGTTTATTATCCTTTTCAATGATATAATTTAATGGTCCAGCATAAATCAATCCTGAGTTAATATACCCTTGGTATGGATATTTACTTCCTGTACTTAGATCACATTCAGAGATAATAGCATCTTTGCCTGTAACTATAGCATAACCGCCTTCTTTAAAAACTGCAAGAATGTAATTTGCGTCTCCATTAATATCATATAATTGATACATTTTACTAACTGTTACATCAGTACTAGTCAGTGCAGAAACATTGTTTTGAATTAATACTTTTAAATCACTATCATCAACTACATTGTTAATTGATTTAGTTGTATCTTTGGAAATTATTAAATTATTCTCTTTTCCATATGCCGTATTAGTAAACATAAATGTTATTAGCATTACGCATAAAATAATCCTTGATTTATATTTTTTCATATTGTTTTATCTTTGTGTTAGTATTATAAAATATATGCATATATTTACATATACTATTTACTTGGTGTAATATTATGTCAATTCACGACTGTTAATTTGGTACTATTTTCCTATTAGTACTAATAATACTATTTTATTAAATTATATAAGATATTATGTTGTTTATCTTAGACCCGCGTACACCCTATTATCTGATGAAAAGGAAAGAACGGATGAGGTTCTCCATCTTAAGGTCTCCCACGAAGGAGTTAGAGCAGATGCAATTGAACGAGCAAAAACAAAATTACGTTTATTTGACCTTCTACTCAAGACAGTAATGAATCACCTTCCCGAATTACTTAAGAATTGTCCGAAGTTCATTCGTGATTTATTAAACATGGGCATCCTCTCCAATGAAGATTTACCAAAAGAACGAACCAAAGAAGACGAATAAACAGATAGAATTACCTACAAAATGTGAAATTCATGAAAATGCTTCGATTTTACTTTGAAAGCAGGCATAATTAGTAAAAAATGCTTTGCACCTACTTGCACCAATTATTCTAGCAACAAAAAAATCTCTAAACCTTCGTATTTTCAAGGTTTAGAGACTCTTCTAAGAGAGGCGACAACCAGATTTGAACTGGTGGTGACGGTGTTGCAGACCGGAGCCTTACCACTTGGCTATGTCGCCATATTAAATTAATTAATCTTTTAAATAGCATTCTTATTGAGTTAATAATAATTAATATTCATATAATTAACTCTTAGAACCTATCTAAACTCCCCGAGTAGGGCTCGAACCTACAACCCCACGGTTAACAGCCGTGTGCTCTACCATTGAGCTATCGAGGAATATGAAGAACAAAGAAAAATTATTACTCATCCTTATAACACAAAAAACAGAAATCCTATCAAGGTTTTTCTGTTTTCAATATTGACTAAATACTACACACGAAAATGTCATCCATTTTTAACTGTTAAACCTGTTTAGGTCAAGCCCTCGACCTATTAGTAACAATCAGCTCCATGCGTTACCGCACTTCCACCTTTGTCCTATCCACCTGATCGTCTCTC
>DATMUM010000069.1:0-34522 GCA_035564175.1 Mobilitalea sp.
AGGCTGTAAAATACGCTAAGAAAATTGCCCGCGCACTGAAGCTTACAGATGCTGCTTATCGGAAAACCCTATCCGGGCTTCGTAAATACATTGATATCCTTGAGAATCATCTGCGCGAATCAGACTATACCTTCGATTATGAAAAGCAGGCATCAAAAGCGATGTTTAAGTATAGAAAGGCCTTCATCCGTAATGATAAGGAACGTTATATCAGCTTTATTGAGAAGGTCCACTCCGGTGAGGCAGTGCTAAAGACGAGCTCCTTGTATCCTTATGACATCATCCGGTCTGCTATCAATGATAATCTGACCAAGGAAGAAGCTATGGCTCTGGATGCAAGCTGGAAGAGCCTCACTGCTTATGGGAATGGTGAGAATGCCATCGCTGTGGTGGATGGCTCCGGTTCCATGTATGCTGTATCGGGAACGGTATCACCAAAGCCTTATGAGGCGGCATTATCCCTGGGTATCTACTTTGCAGAACATAATAAAGGGCGCTTTGCAAATCACTTTATCACTTTTTCTGAATCTCCCCGCCTGGTTGAAATCAGAGGTAGGGATATTGTGGAGAAGGCTCGTTACGCAGCAAGCTTTAACGAGGTTGCCAATACCAATCTGGAAGCAGTGTTCCAGCTGATTCTGAATACCGCCGTAAAATATCGTTTACCTCAAGCAGAGCTGCCGGATAAAATCTTTATTATCTCCGATATGGAATTTGACAGATGCACTCATCATGCAGGGTTATCAAATTTTGAAAATGCGAAGCGGCTATTTCAGAATAAAGGCTATAGACTGCCGCAGGTAATCTTCTGGAATGTTCAAAGCCGTAACGAGCAGGTCCCGGTAACAAAGAAGGAATGCGGTGCAGCCATCGTTTCCGGTTCTTCTCCTAAGATTTTTGATATGGTTAAGTCCGGTGACCTTGACCCGATGAAGCTGATGTTAGAGATTGTAGAAAGTGAACGTTATCAGATGATTTCGGCTTAATTAATAACTGAATAACAATATTTGTAAGAATGGTTTTGCAATAATTGTATCAATAGTTTTGAAATAATTGTAACAATAGTTTTGAAATAATTGTAACCATAGTTCTGAAATAATTATAGCAATAGTTTTACGATAATAGCAGAAGAAAGACCAGAAGAAAGACCAGAGGAATGATCAGAAGAAAAATCAGAGGAAAGATCAGAAGATAGAAATTTGCTTCGATTACTAAGGAGGCATAATACAGCTTTCCCTTCTAATGGGAAATATGTTTGTATTTGCTAATTGGAAGGTGTATTATACATATATAAATACTTATCTTTGACTTAAGAACTAAGGAGGGCACCATGTCTGATTTACAGCCTCACATTCGATTATCCAGGGAGGAAAGTGCGAGATACGCTTTATTACCTGGTGATCCTGGCAGGATTGACCATATCAAAACATTTCTTACTGATGTGAAAGAACTGGCCTATAACAGAGAGTTAAGGAGTATCAGCGGATATTACAAAGGTATGAAGGTATTGGCAGTTTCCACGGGAATGGGCGGTGCGTCTACCGGAATTGCAGTAGAAGAGCTGCATAACATCGGAGTGGAATACATGATACGGATCGGAAGCTGCGGGGCTCTGGATTCTACCATGAGACTGGGTGATCTGCTGATTGTAAATGGTGCAGCCAGAGATGAGGGAACCTCCAAGGCTTATATAGAAAGTATCTATCCGGCTATCCCGGACACGGGGTTACTGATGAAGGTGATACAAGCTGCGAAGGAATGTAAGGCACCGTATCTGATTGGAAAAGCAAGAAGCCATGACAGCTTCTACACGGACAGGGAAGAGGAAATCGACCGGTATTGGTCAGGAAAGGGAATTGCCGGAGCGGATATGGAGACAGCGGCCCTGTTTGTCATCGGTTCCTTAAGAGGTGTGAAAACGGCATCCATATTAAATACCGTGGTTGAGTACGAAGGAGAATTGACCAAGGAAATCAACCAATATGTGGATGGCGAAACATCCGTAAAGCAAGGGGAACACAATGAGATTCTGGTAGCATTGGAAGCATTTTTAAAGGACGAAAATATGATTCAAGTGCAAAAAGTATCTTGCGACCAAAACAGCTATCATATGTAATGTTATGAGTAAGCATATAATCTGAATATGATAGCTGTTATGTTAACAGAGTACTTTTGTCACTTGAATCAAATATAAAAAAGGAGAGTTAAAATGAAAAGCAAATTATGGTCATTTAAGTTCAACACAGTAACATTAGTATTAATTCCGGCAGCGATTGGTATTAACTATCTGGGCAAATTATTTGCAGGAGTTTTAAAGCTTCCGCTTTGGCTGGATTCGATTGGTACCGTTCTGGCAGCAGTTCTGGCAGGACCGATCGTCGGAGCAATCTGCGGTGCAGCCAACAACATTATCTATGGACTGACGATGGATCCGATCTCAACGGTATATGCACTGACGAACTTAGGAATTGGTATTGTTGCAGGTATTCTAGCTTATAAGGGCTTTATGAAGAATATCAAGGGTGCGATCATTACTGCTTTAGTCGTTGGCTTGGTTGCTGTGGTTATTTCCACTCCGCTAAATATCATTTTATGGGAAGGTACTACAGGGAACGTATGGGGCGATGCATTGTATGCCTGGGCAATTGCTCATAACCTGCCGGTATGGTTATCTTCCTTCCTGGATGAATTGGTAGTGGATCTTCCGGATAAGATTGCAGTTGTAGTGATCGTATTCCTAATCTGCAAGGGCTTACCGAAGAGTCTTATTTCGTTATATCAAAGAGATGAAAAGATAGAGAATCTGGATTAATAATACGAGGTGTGACGGTTGAAGAGTATCAGTTTATATGTAGATAAGGGAACCTTACTCAATCGGATTGCACCGGAAAGTAAAATCATGTATATCATTACAGCTATTACAGTACCTGCTCTTCTGGGAAACCGCCTAGCAGGTGCTGGTTTTATTGTATTGAGCGTTCTTTTACTGCTTTCCGGTAAGGTGTTAAGAAAGACAATTCCGTTACTTAGTGTTTCCGGTTTTGTACTGTTGACAGTCCTGATTATTCAGGGTATGTTTCGGGCAGGGAATACGGTACCGCTATTTTCCATTGGTCCTGTCATATTTTACAGGGAAGGTACGAGCTTTGCGATGAGTATCGTAATCAACGTAATAAACATATTGCTTAGCTTTTGCGTGTTGATCCTTACCACTAAGCCATCGGATATGATTGAGAATTTTATTAGAAGAGGCTTCTCACCGAGATTTGGTTATGTGTTCATCTCGGTGTTTCAGATTATTCCGCAGATGACGGAGACTATGAGTACGATCGCCGATGCCCAGAGAAGCAGAGGTATGGAGACGGAGGGTAATCTGTGGGTACGTATCAAAGCATTTATCCCATTGATTTCTCCTGTGATTATGAGTTCTCTGATTAATACCAAGGAAAGAGCTTTAGCTCTTGAGGTCAGGGGTTTTAATTCAAAGCATAAGAAGACATTTTTAAATGATGAGAGAAAAACTAGTGCAGACCCCTATCTGCAGATTATCCTGTTGATTGGTATACTGGCTACTATAGGATGGAGGGTATTTGTATGGCTGGCATAGTTATTGAGCATCTGAAATACCGCTATCCCGGTAGTAACAAATTGGCACTGGATGATATCACTTTTTCTGTAAATCAAGGGGAATTCATAGGTATCATTGGCAGAAATGAATCGGGTAAAAGCAGCCTATGCCAGGCAATTGCAGGCTTAATACCGAATTTTTATAAAGGAGCCTACGGTGGAAAGGTTCTGATTGATGAGCTGGAAGTGAAAAAGGTGGAAGTGGACGAGCTCTGCCAGAAGGTTGGAATTATCTTTCAAAATCCTTTTAATCAGGTCACCGGTTCAAAGCTGACGGTGTATGAAGAGATCTCCTTTGGCCTTGAGAATATGGGAATACCTAAGGAGGAAATGACACAACGGATTGATGAAGCGATGGAGCTTCTGGACATCAGCAAGTATAAGGACCGCTATCCCTTTGATCTGTCCGGAGGCCAGATGCAGCGAATGGCAATAGCCAGTATCATTGCCATGAAACCGGAGGTTATCATCTTGGACGAGCCAACCTCCCAGTTAGATCCCCAAGGCCGGGAAGAGGTATTCCAGGCTGTGCAGAAGCTAAGTAAACAGGGTATAACCATCATTATGGTGGAGCATAATATGGAGAAAATAGCTGCCTATAGCGACCGTATTGTATTACTGGAGGACGGAAAGCTGATTGCTATCGATACTCCTCAGGTCATATTTTCACGAGAGGATCTGATCGAATATGGGGTGGAGGCTCCTATTTATACTCAGATCAGTCGTAAGCTAGGTCTGAAAGATAAGAGGACCGGATGTTATCCGGTAACTCTTAAGGAGATAAAACCTCTGCTGGAAACGGAAGGAGGAGACAGGTAATGAGTATAATAGAATTGAAGGGCCTGCATTTTTCCTATACTACCGGAGAGGAAATCCTGAAAGGGATGGATTTTGTTATTGATGAACGTTCTACTGCTATTATAGGGCAGAATGGTGCGGGGAAAACAACCTTTGTTAAGCTGTTAAAGGGCCTTCTAAAGCCTACCCAGGGCGAGATCTTAATGAATGGTAGGGCAATCAAAGATCTGACCGTAGCAAAGCTGGCGAAAAACATCGGTATGGTATTTCAGAATCCGAATGACCAAATATTTAAAAATCAGGTTCTGGAAGAGGTTATGTTCGGACCGCTTCAGATTGGTATGGATACGGAAACAGCCGCTAAGAAAGCAAAGCAGGCATTAGAAACAGTAGGTCTTGCAGAATACGAACATGCCAATCCTTATGATCTTGGACTTTCCCGCAGAAAGCTGGTTGCGATTGCTTCTATACTTGCCATGGATACAGAGGTTATTATCTTTGATGAGCCAACCATTGCCCAGGACTATGCTGGAAAGGAACGGATCAAAGACATTATCCGCAGGCTGCGTTCAGAAGGAAAGACGGTGATTACGATTATTCACGATATGAATTTTGTCGCTGATGTCTTTGAACGGGTCATTGTCTTTGCGAAGGGCAAGGTATTTCTGGATGATACGGCGAAGAATGTCTTTGCCCAAAAGGAGGTACTGGAGGAGGCTTACCTGGAGCAGCCGGATGTCATGAAGCTATGCCATGAGCTTGGATATGAAGAAAATTTCCTAAATGTGGAGGAGTTTGTACAGGCAGGTCATGGAAAAGTAAGGAGAACTTATGAATATTGAAAAATTAAAAGCTCAGGAAGAGCGGTTTTTCATCAACTATCCGGGAGGATTCCAGGATCCGAAGATGGAACCCGTTTCTAAAAGACATAATATCGCAAGGTTCGTTAAGCTTGTCGAGGAGAACCTGTCGGAAGCTTCCTTTCACGATCCGGAGAAAGTGTTGGCGACTATCTCAAAGATATTAACAGGTTCCTTCCAGGTTTCTGTCTTTGAAAAAACTGCTTTTAAGAGAATGTTAAATGAAATGAACCCAATCGACAAAACAGAGCTTGCAGAAGCCTTTCACCAGCTGCTTCATGGAAATCAAGCTTTAGGCTTTGAGCAGGTTACGAATATTCTGGACAAATATAAGAATGCAAAATGGCCTCTTGTTACGGCAGTTCTGTATTATTCAAATCCCTCCTACGAGTTGGTGATAAAACCTACAACAGTAAAGCAAGTGATTGAATACTTCGAGTTAGTCGGTCTGAAATATGTATCAAAGCCCAATTACGAGTTTTACACAAAGTATCGGGAAAGAATTAACGAGCTCAAATCATATGTTAGCCCAGAGCTTCATGTGGAAAACGGTGCTTTTTGCGGTTTTTTAATGTTTGCAATTGGTTTGTATGAATAAGAAAAATGATACGGAATATTGAAGCTGACGAAGTGGTAAACAAATTCACTTCACATCAAATAAAGGTATGTAAGGAAAGATTATGGATTTATGAGTTTCCTTGCATACCTTTATTTTACTATATTGACCGATTAAATACAGTTATACGTGAAGATAGTCTCGCGAAGTACATACGAACCAAGATCAATTTCCACACTTTATGTATATTTATGCGAGCAAGTCGCAAGTATAGAAGATAGCTTGATCATTAATTAATTTTAGAGAGTATCTTAAAGTGATGATAACGCATCATTATTTTGGGATATTCTCTTTTTTATTGCAGAGTTGCTGCCTTGTTTTCGTATAGTAGAATGCAATAAGGAAATGATATAACTGCATTTTACATCGCCAGTTCAGTAATAAATTTTAATGAAACCTTCAAATATTTTATATTTCTTTGTATAATTTGTATAAACAACAGTCGAATTATTAAGAATCAGGGTGCAAAATGTGCACCCCAATGCAAAAATCCTCCTGCTATACTGTAGTTAACAACAAGGAGAGCTTAAACCTATGAGATAGGAAGGTACCGGTATGAAGATTAACAGGTTAAGTTTGTTAAACTCATTATTTTCAGTCATGAATGAAAATAGTGAAGAAGACTCCAATTATGTTTTAGCACATTATTTTTTGGAGCACTATCACGAGCTGGATAAGTTGAATATTTATGATGTCTCAGCGGACTGCTTCGTGTCCCGTTCCAGCGTACGGCGTTTCTGCCAGACCATCGGATATGATAATTTTTTAGATCTTAAGACGGAATTTAAAGAGTATGATGATCATTTTTCACATTATATGACCCATGCAAACAGGGAGAATTATCGTGAGATATTGACCCATGAGATCAATGAAATGATTGAAGAACTGGACAAAAGAATGAATATTGCAGAGGTTGATGTCATTGCAGACAGAATTTACAGCAGTCCCTATGTTGTATTTTTAACCTCTGATTCTTCCACCGCTTTTGTAAAGGAATTTCAGCGGGCCATGGTTCTTCATGGTAAAATCATTCATCTGATTTCGGATGCTTATACGGATAACACGCTGATCACCAGGCTGAAGGAGAAGGATTATCTGTTTACCATATCAACAACAGGAACCTTTGCAAAGGCAGCCTTGGATTACATCTCAAAGTGTAATGCTTTTAAGGTGTTGGCTACCGTTAACCGGGATCCGATCTTTAAACAGTACTATGATAAAATTTATCATTTAAGTGCCACTGACCGCAGTCAGGAAGGCAGAAGTGTATACGGAAAATATGGCATGAATTACATGTTGGACGTCATATATAGCGCCTATGTACGCAGGTATGGGAATCTTCCTCCAAGAAATTAAATTATGAAATGTGAAAAATCAAGATTTTTCCAAAGTGAATTGTTTACAATACACTCAGCAAATTTGTGCTGACGCCAAATTCACGGTGTATCGGCAGAATGGAGGATTTTATGTATTACAAGACTAATCCGGTTTTTACAGAAGGGTTTCTATGGGGGGCCTCCAGTGCCGCCTGGCAGGTAGAGGGGGCAGTTGATGAAGCTGGACGTACTCCGGCAATCATTGATTTAAACAGCAAAAAGAAAAAGCCTTTTGCTGATAACTCCTTAGCGGCAGACCATTATCATCATTATAAAGAAGATGTAGCACTCATGGCGGAATGTGGATTTAGCTCCTATCGCTTTTCGATATCCTGGTCCCGTATCATACCGAATGCTGACGGAGTGGTGAATCCCAAGGGAGTTGAGTTCTATAACAATCTGATCAATGAATTGATCAGCCATGGAATTACGCCAATCGTAACACTTTATCATTATGACATGCCGGTATGGGTGGATGAGACCTTAGGTGGTTGGAAGAACCGAAGAATCATTGATGCTTTTGATCATTATGCAAGAGTATGCTTTCAGTCCTTCGGAGACAGGGTAAAATATTGGCTTTCCATCAATGAGCAGAATATGCAGATCTGTTACGGCAGCTGGCTGGGTGTTGATAAAGGCTGTGACGACTGGGAGAAGGATAAATGGAAGATCAATCACATAATGAATCTCTGCCATGCTAAAGCTGTCATTGGATGTCATGAGCTGGTGAAGGGCGGAAAAATAGGCCCAGTTCCAGGATACGTTCCAATTTATCCGCAGTCCTGCAGACCGGAGGATCAGATCGCAGCGATGAATGCTGAGGAATTAACAGAAAAGATATGGAACGATTTATATGTCCATGGTGAATACAATGGATTTACTTTAAAATACTGGGCTGATCATGACATTGACCCGGATATCCGTCCGGGAGATATGGAGCTGATCAAATCCGCCAGGATCGATTTCTTTGCCCTCAACTGCTATCGAAGCAATGTTGCAAAGGATTGCAGACCGGAGGAAGAAGAGAAGGAATTACAGCTTAATAAATACGGAATTAAGGGACAGTTTGTATATCCCAAATATCCTGGAATTTATGAGCTGACAGCGAATCCTTATGTAAAAACGACGGACTGGGATTGGGAGATTGATCCTATTGCTCTGCGTTATATGCTTCGTTATATGTGGGATCATTATCAGCTGCCTATGATGATAACAGAGAACGGCTTTGGAGCTCATGAAAAGCTCGGGGAAGATGGCTGTGTTCATGACCAGGAGAGAATTAATTTCCTGAGAGATCAGATATATCAGGTAGGACAAGCTATCATGGACGGCTGTAAGGTAATCGCATATAATCCCTGGTCCTTTACCGACTTACTCAGTACCGGTAATGGCATGGCAAAGCGTTATGGACTTGTATATGTTAATACGACGGACGAAGAAGTATTGGATTTAAGAAGAATTAAGAAGGATTCTTTCTACTGGTATTCCGATCTCATTAAATCGAACGGACATAATTGGGGTAACTAATCATAAAGAGGAGGATGTATTATGGCAACAAATTATAATGATTTAGCCAGGAAGATACTGAACGCAGCGGGTGGAGTAAGCAACATCGCAGTAGTAAACCATTGTGCTACCAGGCTGCGTCTGACACTGAATTCTACTGATGGTATCGCTGAGAAACTGAAGGGTATCACAGGAGTTATGGGTGTTATTGAGCGTGGCGCTGAATTTCAGGTTGTTATTGGAACGGATGTAGGTAATGTATATAATGAGTTTATCAAATTAGGCAATTTTAAAAAGGGCGGTACGGTGAATGAGGACGGTAAGAAGAATGTCTTTGGTACCATTGTTGATTTTATCAGCGGTACCTTTGTTCCTGTTCTACCGGTTCTGGTTGCTGCCGGTCTTGTATCAGCAGTCTTGAATATCTGTGCCACCTTCTTTGGACTTGCTACAGATACAGGAACTTATGCAATCTTAAGTGCAATTAATAATGCAGGCTTTTATTTCCTTCCTATCTTTATCGGTTTTAGCGCAGCAAGAAAATTGGGTATTAACCCTATGATGGGTCTGTACCTTGGAGCAATCCTGGTTCACTCAGGTATTAACGGAGTAGCTAATCTTAATTTCCTTGGCATTCCGGTTCCCCAGACCTCCTATAGCACTACCGTTATTCCGGTCATTCTTGGTGTATTATTTATGACCCTTGTGGATAAAGGAATTGATAAGATCACTCCTAAGGAGATTAAATTCTTTACAAAACCTCTTTTGGTAATCTTAATTGTAACCCCGGTTACCCTGATTATCTTGGGACCGTTAGGAAACTTCATTGGTAATTATGTTGCAGATGCATTGAACTTCGTAAATGTTCATCTTGGCTGGTTCTCTGTTGGTCTGATCGGGGCACTTTCTCCTATCCTTGTTATGACCGGTATGAATCAGGCGTTATTCCCGTTGGTATTTGCTGCAATGGCTGCTAATAACTATGATGCCTTCGTAATGCCCGGCATGCTCGCAGCTAATGTGGCTGTAGGTGCTTCCGCTTTAGCAGTATACATCAAGGCAAAGCAGAATGATACTAAGGCGCTTGCATTATCTTCCGGTCTTACTGGTGTCTTCGGTATTACGGAGCCCGCTATCTTTGGTGTACTGTTACGTTTCAAAAGGCCTTTTATCGGTGCGATCATCGGAGGAGGTGTTGGTGGATTATTTGCTGGTATTGTTGCTTTAAAGCAGTACGCAATCGTATCCCCTGGTGTCGTTGCTCTTCCGACCTTCATCACGACGGATGGTTCTGGTAATATGACGAATTTCTATCTTGCAATTGTTACCGTAGTCCTTGCATTTGCAGCTTCCTTTGCAGCTACCTGGATTCTGGGCTTTAAAGAGAAGGAAGAACAATTATGAGCTTAAGATAATCGAATACTTTAGTCAATTGACGTTCCGCAAGATTAATTCGCTTTATCACCTGTGCAAATTTATCCAAACGTATGATACAACGATTGCTAAATTCCAAGATTTTAGGTATGCTATAACTAAGTAAATACCTTGGTATCTGGAAAGAAGGAATTATTAAGTGAAGAAAGTGAATGACTTTATCTTATTAAAAAAAGAAGCCTATTTATTCGATGCAAAATTATATATTTTAAAGGCATTTATAAGTATCGTAGCTGCTTATGCTATCGTACGCCATCTACCGCTGGTTCATAAGGATATGATTTCAGTGCTATTTGGATTGATGATGACATTGGAACCGGTAACCGTAACCGGGATTCGAAGCGGGCTCAGACAGATTACAGCAACCATTCTTGGAGCCCTAGCAACGGCAATTATCATCGCTCTTTTTGGGATAAACATCTGGACAGTAGCATTAACAGTATCGGCAACCTTATTTCTATGCCTGAAGATTAATTGGAGAGAGGTATCACCGGTTGCAATATTTACTTCGATTTATATGACACAGTATGTCCAGTATTCTATTAACGGAGAACCTAGTGTAATCTTAACCTTTCAACTAAGAATACTTGCTTTGGGAATCGGTGTTTTGACAGCAATTATATGTAATTTTTTGTTTTCCCTTCTCTTTTATAAACAGATGGAGCGAAAAAGAATTGCGCATATTATGGTAACCATAACGGATCATCTTAGACAGCTGAAACAGGGAATCGAAGAAGGATCAATGGATATCATTCATCGGGAGAAGGAGATATTGCCTTCAACTTTTACTGATATTGACTGGTTATATAGCTTGTTAAAGGATAAAGAAAAAGAGGCTGAGTTTAAAAAGAGACTTCACTTAAATAGCGCTTCCGAGGAACTATTTCACTACCAGAGGGTCATAATTAATTTACGAAACCTCACTCATTTAATTTATGATACAATTTGTACCTTAACCCTTCGGCTTCAGGAAATCACTCCAGATGACAGAAAGAAGATTGCTGCGCATTTACAACGAATATTAGAGAAGAGCAGTTATCTGGCAAAGTTTTATGAAAATGCTTCAATACTGCCGGGTAATCCTGATGAGCATATTGAGGTTAATACTGACATGCAGGAGAGACGTATTATGGATAATCTGACAGGTATCAGTAAGATGCTCGATCATATCGATGGGCCGGACAAGTAGTACTGGGATTTTATTTTACAACGAATAAAAGGTTTCATCGTATTCCATATACCTATTTATGGTACATGCCTGAATACCGGAAACCTTTTATTCTTTACGTTAAAACAGTATTATTTCGCTTCGACCAAATGTGTTAAATGCACTTCCTGGCTGAAACTCGGCTGATTCAGGTAATGAATACTTGCTGTATCCTTTCCTGGGTTTACATTTTCAATATAGATCAGCCTACCATTATAAGTTACATCAAGCGTTTCACGCGAGGATGCTATTTCAGTTGCACGTTTTCGATCCATACATATTCTCCTTTATCATTAATTTCATTGTTAGTTTTCACTTTGATAGAAGGAAATATTCAAAACATTTTGCTCCAGGCTGGTACTCAGCTCACGAGTATTGGATACTTGTCATGAATTTCTTCATATGCTACGATATAAGCAAAGGGAGGTAATTATGCCAAGAAAACATATTATTGCATCAGGATGGGTGCAGGGAGTCGGATTTCGATATCATACCAATCATCTTGCATATGCTCATCAGGTAACCGGATGGGTGCGTAATCTTGACTCCGGAGACGTTGAGCTGGAGGTTCAGGGACCGCAGAAGTCCATAGATGATTTCTTAACACAGCTGGAGAAAGGATCTATGTTTATACGAATTGACCACCTGGAGATCGAGGATTGTGAGGAGCTTCAGGAAAGTGGGTTTGTGGTAAGGTATTAGTCATAAGAATGTAATTATAAGAGATATAATTGCTGAATACCTCCTAACGGATATATAATTACGACTAATCTAGTTACTTCATTCTATTCATTTCTATAGATATCTAGCTTGTGGTCAGCCACTTTTATGAAGGTTTCTAGGTCAATATCATTGTTCATATAACGATTAAAATCCTCAGCATACACTACATCGGGAGGTGTAAATCGAATATCTGCATTACTATAAATGGTATACAAATCATCGTAATACTTCGTATCCGGATAAAGCTGTCTGTTTTGAAACAGAATAGTATTATTTTCATCTTTTAAATAACTGCTTAATGAGCTGGCGAAGCATAGAGAAGTTTAATTATGTAATTTACAGGCGATATAAAGAAAAAAGAAGCATTTGGTGATAGGAGTACCTCCAAAAGTTAGTTTAGGTTAACATTTGGGGTTCACTTTCGAAAATCAGGATGCTTCTTTTTGTTATCTTAATATTATCTTTTTTAATCCTTTTGAAGAAGAAATAGAAAAAATAGTAATAATAAATTATTTTCCAAATTTTAATATAAAATGGAAAAATTTGCTTGGAAATCGTCTGATAATATGTTAATATCTATTTTGAACAAAGATATGGGGGAATATGGATTTGATTTATATTATTATGGGTATTTTTGCTTTTGTACTGTTTTTCCTGTATGACATAAACAGTATTTTACTGAAGAATAAACTTCTATACTGCTGTTTTTTTGCAGGATTTATTCTCCTGTCTGCAGCAACTGCTGGAATTATTATAACCTCCTGGGCTTCGATTAGGATTGATTTTATCAGATTAGGAATCTACGGAGGTTTTGCATTCGTGTTCTTTGGGCTGCTGATATATACTCTGTTTTTCGCATTACCCTTTCAAGACACCTATCTTGATACACAAGCGCCGCCGAAAGTATGCCGTAACGGTGTATACGCTTTGTGCAGACATCCCGGAGTGCTCTGGTTTGCGGGCTTTTATATCTTTTTAGGGTTGGCATTGGGAATCCCTTTGCTAAAGACAGCTGCAGTCCTATTCAGCTTATTGAATCTTCTGTACGTATTCTTTCAGGACCGGTGGACCTTTATGAAGAATTTCAATGATTATGGTGAATATAAAACAGCTGCGCCATTTTTAATACCTAATATACATAGTATTATGAACTGTTTTAAAATTATATAAGGTAAAGGAAAGTAATGTGAAAAGGATTTTGAAAGAGCCAATAATCCAAAGCGAATTATAAAAATCATAATTCACTTTAGAAAGAACTCCAGAATAAATTCCATATGAAATTCATTCTGAATTTCTTTCAGGTTTTGTGGCGCCGAGGAGCGGTGGAATGTTAGTTAGTGTGAAGAAAAGTATCTTCACAAAGCGAATTGTTTACAATTTGCTTTGCAGATATTGAGCTGACGCCAAATTCGGGGTGTTTCGGCAGAATGGAGATCAATTATGAAATTTGAAGAGAAACTGAAGAATAAACAGCATGATATGATTTGGAAGGAGTATTGTGGATTTTTGGATCTGGATCTGGATTCCTATATGAATATACAAAATCGTCTGATGACGGAACAGATTACACTCTGGAGCGAATCGGAACTCGGCAGGAAGCTGCTGAATGGAAGACGTCCAAGAACGATTGATGAATTCAGACAGATGGTACCGCTGACTACCTATGGAGATTATGCTGATATTTTACTTCAGAAGAAAGGTGAAATGCTTCCGGATGCTCCGATTATCTGGATTCAGACCACCTGGGAAGGCGGTAAACACCCAATCAAGGTTGCACCATATACAAAAAGTATGCTGGAAACCTATCGCAATAATATCATCGCATGCCTGATACTATCCACCAGCCCCAAAAAGGGTAAATTTAATGTCCGCGCAACGGATACCTTCCTTTATGGATTAGCACCGCTTCCCTATGCGACGGGACTTTTTCCGCTAGCCCTTAGTGAAGAGATTGGAATAGAATTTCTTCCACCGGTAAAAGATGCAGTTAAAATGTCCTTCGGAGAACGGAACAAAAAAGGCTTCAAGCTCGGTCTCAAAAAAGGAATCGATTTTTTCTTTGGATTAGGAAGTGTTGCCTATTATGTAAGCCTTAGCTTATCCTCCATGAGTAAAGGTTCTTCGAAACCATCAAGTGATAAGGCAAATAGCAGCGGTATATTTAAACTGTCGCCAGGTATGCTGGTGAAGCTGATATTGGCAAAGCACCGCTGCAAGAAAGAGAACCGGGAACTGAAGCCGAAGGATATATTCAAGTTAAAAGGTTTCATGTGCGCGGGGACGGATAATCATTGCTATAAAGATGACCTGGAGGATTTATGGGGAGTACGCCCTATGGAGCTTTTTGCAGGTACGGAACCGTCTATCATGGGTACGGAGACCTGGACCCGTAATGGAATGTACTTTTTCCCGGACACCTGTTTCTATGAATTCATTCCGGAAGAAGAGATGTATAAGAACTTAGAAGACAGCACCTACAAGCCGAATACATATCTAATGAATGAGGTTGTTCCGGGAGAAAAGTACGAACTTGTCATTACGGTTTTAAAAGGAGGCGCTTTTGTCAGATATCGAGTAGGAGATATGTATCAATGTGCCGGCTTGGTAAATCATGAGGATGAAACAAAAATTCCTCGTTTTAAGTACATAGACCGTATCCCGTCAATTATTGATATCGCAGGTTTCACCCGTATTTCTGAAAATTGCATCCAGGATGTTATTGATTTATCCGGGCTGCCAATTGAGAACTGGATTGCCGTTAAGGAATACAATAAGCATAACCGCCCTATGCTCCATATGTATGTCGAAATGAAGAGCGATGCACTGGTAAATGCAGCGATAAGCAAGGAAATCCTCAGGGAGCAGCTGTCAATTTATTTTAAATATGTTGACCAGGATTATAAGGATCTGAAACATATTCTTGGAATGGATCCCTTGGAGATAACTATTCTAAAATGCGGAACCTTTGCCGGATATGAAAAACTGAAGGATAAAAAACTAAATCACATTAATCCGTCCGCTTATGATGTATTGGATATGCTCCGTTATAAGAATAAAGATTTTAAAGTGATTGGAGGGAGGGCAGTTTGATGGGGAGTTTTGCATATATACCGATTATAGCACTGCTATGCTATACATTTTTACTACTTGCATTTTTAGCATCAAAAAAGAATAATATCATAAATGCTTTCCTGATGATCCTGGTTTTATTAATCCTTTGGACGGGAGGATCCTTCTGCATGAGGATGCAGCTGCTTCCCGGTATCAAATTCTGGTATGATTTATCCATCCTTGGATTAACACTATTGCCTTATTCGTTTTTGAATTTTGTATGTGAGTTTGCAGAAATTAAGAATATCACTGCAAGAAAAGTATGGCTTCCGATTGTAATTCTGGTAAATGTGATCAATATTTTTACAGGCTTCTTCCTACAGGCTCCGGAAGCAGTCTTATCGGCAAATGGCCAAATGTCCTTTGTTTATCAGTATTCCTGGCCGATTGTAGCGTTGTTTGCAATCTGTGCGGCGATTATCATAAACATGTTATATATCCTGTTGTCCTACAGCCATCGAAATTTGCAGGCTAAAGCCCAGTTTATGCCGATTGTTATGGGGATAGGAATCCTGTTTACCGGTCATATCATGATCATGATTCCATTATTCAGAGGCTTCCCTACAGATATCCTGGCAGGGGTATTTAATGCCTTCTTTATGTTTTATGCCTTATGTAAGCGGAATTTATTCCAACTGAAGCTGCTGGTGTCAAGAGGAAGCTGTTATGTAATATCCGCCGGGATTTCCTTTGCGATATTTTTTAATCTGATTAATCCGCTGGAAGATTCCATCAATGATAATTTTCCGATTGCCAGGGAAAATACGGTTTTAATTATTGCTTTTATTTTTACCATATCCACCTCCATCATTTATTATATCATGAAGCGTTATATTGATGTAATGTTTGTTAAGGATGAGGTAATGCAGGCGGAGAGCCTGAAGGAATTCAGCATCAATATTTCGAAGAGTCTGAATGTAAATGAGATCCTCCAGGAGCTGGCGGAGGTAATTCAAAGAGCTGTTACAGCCAAGAAGGTGTTTATCTGTATTGCTGACAAGAAGAGTACCTGCTATGAAATTGTACATAGTACAAGCCCCCTTGACCAGAAGGTATTTACGATAAAAGCAGATAATCCATTGATAACTTACCTTGATAACACGAACGAATGCCTCTTAATGAGAGACTTCAAAAGAACCATAGCTTATAAATCGATGTGGGAGAATGAGAAGAAGCAGCTGCTGGATTTGAATATCGAATGTGTGGTTCCGCTTCGGGATGATAATGGCATGTTAGGAATTATCCTGCTTTCGGAGAAGGAAAAAAAGACAACTTATACATACAGGGATATCAGTTTCCTGGATTCCATTAACTCCATCGGTTCCATCGCTGTCAAGAATTCCAAGCTGTTTGAAAAGGCATATTTTGAAGCCCGTACGGATGAGCTGACCGGTTTATTAAACCGTAAGTATTTCTTAGAAGTGCTTCAGGAGGAATATGAGAAGAACAAAGATGGTTCCCTTGCACTGATCATACTGAATATTGATGATTTTAAATTATACAACCAGCTATATGGTAATAAGGAAGGGGATACTGCTCTTCAGAATATTGCACGGATTATCAGTGCAAGTGTAGGGGATAATGGATCTGTAGCCAGGTACAGCGGTAAGGAATTTGCCATTATACTGCCTTCCTATGATTTATTCACCGCGAAGAATCTGGCGGAGAATATCAGAAAACAGATTATGAATATGAATAAGCGGGAAGCGGATTATGCTCTGAAAATGCTTACGGTTAGCGGAGGCATCTGCTCCATTCCTTACGCAGCCAGTAACGTGAAGCAGCTACTCGATAACGCTGACATGGCAATTTATACAGTTAAGCATAATGGTAAGAATGCAATTATGCTGTATACCGGAAGAGAACAGAAGCTGGAGCGGAAGGTCAAGGATTTTACCGAGCGGAAAGAAAATATTTATTCAGAATATGCATCGACAATCTATGCATTGACCGCTGCGATTGATACCAAGGACCATTATACCTTCAATCATTCAAGAAATGTGGCTTATTATGCAACGGAACTGGCCTACGCTTACGGAATGAATGAGGACTGTGTTGAAATTGTTCGTGAAGCTGCTTTATTGCACGATGTCGGAAAGATAGGAATTCCGGAACAGATCTTGAATAAACCGGGTAAACTAACGGATGAGGAATTTGAAGTAGTTAAGGGTCATGTAGAGAACTCCATCGGTATCATCAGGCATCTTCCTTCCCTGGATTATGTCATTCCGGCTGTGATAGGACACCATGAGCGTTATGATGGCAATGGTTATCCCAGAAGAATTGCCAGAGAGGATATACCGATTTCAGCTAGAATCCTGTGTATCGCTGATTCCTTTGATGCAATGATTTCCGAAAGACCATATAAGAATGCCCTATCAGTGAATACAGCTTTAAAAATATTGAAGGAGCAAGCCGGTCTGCAATTTGATCCCAAGCTGGTTCCAATATTTATAGAGCTGGTTGAGAACGGCTCCATAAAGGTATGCGAGGAGTCGGCATAAGAATTTACTAAAAAAAGGCTATATGTTTGTAAATCTAATTTTGGAAAGAGTAGAATTTAATTCTCAAATTGCGCTAATTAAGGCTTCTTATAAACTTTAATTAAGGCTTCTTATAAACTTTTCATTGACATATAGCATATAAATGTTAAAATAATATGAAACGCTAGTAATTTAATATTTGTATTGGCTATGAAAAGGAGTAGTATAAGGAATCTATCTTGCAGAGAGTCACTGGTTGGTGTGAAGTGACAGTTAAGAACTTAGAACTCGCCTTGGAGCTCTCTGACTGAACCTAAGTAAGCAGAGCGGGAAATCCCGTTATAGATTATATGAGTACATTAATGCTGTGACACAGCTTGATGGATTAGAGTGGTACCGCGGATAGTTGTTCTTGATAATAGAACCTCTTCGTCTCTAGATAACAGAGATGAAGAGGTTTTTTTTAATTCATGCCAATTATTTTTTAATCAATTGTATACGCGAAAGCAAAGGTGAGAATAGTGAACAAATAAGTGTTCACCTTCTGCTGGCTTTATTGCAATGATGCGAAGGTGTGGAATTAAAATTAGTATTTGCTTGCTATAATGGGCAAGAGAAGTAATTACGTGGTCACGAATTAAAGTGGATTTATTAGTTCATATAAGGAGGAACATGGAATGAGTGAGTTTTATTCACCGAACGAAGTGGAGAAAAAATGGCAGGAAATCTGGGAAAAGGAACAGGCTTATAAGGTTGGCATGGACAAATCAAAGCCGAAGTTCTATGCATTGGTTGAATTCCCTTACCCTTCAGGACAGGGGTTACATGTAGGTCATCCGAGACCATATACGGCGCTTGATATCATTGCCAGAAAAAGAAGACTCGAGGGGTATAACGTATTATATCCGATGGGCTGGGACGCATTTGGTCTGCCGACGGAAAACTACGCAATCAAGAACCATATCCATCCGAAGATTGTTACGAAGAAGAATATCGAGCATTTTACAGAGCAGTTAAAGTCTCTTGGTTACTCCTTCGATTGGGACAGAGAGGTTAATACAACCGATCCCAATTATTATAAATGGACCCAGTGGATATTCTTACAGTTATTCAAGAAGGGTCTTGCCTATAAGTCAGAAATGCCGATTAACTGGTGTACCTCCTGTAAGGTTGGTCTTGCCAATGAAGAGGTTGTTGGCGGTGTATGTGAACGCTGCGGCGGAGAAGTTGTTCGTAAGGTTAAGAGCCAGTGGATGTTAAAGATTACGGAATATGCAGATAAGCTGATTGATGATCTTGATATGGTAGATTATATCGAGAAGATCAAGGTATCCCAGATTAACTGGATTGGTCGTTCCGTTGGTGCCGAGGTTGACTTTAAGATCGCGGGAAAAGAAGAGAATCTTCGTATCTTTACTACCAGACCCGATACCTTATTCGGCGCAACCTATATGGTTATCTCACCGGAGCATCCGTTGATTGATAAATATAAGGATGAAATCAAGAATTATGAGGACTTAATCAATTACCGTGAGCAGGCAGCGAAGAAATCCGATTTCGAGAGAACAGAGCTGGTAAAGGAGAAGACCGGTGTTCAGATTGACGGACTCACCGCAATCAACCCTGTAAATGGCAATGAAATTCCGATCTGGATCTCCGATTATGTATTGATGACTTATGGTACCGGTGCAATCATGGCAGTACCGGCTCATGACGAACGTGACTGGGATTTTGCAAAGAAGTTCAATCTTCCGATTGTAGAAGTAGTAGCTGGCGGTAATGTTCAGGAAGCTGCCTTTACCAATACCTCCACCGGTAAATTAGTGAATTCTGAGTTCTTAAACGGTCTTGAGGTGGCTGATGCAAAGCAGAAAATCTTAGAATGGTTAGAGCAGAAGGGCATCGGTACAAAGAAGGTTAACTATAAATTAAGAGACTGGGTATTCTCCCGCCAGAGATACTGGGGAGAGCCTATTCCGTTGGTTCATTGTGATCAATGCGGTTTCGTTCCGATTCCGGAAAGCGAGCTACCGCTGATGCTTCCTGAGGTTGAGAGCTACGAACCTACCGATAATGGTGAGTCACCCCTTGCCGCTATGACAGACTGGGTAGAAACAACCTGTCCGAAGTGCGGTGGCAAGGCACACAGAGAGACGGATACCATGCCTCAGTGGGCTGGATCCTCCTGGTATTTCTTAAGATATATCGATCCTCATAACAATGAGGCTTTTGCAAGCAGGGAAGAGCTGGATTACTGGCTGCCGATTGACTGGTATAACGGCGGAATGGAGCATACAACACTTCATTTACTTTATTCCCGTTTCTGGCACAAGTTCCTCTATGATCAGGGCTTAGTAAGTACACCGGAGCCTTACAAGAAGAGAACCTCCCATGGTATGATTCTTGGTGAGAACGGTGAGAAGATGTCCAAATCCAGAGGAAATGTTGTTAACCCGGACGATATCGTGAATGAATTTGGTGCAGATACTCTTCGTACCTATGAGATGTTCATCGGTGCTTTTGACTTGAGTGCCGCTTGGTCAAATGAAGGTGCTAAGGGCTGCCGCCGTTTCATGGACAGAGTATGGAAGCTTCAGGATATGCTTACTGAGGACGAAGGTTTTTCCGCCGGTCTTGAGACGAAGATGCATCAGACCATCAAGAAGGTAAGTCTTGACTTCGAAAGCATGAAGTTCAACACTGCCATCGCTGCGATGATGTCACTGGTGAATGAATTCTACAAGATTAGCTCTGTAACCAAGGGTGAATTCAAGACCTTACTTGTTCTCCTCAATCCGGTAGCGCCTCATATGACAGAAGAGCTGTGGCAGTTAATTGGTGAGCAGGGAAGATTATATCAGCAGAAATGGCCGGTATATGATGAGCAGAAGACCATTGAAAATACTGTTGAAATCGCAGTTCAGATTAATGGCAAGGTAAAAGCTAACCTGGCGATTGCACTTGACGAAAAGCAGGAAGATATTGAAGCGAAGGCCATGGAGTTAGCAGCTATTAAAACTGCTATGAGTGGAAAGACAGTTGTAAAAATAATCTATGTTCCGGGCAGAATTTTAAATATCGTAGTGAAATAATGATTTTTAATGATATATATAATAACAGGCCAGTTTAGTGGGTTTATCTAAACTGGCCTGTTATTATAGTTTTTTAAATGATGTCGGGGTCTAAAGGTAAAAATCAAGAATTCCTATGTTGAGTATACACAAAAATAATAGAATTCAAATGCTCTAAATGATGTTTCCGAAATACTTTTATTGTGCAGTTTCACAAGGAGTCATTTATGAAATGACCCTCAAAAGTTGAAGATGAACTTTTCAGAATTTGATCAGACATGAACTTTTCAGAACATTGATCAGATTTCCTCCAACCTAAAAGGTATGCTTTCATTATACATAATAAAGAGTTTAGTTTGCTGCTTATTTTCCTCATATAATTTTATTCTGTAACAGTAACGGTACACCGTGCTTTTGTTCCATCCTCTGATGCATAGATATAAGCCTTGCCTTTTCCGACAGCCGTTATTTCTCCTTTCGAATTAACAGTAACAATATTCGTATTACTGGAGGACCAGGCTGGTTGATTATTGGACGAAACAGTAGCAGTAATAGTTGATTTATCACCTTTCTTTAAGGTTAACTCTGCTGAACTTAATGTGATTTCAGGTTTCTGGACTGTTATTTCACATGTTTGTGATACACCGTCAACGGTAGCGGTTATCATGGCTGTACCATGCTTAATAGCAGTAACAGTTCCTTTAGCATCGACAATGGCGACGCTTTTCTTGTTGGTTTTCCAGGTGGGTGTGACATTGGAAGATACCTCAGCAGATAGCTGAACCGTTTGTCCTCGATATAAGGAGACAGAAGTTTTATTAAGCTTTACCGTAGGCAGATTAACTGTAACTGTGCAGGTTGCGATACTACCGTCGGCAGTAGCAGTAATTGTTGTTTCACCGGGTTTCACGCCGGTTACTTTACCATATTCATCAATTGTCGCTATACTTTTCTTGCTGCTTTTCCAGGTAACAGACGAATCATTCGAAGTTGCAGCAGATAATCTAAGGGACTCTCCATGTTCAATTGATGCATAGGTTTGGCTGATTGTGACCTCTGTTTTATTCACACTGATTTGACAGGAGGCCTCCGCATTTTTAATCTTTGCAGTAATAATAGCTGTTCCAGCTTTTTTGGCGGTAACTACTCCATAGGTATTAACAGATGCTATCTTCGAATCACTGCTTTTCCAGGAGGCTTGCTTTCCGCTCGAAGTGACCGCGATGATATAAATATCATCTCCAATATCCAAGTTGGCCTTATAATGTGACAGTATAATAAATGAAAAAGAATCGCTAAAAGCAGAAACTGTCTGACTGGGTATAGAAAGAATGATAATTGAAATGCTTAATATAACAGATAAAAAGAACTTTTTGAAATGTGACATGTTTTCCTCCATTCATCGAATGAGGAAATATAAACAGCAAACTGATTAAGATTATAGCATGTAGGGAATTGGTAGTAAATGTAAGTTGTAAAATTATGATTGAAATTTGATATATATGGTAAATTTAAACAAAAAGCAGAGAAATATCTGTAACTTATTATTTCCAGAAAAGTATTTACAATTTCTACAAGTTCGGGTAAGATAGAAATATCTTGTAAATAATGTTAAATCTATACATTCTATTAAAATCAACTTTTTCCCAGATGAAAACGAAATAAGGAGGTCTTTGTTTGAAAATTGCGTTTTGGAGCAATAATAATGAAAAATGTGCAGTATCTGCAAACCTGGCTGCGATTAGTGTAGCTAGTGTAATACGTTACCCGTATTCCGTTATTACTATGGAAAATCACATGTGCAGTAATAATTTAGGAAAGGCATTTACGGGAAGAACAGCGAACAATTTGATGAATGAAGTTGGTACCAATTATTATGACGGCGGTGCTATGGAAGGATTGATGAGAAAAATCTACCGCGGCGGCTATTGCAAAGGGATGATCAGATCATACATAAAGGAAATAATATCGAAACACTTATACTATATTCCTCAAAGCAGAGTCATTCATAGCGAGATATTTGATTATGAATTTAGTCATTGTATCTACCAACTGCTTGATATGACAGAAGAAGTTGCTGATATCTGCTTTATCGATACTGCAAGCCATCAAAATCTTAGTACGAAAACAATTCTTGAAGAAGCAGATTTAATAGTTGTTAATCTATGTCAAAGCCAAAAAATCCTGGAGGACTTCTTCCTCAATTATTCCTCACTGATAACGAAAGCTATATTCATCATTAGTAATTATAATACCCATACAAAACTCCATATGAAAAAAATATCTAATACGTATGATATTCCTATTGAGAACATTGCCATAATACCCAAAAATGAAGCATTTCTGGAAGCTTTCAATTGTGGAAATGTAGTTGAATTTATCACCGGTAATTATTCCTGTCCTAAAGATAACGTTAATTATATATTTATGCAGGCAATTAAAAAGACTACTTACATGATTATTAAGAAGGCAGTAGAAATAACGAAGAAGAAGGAAATTTTGTGCTCAAGATAACTTTAATTCGAGTTTTTCTTGTAATTATCATCGGTTTTATATTGTATGTTTGCTTATTAGGTCTTTTTGGAGTTTGCGGGTCAAAGTATTTAAGAAAGAGAAAATATCAGTCAAAGAATGAAAATAAAAAAGCTCTTGTAATTCAAATTTATTCTTTTCTATTAGTATTTGGAACAGGATTACTATTCCTTATCATATCATTTGTTCATTAATATGATATCTGGCTATTTATAAAGTCTATCACTCTTCAATATCTTATCATTTCCGACAAAGCGAAAAATATATGAAAAACATGTATAAACCTTCTTTGATATAATTCATGCGCTCAAAGGGCACCCATGCTTATAGGAAAGATACCGTATTTATGCCTATTTTACTGCCTGCCTATCAAAAATTATATGAAATGATAATCCAAGGAGAACTTCATGAGAAAGAAAATGAAAAGGACAACAAAGCAATATATTATTGTTGCAATCATCTGTATCATTGTTATGGGGGGAGCTGCTGTCACCACAGCACTGATGATAACAGGTCAAATCAAAGACAAGTATGCATCTTTACTGGACAAAGCCAATCAGGAGATGAATGAAAATAAACATACGGTATATATAGCTGTAAATGAGATTTCAGCCGGTGATTATATAACAGAAGAGAATGCAGAAATGCAGACAGTCTATTCCACCCAGCCAATTGATGCTTATATAACTTCAGAGGATATGGGAAAGGTTGCTTTGATAAATATCATGTCAGGTACACAGGTTTTAAAAAGCATGCTATCGGATAAAATGATTTCCTCCGAATTAAGAGAGCTGGAATATACCGTAATTTATGTAAGTTCTAATGTAGCGAATAACGATTATGTTGATGTACGTATTTCATATCCGAATGGAGAAAGCTATGTTATTCTTTCCAAGAAGCTAATGAAGGGTTTCCTACCGGAGACATCCACCTGTTATTTATGGCTGGATGAAAAGGAATTACTGCGTATGTCTGCTGCGATTGTGGATGCTGGATTATATAACGGTTCACGATTATATGTAACCAAATATATTGAGCCAAATATTCAGGAAGCCTCCGTCGTTAATTATATACCCAGCCTTTCGATTCTATCTTTGTTAGAAAGTGATCCCAATATCATAGAAAGAGCATCCCAGGAATTAAGCAGGGAACTACGCAAGTCATTGGAGAACAGGCTGGCGGACAGTATGGAAACCGATGTATCCCAAATAAGCTGGGATACCAACCCTAATGTATTGGCAGTTACTCCTTTTCCTAAACAGGAAGAGCTTGTGACTGAGACTTTGCCGGACCCAAATCAGGAATCACAGAATACAGATAATGTTACGACGGACGATGGAAGTGAACTTGGAAGCAATGCAGGAACGGGCGATTACTTTTATTATGCAGAGGAAGAACAGGCCAAGGAGAGTGATATTGAATATGGCGAATAATGTTATTGCTTACGTCGGAAATGAAAGCTTTGATATTATTTTATACCTATCGGGGCTTCTTAAAAATATGGGGTATAAGGTACTTTTAGTAGATTACTCAGAGACTAAAGCTCTTACTTGTTCACTACCTCAAATTCCTGGAATTAATACGGATGACGATTATATCACTTACCGGAAGGTAGATTTTACAACTAAGGGAATAGATCATAAAATACTTGAACTATATGATGACATTCTAATCGACTGTGGGATGAGTTGTCCGCATATGGATTATTCACTTCTGACAAGAGTTGTATATGTTACAGACTTATTTGAATTTAACTTGAACAGGATCAGTAAACTGGATTTGTATAATAATCTTGAAATTGAAACAGCACTATTAATCAGAAATGCAGCTAATTCCAAGCTTACAACTCAATATATATTATCTATATTAAAGAAAGATATACCGGAAGAAATGATAACAATCTTATACAGGGATGATGCTGATTATGAAAATAGTTTATTCTGTCATTATAATAAGGTTTTCCGTTTTTCTCATATTTCATGGATGATGAAAAATTACCTGGTTAGCGAAGTGAAGATATTATATAAGGAATTAACAAACAGACAGATTAGGTTAATATATGCAAAAGCCCGGAAAGGGGAGTAACAATTTGAAAATATTATTCTGGTCTCCGGTACATGGTCAGACAGCAACTACAAGCAATATACTTGCAACCTCCATGGTTGCAGGTATGTATTATCGTAAAAAGGTGGTTCTTACCCAGACACAATTCAGCTTTAATAACCTGGAAGCACCAATTGTCGGAGCAAATGCTTATAATGCAGCCTCGAAAGAATTCTTTCGGGAAATTGGGATTGATACACTGATCCGTTGCTTTAAAGCAGCGAAGCTTGATAAAGAAACCTTGGAAAATTGCTGTATAGCACTTGAGAACACAAACATTTTATTACTACCGGGGACATCAAAAACCATAAAGGAATCCTTTGAATATGAAATGGAAGCCGTTATAGTGAACCTGTTAAAAGCAATGGAAGCAATATATGGTGTGATATTCGTAGACATTTGTTCCGGTGAAAATTCTCTTTCGATGAAGCTTTTGGAGGAGGCTGATCTTGTAGTAATTAATCTTAGCCAGAATTTGAGCGTTCTTGATTTATTCTTTCAGCAATACAAAGATAAATTATCTAGTAATGTCTTTTATCTTTTTGGCAAATATGATTGTAATTCGAAGTACAATATCAATAATATCCGAAGGAAGTATCGTAAGATGATTACACAGAAGAACTCAGGAGTTATTCCATATCATACAGGCTATATGGATGCACAGACAGATGGTAAAGTGGTTGAGTTTTTTAGAGATAATCTTAATTGTTCCAAAAAAGATGAGGCTTATTATTTTATGCTGAAAGTTAAGAATGCTACGGAAAAGATCTTAAAGCAAGCCGGAATTTATATAGAAGGGAAATAACCGGATGGAGTTTATACATACCAATATAGTAATCATAGCATTCATAACGGCTCTCGTCCTCTTATTTATCTATTTTCTATTTAAAAAAGAAATAGAGCCTGAGGAAGAAAATATCGAGGAAAATAAATTCTCTCTCTTATATCTTGAGGAAGGAATTAAGAGAAAGGTGAATGAAATTGTTGATCAGAACATATATGAGCTTCTTCTCAGTAAAAAGGAAACGAAGAAGCGGGAATATCAAAAGGCAAGACTTAGCAAAGCTGTACGGACATGTGCCCAGGGTAATATAGGTGAAAGAGATTATATGAAGGATTACTCTAAGGATTTGCTGCAGGACTGCTTTAATGTTAATGAGGAAACCATTAATCGCATTATCCCATTCAACCAGCCATTGCATCTGACCGCTCAGGATAAATTTGAAATATTATACACGATTTATAATAAGGAAAACAAATATCGTGCTTTTGATGAGCTCAATCGATTATGTAATTTTGATCGGGAAAAGGTGAATGAATTTGGTATTTATTATGAGATTACCACAGAAGACATTAATATTGCATATGACAGGCTGAATATGCCATTAAGCTATGTTGACCGTCTGGAGGTTGTAGCCCAAAGAATATATCAGGAAATCTACGGTATATCGGTTGCAGATATTTTACGATACGATCTGACAATTGATGGTATATCCGGTGGCTGCTCAGGAGCATCCACCGAACAATACAATTATATGGAAGAGATATATGCATCGGGGGGAACCAGTAGATCCAAAACATATAACAGCGTCTGGATATTCTTTCACGGAAAGGCAATCCATCTTTCTTTTCTGAGTTTTTCCTCACAAAACGATTTAATCAGGACTTGCAAGAACCTATATCGATATGGAACCGTAGGGCATCTTAATTCAAAAAGCGGCTATAAACTGACCTATCAGGCGGATGGAAGCAGGGTTGTGGTCGTCAGGCCTAATTTTGCTACTCATTGGGCATTTTTCCTGCGTAAATTTGATTCTACAAAGAATATGACGATTCATAAACTTCTGATTAATGATGGAAGTGATATGGTTGTTGAGATGATGATGTGGATTATCAAGGGATGTCTTAATGTGGTACTGTCAGGAGATCAGAACTCAGGAAAGACAACCTGCTTAAAAGCACTCGGTATCTTTTTTGACCTTAGAAATCCGGTTCGTACAACAGAGCAGGAGTTTGAATTATGGCTAAATAATGCCTATATTAATCTAAACTGTCTTTGCCTTAGGGGTACGGAAGGAATGTCCGTCATAGATGCGATCAATATCCAGAAGAAAATGGATGCAGCAATTATGCTGTTAGGAGAGGTTAATTCCTATGAGCTGGCAGCAGCTTATATATCCTTATGTTTATCCGGAACAAAATCAGCAATCTGTACCTGTCATTGTGTATCGTCGGAAGACCTTGTAGACTATTTTCGTAATTCTATCATGGCAAGTGGAATGTTCCGGACAGAAATGACAGCAGAAGAGCAGGTTGCTAACTCCGTCCATATCGATATCCATTGGGAAAAAGCAGCGAATGGATGCAGATATATCAGTTATATTAATGAAATCATACCTTATCCCCGTGAGATTAAGGAAACAGACGAAATCCAGGCCTTGGACAGTATCGCGAATTCATTAAGATTACTGTCAAGAAAAAGGGCATTTTATATAAGGCCTTTGGTGGTCCTTGAGAACAATCAATATGTGATAAAGAATAATTTTAGTGAAAGGGCTAGTATGAGAATTCTGAAAAATCTCGCTGAAAATGAAAAAGCAATTTTTCAACACTTTTGCAGTGCTAAGTAGGAGTAGGTATGGATTGGAGAACTGTCATAGCAATCGTAATAAGTCTTGCCATAATTATGCCTATAGTTTTTATCTGCATAGAGAAGGTGGATCAGAAGGATAAAGCCAAGAATAATACTGGGGCATCGCTTTATATTAAAAAAGCAAAGACAAATCCGTTATATTGGATTTATAAAATATTTTGCCGCATCCCTTTAACGAGAAGTTACCTTCTTAAAATCAGCAGCAACTATGAACTTATTTGTCCGGGAAACCCCAGAGCTATAGCAAATAAGACCATGCTTCTTGCTGGAACTACGCTTCTGTTATGTATAGCAGAAATCGCACTAACCTTCCTGCTGGAGCCGGACATGAATAATTTAATCCTGGCCGTTTATCTGATTTTTGTAATAAACAATGAGGTAATTAATTATTTCGTGAGAAAATCTGTTATTACCCTGCTGGAAGAAATGGAACGGTTTATATCCAATGTAAGTCACAACTATTTTATTAATTATTATATTGATGACGCTATTGTAGATGCAATAGATAACCGAATGTCCGAAGAAATGAAAATAAACGCTAAAATTATTTATGAAATAGTTACTTCTGATAGCCAGAAGGAGGATGTGGCTAGATACAATGCCACGACTCATAATAAATATCTGAAAATGTTCCTTTCTCTCTGCATCAATGTGATGGAGAATGGAGATAAAATCCATCATGGTCAACGTCTTATGACTCAAAATCTTATCAGTCTGAAAAAAGAAATTAATCTGGAATATCTGAAACAAAAAAAGTTAAATTATATTTTTTCTGGTTCTATTTTCGCTGCTGTAGCTGTCTGTATCCCTCTTACCTTAATCCAAAAATTCGGAATATCAATCGCACCACAGCTTGAAGCAATTTATTTGGGCCAGCTCGGCATACTTTACGTAGTACTTATTTTTCTAATTTCTTCTGTTGTATATATCATGATAAATAATGCGAAAGAAATGAAGAAGCCAATGGTTCATAACAATATTTTTTTAGAGAAGCTGGAAAAGCTTCGTTTTATTAATACGGCCCTTGATAATTTTGCAGAAAAGCACTATGGACCTATAATTAGGCTGAGAGATACCTTAAAACGGCTTGGAGAATGCATTACGCCGAAACAGCTTTTACTGAAAAGCATCATTACATCATTTTTAGCATTTTCGATAAGCATAATTTTGATGTTTTATATACATTCCAGCAATAAGGCGCTACTGACAGAAAAAGTTATAAATGAGGAGAATTTAACGTCAGTCGGCATGATTGAATTAACAGAAGTTATGAAGGAGGAGATATTAAGATATGTAAACAAATACAAGGAAGAAGCAGTTACACAGGAGCAGATACAGCTGCAGCTACAGAAGGAGGGATCACTTTACAATCAATCAGCCATTGAGGAAGTGGCAAAAGAGGTAATAGAAAGAATAAACAGGTATCAGAATGAATATTTCAAGTGGTATGAACTGCTTATCTGCATTGGGATTGGGTTATTGTGCTTTATTATCCCTTATCTAATGATCCTATACCGAAGGAAACTCCTGGCAGCAACGATGGAAGATGAAGTAATTCAGTTTAATTCCATCATATACATGATGATGTACTCGGATCATGTCACCGTTATGGATCTATTAGAGCAGATGGAACTGTTTGCTATGGTTTTCAGACCAACCTTGCGTGAATGTATGAATGAATATAACAGTGGAGATATTCAGGCTTTGGAAAAAATGAAAAAAAGGGAAGCCTTCGAACCATTTATACGCCTGGTTGATAATCTGATCAGATGTGATGATATATCAATTGAAAATTCTTTTGACGAAATAGCCTCGGACAGAGAAAACTATTATGACAGACGGAAGCTGGAAAACGAAATAATAATTCAAAAAAGAGCTGACAATATAAAGCCGTTAGCATTTCTTCCAGGAATCATGGTACTTATCTATCTCATTCTGCCTCTGCTATATATCAGTATTAAGAGCCTGCTGGATCTGAAGGAAATGATACAATCGATGGGTATTTATTAATAATAACAAAGGAAAGGAATCATTATGAAAACAAATAACATTTCAACAGCATTAAAAATTATTCTTTTAGCAGTATCTGCAATAGTTGTCTGCATTGCAGCATTTATCGGAATCAAGACTACCAATGAAGGTAAAGCTATGGTTAACTCAGGAACGACTCAGGTGAAAGCAATGACGGAAAGCTATTCTAATATTGATAAGGCTTCTTATGATAATCAGAATATTATCGGATCTGCATTGGTTGACCTTATTCAAACAACAATTGCGGATAAAGAAACACTTTCCATCTGGGTAAAGACGAATTCCAATGCAACAACCGGAGTTTACTATAATTACACGCTGACTACAGCAGCCGGCGGTAACACCATAGCGGTTGGTTCAGCACTAACAACTATAACTACTGATGCTACCAGTATAAACTATATAAATCCGAATGCTCAGTTTACCGGTAAAGTATATAAGGATGTAAATAAGAATATAATCGCAATCTTATTTGACCAGATGGATTAGCTGACTATGCAAGATGAGAAAGGTAAAAATGCAGATGAAAACAGGCAATATATCTCAGGCATTAAAAATTATCCTTTTAGTAATATCCGTAATTATCGTATGTATTTTATGCGGCGTGATAATCGGAACGGCCAATTCCGGAAAAGCCATAGTAAACAGCAGTACGACACAGTTTAAAAAACTGGCTGCGAAAGCCGACACAATTACAGAGGCGACCTATGATGGTAACACATTTCTAGGAAATGAAGTAACTGCACTGATCAACAGCACGGTTGAAAACAGTGAGCGTCTATCAATCGTTGTAAGGACACTCAGAAATTCAAGGACGGATTATAACTATACTTACGATTCAACGAATAATAGCATTGCGACAGGCGGTACAACCACCTTGCAGACCAATATGTCTCAGGATAACTACATAAACAGGGATGCGGTATTCCAGTGCAGCGTCCTGGAAGATGATAATGATAATATCATCTGTCTATGGTTTGAGCAGAATCCTTAAAGAAGTGAAAATAATAAATCTTTCATTATCACGGAAGGATATGAAACATGAAAACAGGTAATATGAGTACAGCATTAAAGTTAATATTAGTCGGGGTTTCAGTCCTTGTAACCTGTGTGTTTGTTAAGGTGGTATTACTGGCAACAGAGGAAGCAAGACACTTAAGTATGGGTGCCATTGAACAGATGAATGATATGAACAATGACATTGTTGACAGTGGTATCATGAAATACAATGACGATGTGCAGGGAAGCGATGTAGTTAACTGCATTAAAAAATATCTCGGAGATTATACATCGACTCAGACAGCTCCAATCTATGTGTACGTCAAGACTTCCGTATCAGAGAATACTTATACGAATAGTAATTATATACCCAACATCCGTAATTTCTCTGATACACGATTCATCAAACCGACTGCCATGTTTACAGGTCAAGTAATGAAGAATACCAATGATGTCATCATAGGCATCAAGTTCATTCAGAAATAAGTGAAAAAGCGACTGGGATTATCCTGCAGTTGATTAAGGAATGGAAGGAAGGGCTATGGTACGGCTATTTAAGGCTTTTATATCTGCTAGTGTTTTTTGTATTGGGATTTATGTTCTTGTTTATGAGTTTCAGGCTTATACCACATTATTAAAGCTTACAAGGGAAAAAATTCGAGAGGATGTTATCTATCAGGAATATAACATTACAGATCGGGAGACGATTTCCTATGCAGAGCTGATAGCCACCCTCATGCAGCCACTGGAATATGACATCTTGATAGATGGAACACTGATTGATAAAGATAAACATGATAAGTATATGATATCCGGATATGCAATAAAAAACAGTAAGTATGGTAAAAGCTATCGTTATGATGATAATGGGAGTATTACAATGATTATTTACACAAGTAAAAGTTGAAATAGCTGTAAAAGCCGAAAGGATAGTACAATATGCTGATTACAATTCACTCAATAATAGGATATGTATATAACAATTATTTACAATGGCTCGTTCTTTTTGTTGGAAGTGTTATGATATACTACTTTACCCTTAAAACCTTGGTTCACGAATGTGGGCATTTGGTTTTTGGTTTACTTACGGGCTATAAATTTGAAACCTTACGAATACGACACATAATGCTTATGAAAGCAAAGGATCATTATAAGATCACAAAGCATTATTCCTATGGTTCACTTGGACAGTGCGTGATGGCTCCCCTGGAGTATAGGGAAGGCAAAAACCCGTATGTTTTATACATGCTCGGTGGAATTATATTTGATACACTATTTGCTGTAATCTTTACCTTGATTGGCATTACACCTTCAGTTCTTTCAAATCCGGTAAGAATAGTCTTTCTTTCCCTGGCATTCACTGATTTCATAAATGTATTTACCAATGGTGTAGTATCGAGAAAAGGAAAAATTAATAATGACGGTACTAATACATATTATTTAGCGAAGGATCAGCAGTCCATCAAGTGCTTTTATATGAATAGTAAAGTATTTTACTATTTATTAAACGGAAAAACTTATAAGGATCTTCCAGAGGATATTTATCGAATACCTGTCGGAGCGAGCCTTGCAAGTGCCCAGACCGGTTGGCAGATAATAAACCACAGTTATTATTACATGGATTTAAGACTATGGGAAAATGCCCTGGCATGTCTTACCGAACTTGAAGCAGTAAGTGGAAAACAAAGCAAGCATATGCAGATTAATCTGCTAATGGAGAAGCTTTTCCTATATATAAAGTTGAATAGAAGTACTTCAGAAATCGAAAATTTATATGATCAGGTGAAAAAGGATATCAAATATTTTAAATACGATTTTAATATGGTCCGGGTGCGTATGACTTACGAACTTTATAAAGATGGCTCTATAAAAAGAAAGATGAAAATCAATGATGAACTTGAAACGGAAGTAAGAAAATACCCATTTGAAGGAGAAGCAATCTTCTGTGCAAATTTAGTAAGGGAAATGATTAACTAAGGGGAAATGATAACTTAGGTAAATAATTAACAAAAGTAAATGATTAACTAAGGAAAACGATTAACTAAGTGTAATAATAACTATAACTAAGGAAGGCTTATGTTATGAACGGATATGGTAGATTTATCGTCATTGCTTTTGCTGTAATATTAATTGCCTTGTATCCATTGCAATACATAGCTCAATCGCAAAGTGACACGATTGAAGATATTGTTAATGCAAAAGCTACGGAATTTACCGATAAAGCTAGACATCAGGGGTATATAACAGTAGATGAATATGAGGATTTCATAGGAGATCTGGATAGTACAGGAGAGCTATATGACATAACCATAGAAGCAACACATCCGGTATCCGGTAAAGAATTAGCTGAGGCAAACGTGGGGGAGGATGTATCTGATCTTTCTATTAAGAACTCCTCGTTAACCACCATTAAGAACACTTCATTAACCGCCATAAAGAACACTTCTTTAACCACGGAATCGAATCATATGTTTCATATTTCTTCTGAGAGAAATACAAAAGAAAATTGGAATAATTTAAATCGAAATATTGCGGAACCAATGTATTCGGCGTTAGGTGCAGGCATTACTCTATTTGCAGTTCATACACACACTACGGATTGCTATGCAGGACATAATCATGCTGCAAGTGGATGTTCCTATCATACACATTCAGGCAGTTCAACAAGTGGTGGCGGATGTTACGGAGTAGCCAATTATCATTCGCATGCTTCAAGCTGCTGGGGATCAAGCACATGTGGGGGATCAGTAAATATTTCAGTTTACAGTACAAACAGCGGTTATTGTTCTGCTTGCAAGAAAAATGTATCAGGAATAACCTATGCCAAAAGATGCAGTGTTTGTGGGCAAAGCTATGGTAATGTGTGGGTTCTGTCCTGCGGACATGGAAGTTCCGTTCCTTCATCGTTTGCTTGTACTAACTCTATAAGTAAACTTATTTGTTCAATCGATATTACGAAACCTATATCCTACAGCCTAAGCTGTAGTTTATATGCAGGTTATAACTGCGGGTATTCTAACGATAATAATCCATTATGTGCAACTGTTGTCACAAGCATTACAGCTACGAACCCAACTCAAAGTATAACACAAGGCGGAAATATTGTAGCTACAGCAACTGCTGCATACCTTGATGGGAGTACAGGAACAGTAAACTGCACGGTTTCAGGTTTTAATACTAACACCCTGGGATCACAGGTAATAACCTTAACCTATAGCGGATTTGTTGGGAATGCTAAGACTACCGGTACCAGAAGCTGTACCGTGAATGTAACAGTAGCTTCTGCAAAATATCCTACCTCAATATCGGTAACACCTTCATCATCAAGTGTCTATAACGGTATGGAACCTTCCTATACAGTTATAATTAAATATAGTGATAATACAACTAAT